>JAZORN010000048.1:0-37207 GCA_045656645.1 Clostridia bacterium | reverse complement strand
CAAGAAGGCGGCTGACACTTTCCTATTCGAACCCTAAGTTCAATTGCGTGAGCGTCAGTAGACTATTACCTTCTTATTATAACAAAAATAAGCATAGCCTGTAAAACATACAAACTATGCTTAAATTGTACCAAATTGCGCAATTTTATCGCGAGCGACATTTTTCGTATTTGAATTTAGTCGGGATGCGAAATGGGTGAAGCGGCACGCTTCTTTTTTGTGAATTTTAGTTGACTGTAAAATATATATCTGCTAAAATATAATTAGAGAGGTGTATTGGCAATGAATGATAAAATCAAATACTGGCTTGAATTATCTGATTATGATATTGAAACTGCCTCTGCAATGCTGATTACAAAAAGGTACTTATATGTAGGATTTATGTGCCATCAAAGTGTGGAAAAATGTATAAAAGCAGTGTTGAGCGCTAAAAATGAAGATATACCACCCAAAATACACAACTTAATCCGATTAGCAGAACTTTCAGGATTATTTGATAAAATGAGTGATGGTCAGAAACAAACCTTGTTTGTTTTAAATCCTCTTAATATTGAAAGTCGTTATCCTTCGTATAAGGAAACGTTATTTTCGCAGCTTACAAAAGAAAAGTGTGAAGAAATTATCAAAAATACCGAGGAGTTGTTGTTATGGATAAAATCACTGCTTTAGAATATGCAAAAAAATATGCAGATAAAGTGATGAAAAGTTGCTCACCAATGGCGATAGTTGTATATGGATCTTATTTAACAGATACGGCTGATGAAAATAGTGACATAGATATAGCAGTTATCTTTGATGGATTTACAGGGGATTTTTTAGAATTATCAGCAGAGCTTTATAAGCTTACCTGTGAAGTAAGTACTGTCATCGAACCGATTATCCTTGATATTAAAAATGATGATAGCGGATTTGCCCGTGAAATATTGAAGAAAGGGCAAAAGGTAGCATAATATAAATTATTAATGCATCTGTTACAAAGCACAGCTTTGTAACAGATGCATTTTTGTTGCCGTAAAATTATTGATTGGAGTTTATTTTTGTTATTTCTGAAACTATATGTGCAATACGCTCGGTATCCTCTTGGGAAAGGGATTTTATTGATAAAATAATTTTATCAAGTGCATTGTTATTGGTTGTAGTCTCCTCCTCAATGTTTACAAGTTCTGAAAGAGAAACATTAAGTGCAGATGCAATTTTTGAAAGAGTAACTATTGTCGGACATTTAAGACCACGCTCTATGTGACCTAAAAACGCAGGATTTAATCCCGCTTCAAGTGCAAGCTTTTCCTGACTTAATTCCCTCATATTTCTCAAGTAACGTATGCGTATTCCTATTTTTACAGAAATATCCTTCATTACTATCCCTCCAATACCTTTAAGTATTAGTATATTCTTGTTTTTGCATAGTTTCAAATTTCTAAAAGTATTTATACATAATACTTAAAAGTATTGACAAAAAATCTTATTTGTGCTATATTTACCTTAATAAAATAATTATTATGGCAGTAGTTTGGAGAAATTTTATTGAGTGAAATAGGGGGACAAATGTGTGGATATTTTTCAGGCAGGAGATAAAATAAAAATTTCTGTAGGGGGCGAGGCGGAAGTATTAGAAAAATTAGGCGAGGGTGGTCAAGGTGAAGTTTATCGAGTGAAATATGCCGGTAATGAGTTTGCACTTAAATGGTACTACGCAGGCAAAATCAAAGATATAAAAGCTTTTTATTCTAATATTTTAAATAATATTAGGCTTGGGGAACCTACCAAATCCTTTTTATGGATGAAATATATAACAGAAATTGAGGATAATTCTTTTGGTTATTTGATGGATTTGAGACCACAAGAATACAAGGAATTTTCTGCTTTTTTATTAGCAAAAGAAAAATTTAAAAGCATTTCAGCGATAGTGAGCGCTGCACTTAATATT
This sequence comes from Clostridia bacterium, assembly GCA_045656645.1. Taxonomy (GTDB): domain Bacteria; phylum Bacillota; class Clostridia; order UMGS1883; family UMGS1883; genus UMGS1883. The sequence continues at coordinate 35,280 of JAZORN010000048.1, read as the reverse complement.
GTAAACGGGTTTAGAGAATTGCACAGACGTGGACAAAGCTATCAGGATTTAAATGATGGTAACTTTTTTATAAATCCAAATACAGGTGATGTTCTCATATGCGATAATGATAATGTTGCTCCATATGGCGAAAATCTTGGAATAGCAGGTAAATGCCGATATATGGCTCCGGAGGTTGTTTTGAATAAAAAACGTCCGGATATACATACGGATAGATTTTCATTATCTGTTATTCTGTTTATGCTTTTATTTTTATCACACCCATTAGAGGGCAAAAAAACATTATGTCCGTGTCTTACCGAAGAACTTGAAAGAAAATTTTATGGAAGTGAGCCTGTTTTTATCTATGATGATACAGATGATTCAAACAGACCGGTTCGTGGGGTGCATATCAATGCGCTAAGGTTTTGGCAGTTGTATCCCAAATTTATACAAGATGAATTTTGCAAAGCGTTCAGTAAAAGTGCGATGAGTGATGAAAAGTATCGCTTAACAGAGAATGAATGGCAAAAAAATCTTACAGCACTGAGAGATACGTTGGTTACCCATTCCTGTGGCGAGGAAACTTTTGCAAAGACTGATGGGGGTGCTTGTCAGTGTATTAACTGCAAAAATACAGTAGAAAAATTGCCTGTGCTTAAAGTGAAAAAACACAGAGTTATGCTGTGTCCTGCAAAGAAAATATATTTATGTCATACTGATATGGATAGCGATGATTATTTAACTGTTTCTGGAGAAGTTATTCAGAGTAAAAATGACAAAGGAATATGGGGAATAAGGAATTTATCCGATAAGGTATGGTATATGTTATATCCAGATAACACACAAAAACAGGTGAAAAAGAATGAAGTTGTTTTAATTGCCAACGGATTAAAAATTAACTTTGGAAATTGTATAGCAGAAATTTCAATATGAAAGTGGAGGAAAGAAAATGGGAGTTTATGATGAAGCAGTAACAGTTCCGAGAAGAACGATGGTTTTATTTTTTATTGTGGATACGTCAGGAAGTATGTCAGGCTCTAAAATCGGTGCAGTTAATACTGCTATTGAGGAAGTTCTTCCTGAACTTGTGGACATATCAAAAGAAAACGCAGATGCTCAGATTAAAATTGCGGCAATGGATTTTTCGACGGGATGCAGGTGGATAACCCCGGCTCCGATTGAAGCTGAAAATTTTACTTGGAATTACTTGGATGCATCAGGTGTAACTGATTTGGGGGAAGCTTGTATTAAACTTAATGAAAAACTATCCCGTAATGAATTTATGAATGATGTTGTAGGCTCGTTTGCACCTGCTATATTTTTGCTTTCCGATGGGGCTCCTACAGATGATTATATAAAGGGTCTATCTAAACTTCAAGAAAATAATTGGTTTAAAAAAGCAATTAAAGTAGCGGTAGCCATTGGTGATGACGCTGATATTTCAGTTTTAGAAGAGTTTACAGGAAATAGTGAAAGTGTTTTAACTGTTCATACACCTGAAGCTTTAAAGAAAATGATTAGATTTGTAAGTGTTACCGCATCACAAATAGGAAGCAAAAGCTCGCAAGTGGGATTGACATCTTCTTCAAACGACGTAGAGAGTAAACAAGAAGCATTTATAGAAAATCTTAAACAAATAGATGCTGATGACCTCTCTTCTATGTCTGATGATGAAATTGTTTGGTAGACTTAGTTAGGTGGGATTATGAACGAAAATAAGCAAAACGAAGCAGATAAAAAAGTGTTTAACACAACAGTACAGGGAGCAAGTCATATAAAGAAAAATAAAATATGTCAGGACAATTCCTTTTCTTTTTCTGATGGAAAAAATCATATTATAATGGTTTGTGATGGTCACGGAGGAGATAACTATTTCAGAAGTGATAAAGGCTCTCTATATGCTTGCAGAAGTGCCTATGAATGCATTGCCGAATTTCTAATATATGCAGAAGAATTTAATCAAGGAAATGAGAAGCGTAAAAATGAAATGATTGAGCAACTGGAAAAAAGCATCATATCGCACTGGAACGAAAAAGTACATAACGATGTTGAGCAAAATCCGTTTTCTGATGAGGAAATGATGCTTGTTTCTGATAAAATGAAAGCATTGTATATGTCAGGAGAAAAAATTGAAAGTGCTTATGGTACAACCTTAATAGCAGTTGTTGCTACACAAAATTTTTGGTTGGGAATACAGTTGGGAGACGGAAAATGTGTTGTACTACAGGAGGATAGTTCACTTGCTCAGCCAATTCCGTGGAATGATAAGTGCTTTTTAAATGAAACAACATCAATGTGTGATTTTGATGCGTTTAATAACTTCAGATATTATTATAGTCAAAATATGCCGGTTGCAATATATATCGGAAGTGATGGAATTGATGATTGTTTCGGTGACGTTTCAGAGCTGTATTCCCTGTATTGCGTAATTTCAAAATCTTTTTCTGAAACTGATTTTGCACAAGCAAAAGAAGAATTAGAGGAGTATCTTCCCAGATTGAGCGAAAAAGGAAGCGGAGACGATATGTCTATTGCCGCCATATTAGATATTAAGAAGCTTAAAGAAATTTATTGAATAGAGGAAAAAATATGATATGTAAAAAGTGCAATACTGATTTCGATGTCAATGTGTGTGGAACAAGGTGCCCAAATTGCGACACTGATAATCCCTTACAATCATTCGATAATGCGGCAGATGCGACAAAATATGTAATAGATTTATATGGGAAAGAAATTCTGAGAAATGGTAAAAAGTTTTTTGGAATTGTTAATGATATTATTCCTCGACTAATAAAAGAGAAAAATATGTTCTTGCATATGTATAAAGAAAATGTTTTCTCTATATTGTATAATGCAGATGGGAAAAAAGATGTAGATAAAAAGATGGCAATGATTGTTTCTGCCAGAAGATTAATAGATAATGTAGGACTTTCTGAACAAACCGCAGTTGGTGCTGTGGAATATATAACATTTGCCCTGAATTGGAATATAAAGTTAGATGCAAGCAGTCTTAAAAATTCCAATACTCCTACAGCCGTAAAAAATGTTAGTGTGACTACACAATCTGTCAGTAAAACTAAAATAGCGGTTAAAAAGTGGAGCAAGAAAAAAATAGCAGTATGTTCTGTATCTGCTATTCTGACTATAGGTGTTTTTGGGGTTGCAGTATTTAATACTATGGAAAAAGATATGAATGACTATATTGCATCTGATGAGTATATGGGCGAAGAAGAACATCTTTTTGAGGGGGAATACAGTGAGGAAGAATCTTCCTTTGATGAAGAATACAGTGAAGAAGAAAACAATGAGGGCATAATCTATTCAGATGAAAAAACTTATAAAAATTCATATTCTGCAACAGATAAAATAGTTTCGGGTTTTGAAGAGGAATTAACTATATCTACAAAGAAAAAAACAACTAAGTTTTCAAACGGCGTAGAATTTTCAATAATATCAGATAATAGTGATGATGATAATTTAAGACTTATATATGAGGTGTATAATCCCACAGATTATCCCATAGATTTTGGTTGTGATGAAAGCATAGTATATAATAAGAGTAATGAAATTGTGGAAAGACCTTATGGACTTTATGAAATCACTGGAGATGGCTACGGTGACATAATATTCCCAAAAAGCAGGATTATATTTGAGGTTGAGCGGAGCTTTGAAAGATTGAATATTATTCGTTCTAATTTAGGAAGGATAGAAACAAAAATAAAATTACGTAGCAATTGTGTATCTTCCGCAAAAGATGTAGCTATTTCTAATGTAGAATTTTCAGGGGAGTCTGTAAACTATAAAATGAAAACAGGGGAAATTAAAGATGAATATGTAAATTGGCAGATTTTATTTCTGGACAAAAAAGAGAGCATTATAGCTTATTCAACGGATTATTGTTACGAGCCGTTCTCAAATACTACAGAACTTATGGAGTCAGAAGTAGTATTTTCAGGAAATAACAATCCTATAGAAAAAATTGTTTTTTATGCGTATTATCCATATTAACAATTTTTACAATAAAAAATGAATTGAAAGGAATATTAAATATGAAAGAATTAAAGAAAAGACTGCTCGCTGATTTAAAAGAGTGTGAAAAAAGAACGGAGTTTGTATATTATGATAAAGATGATGTCAACGAAAATTCTGATGAGACAAGAATAGCACGTGTAAACAGGAAAGGTAAGTATGACCTTGAATTTTGTATCACTAACAGAAACGATTATCCAATTACCATCAACTGTAAGGGGATAAATAGTGTAGTTCTTCAAACAGCCCCTTTTTTGCGTTTAGATGAAAAATACAAAATACAAGTTGAGGAAAATGACGTAAAGCATAGATTGCATAAAATTATAGAAGCACTTAATAAGAAAAATGAAGATATTAGTGCTGACGAAAAGTTAGCCAATATTATAAATCTGTTCGTAGATACTGATAACGATGAATATATAAATAGTAAAATCAAGGATGAAAAAAAAGAGGTTGAGGATATTTGATAAAAAAACGCAGAATTTTGTTTTTTTTCTTGTAAGATGTATTTTTTTGTGCTATACTGAAAATAACGAAAGTTTATTGGAGGGATAGATATGGAACTTAACAATTACAGGAGCGTTACCCCGCTTAAAAAGAAGAGAAAGAAGATTACTGCATCAGCGGCACTTGTGTTATGCTTGTTATGCCTTCTTATCGGTGTTTTGTGCGGAAGGGCGGTTTCTTCCAATAAGCAGGCGCAGGAGGCGCAGAAGCAGGTTGAATTGATGCAGCACGATATGGAGATGGAAAGCTCCCGTTATGCAGCTGAAATCAGTACATATAAGGACGAAATCAATCGCTTGAAGGCAGAACTTGCCCAGACGAAGAAAACCCTTAAAGAGGTGCAGGAGGCTCCGCAGGAGATTGCTCCCGCAGAGGATGATGCACAGCTTGATAAGGATACAGAGGGTGAAAACGCCGCTGTAGCAGATGACGAGCCTGAAGATACTCCTAAGACATCAGGCGGATTTTTAAGAAAGCTTATCATCGGATGCCTTATCGTAATTATTATTGTTTGTATTCTCTTTGCTCTTTCAATCTTCCTTAAAAAGGGTGATGATGAGGACGAGGAAGACGACGAAGATGAAGAGTATGACGAAGAATACGATGAAGAAGAATATGATGAATACGACGAGTATGAAGAAGAGGAAGCAGACGATGAGGGCGAAGAGCCTGAAGAAATTTAACTGAATTTAAAAGCCGTTCAAAGCATTTAAGCTTTGAACGGCTTTTTAGTTGTATAGGAATTTTATTTTGAGAATTTAAAGATGGTTTGTGTATAATACTTTTCACCTTTTCGGAGTATTGTACTGGGGAAGTGAGTATGCTTCATTGCATTGGGAAAAGCCTGCGTTTCAAAGCATATTCCGCTGTAATTTACGTAATGTGCCCCGTCTTTGCAGATGCGGGTGGCATTAGACTTATTATTTGAATAAATCTGAACACCGGGGCAGTCAGTGTATGTATCCATTTTAATTCCCGTTTTATCACCGCAGAAGCTTGCGGCAAGGCGCATTCCTCGTCCGTCTATTATAAAGTTATGGTCAAGACCGTTAAACATCTTTGACTGAATAAAATCGTCTGTAAATGCCTTTCCAATACGATCAGGGGTTGTAAAATCAAAGGGAGTTCCTTTTACACTGTGAATTTCACCTGTGGGCATACATTCTTCGTTGTTCGGGGTATAGAACGGACAGTTTAAAAAGAGTGTGTGATTTTCCGCACTTCCGCTGTCGTGTCCGTTAAGATTAAAGTAGGAGTGATTTGTCATATTGAGGATTGTGTCAGCGTCACTTATCCCTTCATATGTAATAGAAAGAGCGTCATCATCCGTAAGGGTGTAGGTGACATTTACCTTTACCTCACCGGGAAAGCCCTCATCACCGTCAGGACTTGTAAGGGAAAGAACAAGTGCGTTTTCACCCTTTTCCTGTGCATCCCATATTTTTTTATCCCAACCATTTATACCGCCGTGCAGATTATTTCTGCCGTTGTTTGGATTAAGCTTGTAAAGCTTGCCGTTAAGTGTAAATTCAGCGTTTTCAATTCTGTTTGAATTTCTGCCGACAATAACACCAAAGCAACCGTTATTCTTCAGATATTCTGCAAAACTGTCACGACCTAAAACAACATCAACACCGTTATATATAAGTGTGCGTATAATACCGCCGTAATTAAGAACACTCATAGAAAGGTTTTTATTTGAAATTGTGTATTCATAAATAGCCTGACCATCAAGATTGCCAAATTCTTTTTTTGTTATACTCATATAATAGCCTCCGTTTCTGTAATTATTATAAATCATTAAAGAAGAAATTTCAATAAAAAAAGGACGATAAACGTCCTTTTTTTATTGAAAAAATTGAAGAAAGGCAAAAAGCTTTTAGCTATTTAATTTTTTGCCAAGTTCCAGCAGTGCATCTGTCATTAAATCGCCCGACTGAGACTCGTATGCGGAAGTTGGTATCTGTACAGAATAAGTCGTTGTAAACTAAAAAATGGTTACCCCAATAGATATTATAGAGCCCTTTTCTGATGGCGGAGAAGGAGGGAAGAGTGCCGTATGCACAATTCCCGATGAGTATGTGAAACAGATTACATTGCATAGAGATAAAATAGTAATAGAGTTTAATGTAACCGATACATATAAAATCACAGAAAAAATAGGGTGAGAATAGCTGTTTAAAGCCAAATTATTTATCAAAGTGAATTAATGAATGCAAGACCTTGAAGAACATCCTCCTCCGAACGCTTTTGTTCCAGTGTCTTGACTGCATTCAGGTTCTTTATCCTGCGGTGAAACTCTATTGGCAGATCACCTTCACCCGGAATCAAATGCATATCCTTATAATAAGCTTCTGCATTTTTTAATCGTGAATCCGACCAATGTACTCTTCCAATACGATCGGGATGCTTTAAAAACTCATACATATATGCAAACCGAGCCTGTTCACCAGCCAGAAGAGCAGCGGCGCAGGCGGCATGGCTCGTGTCTAACGTCAGCATTACGTTTTCACGACATACGTCGACTTGAATTTGATACCACTCATCGGCAGTTACACCGTAAATTTTGCGATGCGGAATATGCTGTGCCTGATTTTCAATGCATAATGTAATTTTTTTGGTAGCGGCATAATCTGCCAGATCTCGCAATCCTTCGATCATACGCTCATAGGTTCCGAGAAACACGCCGTCAAGAGATTCGATTCCCATAGTGTGCATCACCATTTTTTCTACCGGATAGCGGCATCCGATATTAATGGCTGCTTTTACAGTATCAATGGAATGCGCGCGAAGGTCATCGTCAATTGCGGCAAGGTTTAGCTTTGCATAGGGTAAATGTACGCCGTGTGTGAACGGAATATATTGTTCCCACGAGGGAAACTTGTCGTACCGACCAATATGAGCCTCTACTCCAAGTTCATATTTTTCTAAAAATTGAGGTGTGTGGACGGGACAAATTAAAAGCATTTTTCTGATACCTCGCAGTCTGAAACAAAAATTGGGTTAAGCAGAAATTGTGGAGTGTACTGGCCATCTTCATACTTGCGGTCTACACCCTTGCCCCATCCGCGCACACGAAAATATTTCGTTGCATAAAGAACGCCTTCATAGGAAAACTCATATGGAATGTTATTGAAGGAACAAATGCATTTACCGTCAGCTATCACGTCAACTTGCTCCATTTCAACATTTGCTGTGAATGAAAGATGCACCAGATAATTTCCATCTTTCTTTTTTTCTGCAGTAAATATCGGATTTTCGATACAGTTGCCTACTGTGCAGTAAAATCTTCCGTCGCGATAGGCACGAATTATTTCTTTGTAGGTATTTTCTTCCACGTATAAGTGATCCTGTACGAACTCGCCCGGGAAATAATCATGACCACCGTCTAAAAAATGCTTGTGAAAATCGGAGCCATTTCGTGCGTAAAGGCGGTAACCTTCACACAAAAGGCGATCCCATTCTTCTCCAATATCCCAGGTCTGCTTGGCCCGACGCTCCCCGCGATCCACGCATGCGATAATCTTAAAGATGTGATTTTCTTTAGCGATCACACGGAAATTCTCAATAGGAACGTCGGGAGAATTTGGATGGTTGTAGATCATAAAGGTATCCTTTTCCCCCCAACCTTCCTTGACGTAACGAAGCTCGGCACAGGCCTCTGCCTGACCTTCGTGTCCGTTTTGGCGGTGGAACTTTTGTACAAGTTCACGTTGTAACGCAAACTCATTATTTTCAGGGCTCGTAACAAACATAGTATGTCGCTGAAGCGGAAAGTTCTGTTCCGCAGTATGAAATATTGGCAGATTGGGATATTTTTTGCGTGCTGCGACAACCTCGGCATATTGATTTTCAAAGCAATCAGGTGTGTAGTAGGAATGTCCAGAAATTCCAATAAAATCTATATATTCCTTACTGCGGCGAATGATTTCATCGACCGAAAGAGTGCCATCATTACAGTTTTGTGTATGAACGTGAAGATCTCCGACAATCCATTTTCCCATAGGTATTCTTCCTTTCTGTTGACAAAAATATTAGTATATGTTATGATCATTATAGCATTATTTTATTAAGAAAGGAATGCACAATATCAAGCAACGAGGACTTGATTAGCACAATATCAAGATGAATGAACCTAATTTATTTTATGCGAGCCACAATTCATATTATTCTGTATCAGCCTTGCAAAATGAGTGCCTGCAGTGGAACAATCTGATCATTCTTCTGGAAGGACATATAACTTATGTAATAGGCGGACAGCAAATTGAACTTTTACCGGGAACCGTTCTTTTTCTTCGTGAGGGAAGTTCACGCATCCGTTTGGCATCTGATAATTATGTAGATTTTTTTGTTTTTAATTTTTTGAGTGAGCATGCACCATCTCTACCGAATATTATGTGTGACGCTGTGCATGGGGCGGTTTATGCTTTGCTAACTGCTTACGATGCAATCAATAAATCCTCTGATTTCGACAACAGAGAGGAAAATGAACATCTGCTTGCTTGCCTGCTTTCTGTGTTGGAGAAAAAAGCGGTTTCACAAGCATATACTTCTCTGACACGAAGTATTTTTGACTATTTGCATCAAAATTTCAGAAATAAAATCACGCTGAAGGATATAGGTGATTTTACCTTTTTTTCTCCCGTTTATTGCGATGCAGTATTTAAGAAGGATACAGGCACCACGATTATCGACTATTTACTTACACTGCGTATTGAAAAATCCAAAGAACTTCTATCTAAAAACATCAATATACAGCGGGTTGCTGAAGCAGTAGGCTTTCAGGATAGCAATTATTTTTCTCGTATATTTAAAAAGCGTGCTGGCTGTTCTCCCACCGCTTACCGCAGAAATATACTTTAATAACATTTCTGACAGAAGTTTACGTGGATAAAGGGGACTGGACAAAGGGGACGTAAATTTTTGTCAACTTTGAAGGATTCTACCCGTTTTCGGTGCCCGGCGCTCGTGTTCGAATCCTTTCCGCACAACCAAAAAAGCAAGTAATTCTAAAAATGACTTGCTTAATGGTGGCGGAGAAGGAGGGATGGAGTTGCTAAAGCACCTCCCTTGCTTGCCCACCCAAATGCTTCGCATTTCGGTACCGGGCTACGCACCAACACGCTAAAAACGATTATCAATCGTTTTTAGCGTGTTGCCCTCTCAGGGTTCGAATCCCTTTCGACTAACAAAACAAAATGGACAGACAATCACAATGTGACTATCTGTCCATTTCCTGGCGGAGAAGGAGGGATTCGAACCCTCGCGCCGGTTTCCCGACCTACGCCCTTAGCAGGGGCGCCTCTTCGACCTGCTTGAGTACTTCTCCAAATGCAGTAAAGCTACCAATCAAGGAATAATCCTTGCATGTTATAAAAAAATGGCGGAGAGGGTGGGATTCGAACCCACGCGCCCTTTCGGACAAACGGTTTTCAAGACCGCCTCGTTATGACCACTTCGATACCTCTCCAATCAAATTCGACCTTGTTAGTATACCAAAACATAACCAAAATGTCAATGGTTTTTTGTAAAAAATTTAAAAATCAGTTTAATTTATTGAGTGCATCTTCTGCAGCAGCCTGCTGTGCCTGTTTTTTGCTGTATGCACTGCCGCTTCCTAAAACTTTGCCGTCTGCAACAACCTGCATATTAAACAGACAGTGGTGAACGGGACCGTCAGATGATACAAGGTTATAGACAATATTACACGGACCGTTTTCCTGTAGTTTTTCCTGAAGTCTTGTTTTATAATCAATTATTTTTCCGTTTTTTACTGCGTCATCAATTTTATCTCTGTAAACAGAGAGCAGGTAATCACGTGTGTTGTCAAGACCTGCATCAAGATACATTGCGGCAATATGAGCTTCAAACATATCGGCAAGGATAGAAGGACGTTTGCGCTCGCCTGATTGCTCCGCACCGTGCCCAAGTAACATACACTCGTCTATTTTAAGCTCTAGTGCAAGGGAAGAAAGTGCCCCTTCACACACAAGCAAGGCACGCAGACGACTCATCATACCTTCATCAAGCTTGCAAAAATTCATAAATAAGTATTCGCCGACAAGAAAATCGACAATTGCGTCACCTAAAAACTCAAGCCTTTCATAGCTTGCCACATTGTTTTCGTTTGCATATGATGTATGTGTAAAAGCCGTCTGCAAAAGCTGCGGATTTTTAAAAAAATAACCGATATTTTTTTGAAACTTATTTATATCCACAAGATTATGCCCCTTATAATTTAGATTAATTCTTCAATTCTTTCAGCAACATCGCCGACAGTTTCAATACCCTCAAGCTGCTCATCCTCAATTTCGATGTTAAATTCATCCTCAATTTCGCAAATGATTGTTGCAATATCAACACTGTCTGCGTGAAGGTCTGCAATGAACTCTGTACCCTCTGAAATGTCATCTGCATCTATTCTGAGTCTTGCACCCATAGCATCAGCAATAATTTCTTTAAGCTTATCAATAACCATACTCTTAACTCCTTTTTATTATATTAAGAATATCATAATATAATTTACGTGCACAGTCAAGAGAAAAAGATTACTTTTTACCTGATTTGTTAAAATATGTAGTAAAAAGCTGTGCCAAATAAAAATTAATGCTTATAAATCAAAAGCCCCTTTCTTGCATAAGATAGCACAAAAGGGGCTTTTACAAGTTTTCAGAAAATATAAACTATGCTTAAAACAAGTAATATGATTTCACAAATGATTGTATTTACCGCAGAAATATATTCGTGCTGTTTAAAGTCATAGACCGTCACTGACACCGTATATATAATGCACCATAGGGCGGCAAGTAAGAAGAAAAATTTAAAAATATTCATAATATCTCCTAATTCGTTTCCTCAAAGTCTGCATAGGTAACATCGAAAGAAACATTTATTTTCGCATCAGAATACTTTTCTTCCCAGTTAAATTTTTTCCACTGCGAAAGATTTAAAAAATGCTTTTTAAGAGAGTCACCAAGTCCTAAAAAATCGCTGTCATACATTGCCTGAAAGTCGTGAATAAGCTTTTTTGTAGAAGTGTCGAGCCTCTTTTTTAAATAATTGCAAAATTCTCTGGACTTATTGGAGTCGTTTTCGATTTCTCCTGCATCAACATATTCAATAAATATTGGGACTTTGATATCAATGAGAGCATTATCGTTTTTAATTTCAGATTTGATATTGACTTTTTCCTGCTGAATTATGCGGACAGTAACAAAATCTAAAACAGAGGGGTAGAAGATACTGTAATTTTTAGGATAAAATTCATCACCGATAAGCCTTACAAGGTCTGTTTGAAAGCTGCCGAGGGTAGTGATCAGTTTGTCATTGCGGAAAACTCCGCATCCAAGGATTTCAGCCTTGTTCGAGGAATCACGTAAAAGCTCACCGGCACGTGCTTCGTAGGAAAAATCATCGCTGTGAGGGTGGAGAGATTGTGCAGGATCGGTAAGCTTATTTTTACTTAGTCCTACAAGGGGGACAATGCTCGAACTGTAGGAGTCGGTCAGGTTAAAATAAAGGTAGTAAAGATAGGATTCGTTTACCTTGTCAGAAGCAACCTTCTGCATTATATGGTCGTAGTATTTTTCAAGATATTTTTCCTGAGATGGTTTTACACTGTTAAAGTATTCCTGTGCGCTTTCGCTTGTAATGCAAACATAGGTGTTTGGTCGGAAATCTCTTGATGATGCAAAGCCACTGAGGTATTTTTTTATTCCTTCCTTTGCTATATCTGTTGAAAATACAACAAGCTTTGTATGGGTGAGGTTGATTTTTTTGCTTTTTATTGCATCAAGCTTTCTTGCAGCGGAAAAGGTTGTCGGTGCTTCAATTGTGACAATGTCGGGTCCCGAGGATGAAGATTTACTTTCGCCACCTCCGCCACCACTGCCACCACCGCTTTCACCGCCACCGCCACTTTCCGAGCCTGACGGATTGGCAAAAACAAAGGTTACACGCAGGGGAAAGCTTTCGCCCTTATCAATTCCTACTGCAATTACAAAGGATTGCTCATCCACATCCTTTCCGTATGAGCAACCGCCAAGGAAAAGGCAGATTATTGTAATTATACATAAAAGCTTTTTTTTCATATACTGCGCTTCCTCCTTTGGCGTATTCTTGCAATTATGAGAACGACTACGGGGATTGTCGGAAAAAGAAGTGTGCTGGCACTTAAAAGCCTTTCATAAATATAAAAAGCTGTGGTTTCGCTTTTGGGCAGCATAGCAATAAAAAAGGTTATCAGTGTTACTGCGGGAACAAAGGATTTTTCCTTATACTCATCTTTTGAATGGGAAAGAAGCTTTGCTGCCGCTGATATGAGTACACTCATACTGCACATAATAAAGCTTGTCCACACAAACACGGAAATAGGCTCAAGACGCTGCAGAAACGCTCCTGATTTAATCATACGTGTCATTTGATAAAACGGGAGGAAAAAGGTTTCTGACGCAGGATACGGCACCGTAAGACAGTAGGCTGCTGTAAAAGCAACGGTAAATATTGTTATGATTATATACGTTATAATGCCCGTTCTTTTAATGTCCTTGTAACTGCCAAGTGCAGGGGCAAGGAAAAAGAGAAGGGCGGTTTCTGAAAAACCAAAATGCTTGACAAAAATTCCGTGCAGGAGCTTTTTCTCACTTATTCCAAAAATGGGCATAATATTGTCTGTTCGGTAATGCGGGATAAGGGCAATGCACACTGTTATAAGGGTAAGAACAACGAGAGGGAAGATAATACAGCTTAAATTTGTGGTTGCCTTAATACCGCTGTATGCAGCAACAAAAACGGCAGCTAAAATAAACAGTGCAAAAAATTCGTCGGGTGCAACAGTTGCCATAACAGTGCTGAGTGCCTCTATTAAAAGACGGAGCAGGAATGCATTAAAAAGGGTAAACAGTACTACATAAATATAGCTGAAAAACACACCGCCCACTTTCCCGCAGGCAATGCGAAAAACCTCTGAAAAGGACTGCGGTGCAAACGGCTTATAAAGGATTAGCACAATTGTAAGGGAAATGCTTGCAATAATGCATTTTGCCGCTGCGTCAATCCATGCTGAGTTACCCACGTATTTGACCATGTATTCGGGAAGAATTATAAGATATTTTGACAGTATCGCACATGAAAAAAGAATTGCCATACTGAGACTGCCTGTTTTTTTGTTCATAGCTGCTCTCCTATCAGTTGTGGTCAAGCCACTTTCTTGAAAGAGGTGCCTGACGGAATTTTCGCCTTGGGTTTATATAATCGTCACGGTGTTCCTGCTGCCATATGGGTGGAACAAAGAGTGATGAGGGAATACCTTTTTTGGTAATAGGTGCAAAGGGAGAGGACATTGGCACACCCATAGATTTTGTATCTGTCCATAAAAGTGTCTGTATAAAAAGCCCTGCCGTAATACCGAGAAAGCCTGCAGCGGCACCGAGAAAGATATATACAAACCTTAAAAGACGTGCAGAAAGACCAAGATAATAGTTGGGCGTTGCAAACGAACCGATTGCCGTAATGGAAACTACAATTATTAAAATGGGGCTTACAATTCCTGCCGCAACTGCCGCCTGACCGAGTATAAGTGCGCCTACAATGCTTAGCGTACTGCCTGAAGCCTCGGGAACACGTATACCCGCTTCACGTATGATTTCAAGCGAAATTTCCATAATTATAATTTCTACTATAGAGGGGAATGGAACAGGCTCACGACTTGAAATAATAGACATTAATATTCCTGTCGGCAGAAGCTCTGCGTGAAATGAAACTATGGCGATATAAAGTCCGGGGAGAAGAAGAGAAAGCAAAAAAGCAAGACTGCGGACAAGCTTTATCATATTGACGTACGGGAAACGCAGATAATTGTCCTCCGCTGATTCGTTAAGCTCAAAAACAGTAGTTGGCAGTATCAGCACAAAGGGAGAGCCGTCAACTATAATTACTATTCGTCCGTCAAGAAGTGCACGTGATGCACGGTCAGGTCTTTCTGTCGAAAGAAACTGGGGGAGTGTGGTGATGGATTTTTCCTCAATAAGCTGTTCAAGCTCTGCTGCGGCAAAGATATAATCTACATCAATGCTTTCGATGCGCCTTAACGTTTCCTCGACAAGTGACGGGTTTACAATGTTTTCAATATACATTACGGAAACGGGGGTCTGGCTTACTGTGCCGAGCTTATATTCCTTGCTGATAAGGCTTTTGTTGCGTACAAGGTGGCGGATAAGCGCAGTGTTTTCACGTAGCTGCTCTGAAAAAGCATCATTGGGACCACGTATTACACGTTCAGTCTGCGGGCTTTCTACACCTCGGTGCTGCCAGCCCTTTACATCAAGGGAAAAGGCGGTTTTAGCCCCGTCTACAAGCATAATTACGCTACCGAAATTTATGTCAAAAGTCAATTCGCCGAGAAGATTTGTTTCCTTAAACTCACTTTGCGGCAAAAGAACTTCGCCAATTGCACGAAAGCTTGAAATTTCGATTTCACGGCTTGTAAGCATTAATGGCTTTAAAATAAAGTCATTTATAATCTGTTTATTCACAAGCCCGTCCGTGAAAAAGATTGTAGCATCTATGTCACGCTTGCTGATGCGTATGGTGAACTGACGCATTTTTATATCTCCGTTTGTGCCTTGCGATAGCTCCTCTTTAAGTGCTTTTAAATCCTTTTTATAATTACCCGAAAGAGAGGGACCGCCTTCATTCATTTGGGGTGAATATGAGGCGGGACGTGCACTTTTAATTGTAAAGCTGTTTCTGGGAGAATGTTTATATAAAAATAAATCCTTAAATGTCATAGTAACACCTGCAAAAATATAGTATGTTTATAAGATGCCCAAAATAAGGAAAAGTATACAAGGAAGCATTTGCTTTGAAAGAATGGATAAAAATAGTGCAGAACGAACAAACTGAGCCACACAAAGCCCTAAAAGGACTTTGTGTGGGTTACCCGAAGGCGTACGTGGTACGTCGAGAGGCGAAGTTTGTTTGTAGTTTATTGGCATAAAAAATAGAAATCCGTATTTTTACGGATTTCTACCAAAAAGATAAAGTTTATAAATGTTTTATTTGTTTTGATTGTTGTGATTGCAATATAAATGCCAATAAACGGTCGGTGCTGTTTTTAGACGTTCGCTATTAACATATCGGGGTTCCCTCAGGTATAGCATCATCAACAAATATAACCTTGCAGCCGCAGGCATTGTTTGTTCCTGCAAGAAGCATTCCGTTACTTGTTACACCTGAAAATCTTGCACTCTTGAGATTGGCAACAACGATAATCTTTTTGCCTAAAAGCTCCTCGGGCTTATAATCGTGCTTGATACTTGAAACGATAACTCTTTCATCGAGACCGTCAAACAGTGTAAGCTTAAGGCAGTTATTTGACTTTCTTATATCGTTAACCTTAACTATTTTACATACTCTTAAGTCCATAAGGGAGAAGGTATCAATATCAATTTCGTCCTTAATGGGTTTAACCTCATCAGGCTCACCGTATACCTTTTCTTCCTCAGGTGCTTCCTGGGTTACTTCCTCTACGGGAGGATTTTTTTCAATCTCCGTCATAGGTGTTGAGAAGTCAAGAAGACTTAAATAGCTTTCCTTATCAACTGCAAAGAGGAAGAGGTAAAGTCTTGGTCCGCGTTCCTTATCAATAATAAGCTTGTACACATTCTTGAAGAACTGTCCCTGAATACCTTTAAGCTCTTTAGCATCCATATCTTCGCCAAAAATCTTTTTGGGAATTGCATAAAGCTCTGCATTAAGGTCATCAAGGGTATATCCGTCTGTCTTGATGAAATTGCAAAGAAGCTCAATTTCTTTCTTTTCCTCGTCTGTAAAGCTATTATAAAGCTCCCAGTTACGGTAGGTGCGCAGACGGTTTACGTTTTCGGGTGAACACTGTTCAAGCCAGAATTTTGCACGCTCAAGTCTGTCTGCAAAGTCAGCATATTTATAGGGAGTACCGATTTTCTCGAACACAATTTCAAGCATAGGCACATTGAAATTAACAACACTGCCAAGCTGAACGAGAAGTGACATCGGAACTGTAGCAGGCTTTCTGCCCTCGACAGTTGTATTGTACATAATAGCTGAAGTATGCTCATCAGCGCTGCCGTCTTCCCACGCAGTCTGCATTTTGTCAAATTCGAAATACTGACGGAGTATTCCGTCATCAAAGCAGAAGTCAAATGCTTTAAGAGGCTCCGTCTTTGAATAAAGCCACAAAATAACCTCGGGCTGATAAAGCTTTAAAAGGGTGTCGGGTGTGAGGTTAAGTCCTGATGAACCTGACATCTTACCCGTAGTTCCTTTTATACCAATAAACTCATAACCCTGGAAAAGGGGTGCTTCATAGCCGAAAATTGCCTTGGAAATATCCTTACTTGTATCGTAGCTTCCGTTTCTTGCGGCATGGTCTTTTCCGCCCGGCTCAAAGTCAACGCCCTCATACATCCAGCGCATAGGCCAGTCAATTTTCCATGCAAGCTTACAGTTGAAGTCCTTTGTGAAATCAAACTCACCGCTATGACCACATTCACAGCTAAACTGTGCAACTGTGCAATCGTCTGAAAGAGAATGAATTTTTGTTGTATCTTTTCCGCAAACGGGGCAGTAGATGCTTACGGGGTAATATGCCTCACGCTCACCCTCCTGAGCATCCTGAGTACGGTGTGAATCAAGAATATCGAAAATTTCACCACGCTTGCGAAGTGCGTGAAGAATATGCTCAACATACTTACCGCTTCTGTACATATCTGCCTGATGGCGGTAATCCATTTCGATACCGAATTTTACGATAGACTGTTCAAATTCTTTCTCAAAATACTCGGCATATGTCTTTATTTCGGGGCTGTCCGCAAAGGGGTTTTCCACGTCAACATAGGGCTTTCCGATATGCTGCTCCATATCGTCACGTACCTTTGCAACGTTTACGGGCACCTTTCTTAATCTGTCAAATTCATCCCATGAGAAAAGAAGCCTTGCCTTACGTCCCATTTTTCTAAGGGCACGCACTACAAAGTAGCTTGTTGCAATATCACGGAAATTTCCGATATGAATAGAACCTGACGGGCTGATACCTGCGGCGCAGACATATTCCTCCTTGTCAGGGTTACGCTCAATAATTCTTTTTGCAATTTCTTCTGACCAATGCATCATTCATCATCCTTTTAATAGTTACTAACCATTTAATTATAACGGCTTTTCCGTAAAATGTCAATCAAATTTATGACGGTATAGGGGTGTATTGCAGAAATTTTGGAAAAAAGATTGACAAATGTAAAAATATGTGCCATAATGAATATGTTAATTTAATAGAGGCTAAGCGAAGTATGCAGGAAAAGGTGATAAGCCTACCGAAGGAGTAACACTCTCAGGTTCTCATTTTTGAGTAAAGACTGCAAACGGATAGCGCTCCGGAGAAGTCCGTTTCTTGTAAAGAAACAAAAAGGATGCCGAAGGTGCAAGGCCCTTGAAAAAAGGGGGCTAATCTCTCAGGCAAAAGGACGGAGGTACAGGTCGTAACAGACTTTTGTTTACTATGCGGAGTTTTTGTGATGTGCAAAAGCTCCGTTTTTTATTCAAGGTTTGTGAAGGACTTTTATCTCCTTGAGCGCATTTAGCGAAAGGAGTATTTTTTATGGTAAACTTTTTTGAATGGCTGACAAACTTTAATAATGACATTAACGGTTTTGTCTGGGGTAAGGGTTTATACCTGCTTTTGGCAACAGGTGTAATTATGACAATCCTTACAGGTGTCTTTCAGATTACACACATCGGTCACTGGTTTTCTGAAACACTTGGAAGTATTTTCAAGAAAGACGTTTCAGGTCACGTAAAGGGAAAATCAATTTCTCAGTTTCAGGCACTTTGTACTGCACTTGCAGCAACAATCGGTGTAGGTAACATCGCCGGTGTTGCGGCGGCAATTGTTGGCGGCGGTCCCGGTGCAGTGTTCTGGATGTGGGTTGCAGCATTCTTCGGAATGATGACAAACTACTCTGAAAATGTTCTCGGTATATATTATAGAAGAAAGAACGCTGACGGTGAATGGTCAGGCGGTGCTATGTATTATCTTGAGGATGGTCTCGGAAAATATAAGGGCTGTAAGTACATAGGAAAAATTCTTGCAATTCTTTTCTCTATTTTTGCAATACTCGCATCATTTGGTATAGGTGCAATGGGTCAGGTAAATAAGATTGTTGTAAATGTGGTATCTGCATTTGATATTCCTGCACTTTCCGCTATACCTTTTGGTCAGGTTACGGCATATCATCTTATAATCGGTGTTGTTATCCTTGCGGTTGCTACACTTATTATCCTCGGCGGACTTAAGAGAATTGCAAACTTTGCTGAAAAAATTGTTCCCTTTATGGTAGTGCTTTTTGTTTTTGGAAGCCTCATAATTATCGGTGTTAACGTTAAAAGCATTGGGGCAGCATTTGCATCAATCTTTAAATATGCATTTACTGCACCTGCTATGTGGGGCGGTGCCGGCGGTATTGCAGTTAAGGCAATTGTTACACAGGGATGTAAGAGGGGTGTGTTCTCTAACGAGGCAGGTCTTGGTTCTTCTGTAATGGTACATTCAAACTCAAATGTTATAGAGCCTGTACGTCAGGGCCTCTGGGGCATTTTTGAGGTGTTTGCCGACACTATGGTTGTATGTACGATGACAGCACTCGTTGTTTTAACATCAGGTGTTATTAATCTTGAAACAGGTATGATGGCAGCAGGCACAACTGATGCAAACCTTGTTGCAAAGGCTTTTGCAGGATTGTTTGGTATCTGGGGTGAGAGATTTATTGCAATTGCGATTCTTCTCTTCGCTTTCACAACGGTTCTTGGCTGGGACCATTACGGTACAAAGGCATGGGAATACCTTTTCGGTACAAAGTCTGTTGTTTTGTATAAGGTTATACACCTTGTAATGATTTTGTGCGGTGCACTCCTCACATCATCACTTGCGTGGGATATATCAGATACCTTCAACGGTCTTATGATGGTGCCTAACCTTATTGGTGTTTTAGCACTTTCAGGTCTTGTAATGAAGATTACGAGAAACTATGTTGACAGAAAACTTAAAGGCAAGGATATTAAGCCTATGATTTCTGTTTTTGAAGATGTGCAGAAGGAGCAGGAAGAAGCTCTTGCACAGATAAACGGATAATATACAGTACAGTAAAAATGCGACACATTGGGAAAGCTCCAGTGTGTCGCATCTTTTATTCAATAATTTGTGAGTTGCCATCTACATTAACCCTCCAGGAGGGGGTGAAGAAAAACTTACTTCCTGATGAATGCAGTACATAGCCCCGCTCAATAGCCTTTACTCTGCCACCGTCAGGAAAGGCGGGGGAAAGCTTTGTAATAACACTTGTAAAGGAAAGCTCCTTATCCTCAAGTGCAGAAAGCTTTGACGGCCATTGTGCTGATACATAGCAAAGCTCTCCGTCGGAGTCAAGCTTTGCACTGATATACATATTAAAGAGGTTTACATCCTTATACATAAAGTAGAAGCAATCCTCTTCTTTGTCATATACACTGCCACTCATATTTATGCCCGCTTTCCGGAGGGCACGCCTTACTTTCTTTGCACTGTGGGAAGTGTCAGCATCATAACCGCTTTTATAAAGAAAATGATTTTTTGATACGGTGAGAGTTGCTTTATCCTCCCTCGCAACAAGGGAGTCATCTACAGTACGGAATGCAAGCTGTTTTGAAAAAAATAATTCTGAAAGCTCACTTGCACTGAAAAATTTCGCACTTAAACGGGGGAGGGTGTACCTTTTTGACGGAAAAACATCTCTGTCACACTCAAATCCATCCCTTTGCATAACTGCAAGTGAGGAAGTTATAACATCCTCAGGAACTGCGGCATCACGCATTGATGTCATTGCTATAAAAGCAAGCATTGCAATATTCATAGCAATGAGGAACATTATCATTATGTTTTTTATCTTACTCCAGTTCATATTGTTCCTCCTTTGCCGTATACCGATAAATTTTGCCGTCGGAGGTTTTTGCAAGCCAGGCGGCATTAATTTCACCGACCTCGCCACGGTCAAGGTATCCTATATAAATATCGTTTATAGTAACAGGCTCCTTTGCCTCTTTGTCAAGCACTTTTACAAAATCATCAAGAGCAGTGACAAAGGTGTCGGAAAGCATATGAACAGAAACATTGTTATAAGAGCGCATATACTGTCTGTATGAAATAAGTCTGCCGCCCTTTACCGTCATTTCAATGGCAGAGGTCATTTTCTGCCGCCCCGGTATTTCGTCAA
The DNA here is from genome assembly GCA_045656645.1 of Clostridia bacterium. Taxonomy (GTDB): domain Bacteria; phylum Bacillota; class Clostridia; order UMGS1883; family UMGS1883; genus UMGS1883. Next base: position 14,482 of record JAZORN010000048.1, on the reverse strand, counting down.
GGACTATTTCAACGGGTCTGCCGTTACAGTAATAGTCAAACTTAAACGTGTAGACGTTTTCACTGTCATAATCTGAAAGGTCGCTTGTTACAAGTATGCTCAGCGGCTCAGACGAAACACAGCTCCACGTTTTTTCTGCAAAATCAATTGATGCGTTAAGTACGTTGTATGCATCACCGCTCTCATCAAGCAGTATACCACGGTCATCACTTACGGAACTGTATTCAAAGAAGGAGTCGCCATAAAGCTTTGCCGTTGCATAATTTGCAATATAATTTGATGCACCGTCGCTATCCTCATACGGGGTAACGGAAAGAGGATTAAATGAAAAGTTTTCAAGAAGCTTATTTTTTGAACTTTCAGTTATAAGATTATGGGGGAGAAGTACCTCTGTATAAGGCTGTGAGTCTGAAAAAAGAACAAGGGGAGAAAGGGAAACCTTGCTTTCCTCTCCAAGGTGAAGCCCCGTACTGAAAGCAGGCTCATAATAGCCGTCATTGTTATTTGTGTATACTGAAAGGTCCGATGCAGGAAGCTTATAACGATCACTTAAAATATAGGCGTAAAAGTCGTTATCAGCAGAATCGCGTACTAATATACAAATACTGCTTTCCTCGCTCGAGGGAAGTATTATAAGGTCGTGGAGAGAGGAAATTTCTGTCGGTGCATAATCTCCATCGACACCCATAATCAGGCAAAACATTTTTGTGTCAAAGCTGACAGGATACTCAACATAAATGCTCAGCGATTCAAGACCTGCTTCCCACGTGGCGTTGTCAATTTTTTTACTTGCGGTTATATCTCCGCTTAAAAACCCTTTTATTATCTCGCTTGTACGTTCCTCAATGGGGGAGAAACCTATGTCGGTATTATAATATGCCATCCAGAGAGAACCGTCATTTATAAGAAATTTTCTCGGCCTTGAAAGATTTTCCTTTGAAATACTGTATTCGGGTTGTAAAGGAAAGATTTTTTCAACAAGGGGCAGGGTGCGGATGTAGCGCATAGTATCTGCGCCTATTGTAGTTGAACTGTCAAACCAAAGCTGTCCCGTCAGAAATATGAGATTTATTATTAAAATAATAATGGCAGAGCTTTTTATACGCTCACGCAGCATAATGCGCACCTCCTTTAAAGAAAAAACAAAAGGTTTCAGACTGTTGCCTGAAACCTTTTAATACCTTGTTAATTCATCCAGCCGTTATAAAGAGACTGTATTCCGTTAGAAAAGCCACTGACATTATTTAAAATCTTCTGATTAAGTACGTTAATGTCAAAATACTCTACCTGATATGTGCCGTTTGGAGCCTCAGCCCTTACAGCAAACTTATTATGTCCCTCAGAAAGAGCAACCTGCTTATAAAAAACATTTGCAGTGCCGATTGTGGTCTGTGCCATAGCACCGTTTGAATCCTTTATTGATATGTATGAAGAACCGTTGAATTTGTAATAAGCAACCTGAACACCGCTTTTACCTGTGCCGGTTATTCCGTAGGTCTTTTTAAGAGTTGCGGAATTTTTCGTTTCAGGCTTTTTCACAACAACAAGGTCGTGTACTGTGCCGGGGTCGTTTGCCGAAATATATGCGGGGTTTGCTGCAGACGCAGAAACACTGCATAGTATTACAATAACAACGGCGAATAGTGCGCCGAGTTTTTTCATTGTTTAACACATCCATTCACACAAGATTGCAGAATTTTCTGCAGTATTATACGAAATTTCTGTTTTTAAACCATATTGGGTTCGACTATCCTAGGCTTAAAAATATTATTTTCTGATACCATTATACAATAACAATGTTACAACAGTGTTACAATCGGCTTAATGATTGATTACTTTTTTATGGTAATTTATTCCTCTGCATCCATATTATAGAGAGGAAGAGTTATTTTTACTATTGTGCCACGCTGATTGGGACTTTCTATCTCGATAGTTCCGCCGTGACGAAGTATTATTTCCTTTGCTATTGCAAGGCCAAGTCCCGTGCCGCCACTCTGACGGCTGCGTGCCTTGTCAACACGGTAAAATCGTTCGAAAATACGTGGAAGGTCACTTGCGGGAATACCAATTCCGTTATCACGTACGCTAATATATGCCTTTGAAAAATCTCCATAGCAAGCTATATCAATTCTGCCGCCCCCCGGGGTGTATTTTATGGAGTTTGAGATAATGTTTGTAATTACCTGCTCGATTGCATCAGGTTCTCCAAAGCAGGTGGGGGAACTCATATTTATATCCAGCTTTATTCTGTGTCCGCTGTTTTTTGCAGTAATGCTGAGCTTTTCACAAACGGATGAAATAAGCTGTGCAAGGTCGAATTTTTTTCTGCGCTCAATCTTCTTTGAACTGTCAAGCTGAGAAAGCGTCAGCAAATCTTTAACAAGGCGTGTCATACGGTCCGCCTCGTTTTCTATTACCTTTACGAAATGAAGTATTGAACTGTCGGTATCTTCGCTTCCCATATCGGTAATTGTTTCTGCGTAGGTTTTTATTGTTGTAAGGGGAGTTCTAAGCTCATGCGATACGTTTGCCACAAATTCACGGCGTGCGTTGTCGAGCATCTGACGGCGTGTAATATCCTGAAATACCACAACGACACCTGCAGTGAGGGAACGCTCCGTATTAAACGGTGCAAAAAATGCTTTAAGGCTTTTCCCCTTGAATTCAAAATCACGTTCTATCGTTTCTGTCGAATCAATGTAAAGAATACGGTAAAGAGAAATATTTGCATCAAGCATATCAAAAAACTGGTCAAAGGTTTTGTCGCGGTATTCCCCTAACAGGTTTTCGCCTGCAGGATTTATGTGTATCAGATTACCGCTGTTGTCATATGCGGCAACGGCGTCTGTCATATGAAGCAAAATCGCCTCAACCTTATTTTTTTCTGCCTGAATTTCTTCAAGACTTGAATTGATTTTGGCAGCCATTTCGTTAAATGAAATTGTAAGACGTCCGATTTCGTCACGTGAGCGTACTTCAATTTTGTGACCGAAATCACCCTCTGCCATACTTTCACTTCTATGTTGGAGTGTGGAGATAGGGGCAATAATAGTTCGTGAAAGGAAAAATCCGAGGATAAGACTTATAAGAAGTCCGAAAAGAAGTCCCCAGAATATGTTGATAAACATATTGTTTATTACCTCATTAATTTCCTCTTTAGTATCTGTAACATAAATGATGTAATCGCCGTTTGCAACGGGAAGTGCATAATCCATAAAGGCAGAATTTCTGTCTGTAAGGATACCTTTTTTTCCTGTCATTGCCAGAACAAGGTTTGGCGTTGCAGAAAAGGCAGTGCCTGCATCGGAAGAGCCACCTAAAATGTTAAGGGATTTATCAAGCACATAATAATTACGGAAAGAGTCAATACCCATCCTGACGGAATAAACCTTTAAAAGCTCGAGTGTTTTGTAAACGCCGTCCTCTAAAGTAAGGGCACTGTCAATTTCCTTTGTAAGAGTTTCTGTAAAAACCTGAGTGTCAAGAGAGTTATTAAACTCATTATAATAGTACGCAGAAATATTTTGCAGCAGAAAAGTACCGACAACTATCATTACGCTGACGGTAAGCAAAAGAAATATTGCAATTATTTTCCACTGAATACTCTTAAACATATAACTCTCCAATTATTATTTTGCACTCGCAACTAAAGGCTGACATTGTCAGCCTTATTTACCGTGTAGGAAATGGTGTAATTTTGTCGTGAGCGACATTTGCCTTGTTTGAATTTAGTCGGGACACGAAATGGGTGAAGCGGCACGCTTCTTATTTGTTGAAATAATATCCAACTCCACGCTTTGTCATAATGAAATTGGGGGCAGCGGGATTATCCTCAACCTTTTCACGAAGACGGCGAACCGTAACATCGACAGTTCTTACATCACCGAAATATTCGTAGCCCCAAACTTTTTCAAGAAGGATTTCACGTGTGAAAATTTTACCGGGCTGCATAGCAAGAAACTTCAAAAGCTCAAACTCACGCAGAGTAAGGTCAATTACATTTTCATCCTTTGAAACCTCGTAGCGTGCAGGGTTAATGGTAAGATTTTCAAAGGTTATAATATCCCCCTCGCCCTCAGGCTGCATATCGGATGCAGTGCGGCGGATATTTGCCTTTACACGTGCAAGAAGCTCTCTTACAGAGAAGGGCTTGGTAATATAGTCATCAGCACCAAGCTCAAGACCGAGCACCTTGTCAACCTCTTCATCACGTGCTGTGAGCATAATGATGGGGGTAGAATGCTTTTCACGGATTTTTTTGCAAACCTCAAAACCGTCCATTTTAGGAAGCATTACATCCAGTAAAATGAGGTCAGGTTTCTCACTTGTTGCAAGGCGATACCCCTCCTCACCGTCATATGCGGCAAGAACACGGTAGCCTGATTTTGTAAGATTAAATTTTAATATTTCAACAATGGGTGCTTCGTCATCAACGACAAGTATAAGCTTATCCATTACACATACCTCCAGTTTCTAAGTATTATTTTATAGTATTTTTTCGATTATGTCAATAAAGGCAGGCAGGATTTTATTCTTATGTGAATAAAAAATGACATTTACATTACAATTGTGAGAATAACCTTGTAATTATAAAGAAAAAAAGCTATAGTATATATAGGAAAATTTTAGCTAAAGAAAGGATAGGGGTGGATTTTATGAAACTGCCTTGGGATAAAAAGTATATTTGCTGGGGAATAACTGCATTTGTGACAGTTGCAGCATCTATAGTATTTTTTATGATATTGAAGGAATGGGAAACTGTAATGGCTATTTTTTCGCTGATTGCAAAAAGCCTCAGACCCATAACATACGGACTTATTATGGCATATATTTTAAATCCTCTTTTAAATGCGGTAGAGAAGGGGTTTGTTTCACCTGTAATGAAAAAGCTTTTTAAGAAGGGGACAAGACGTTTTAAAGGAAGTGTCAGGGTTATTTCCATAATTATAACATGGACAGTAACCGCTTTGCTCATTTTAGCACTTGTTGACCTTGTTGTGCCTGAAATTTCAAAGAGTATAGAAAATCTTGTTCAAAGCTTCCCCGGATATGCGAGCAAAGCTCTTTCCTGGGGCGAGGAGCTTCTTAACAAAAATCCTATGATTTTAAATTACCTTGAGGAGTCTATAAGCGGATTTTCAACAAACCTTTCAGACCTTGCGGCAAGACTTAAGGAAATAATACCCAACATAAACACTCTGATACTTGGTGTTTCAAGCGGTGTTTACGGTATGGTTTCTGCAGTGCTTAATCTCCTTATCGGTATTATCGTGTCTGTCTACATTCTTAAAGATAAAGAAAAGTTTGTGGCACAGATTAAAAGGCTTTTTTACAGCATTATGCCGACAAGAAAGGCGAACAATGTTATTGCGGTGTGCCGTCTGACACACGATAAATTCGGAAACTTTATCACGGGAAAGATTTTTGATTCAATTATCATTGGCATACTTTGCTTTATTATTCTGACAATGTTTAATATGCCTTACGGTGCACTTGTAAGTGTTATTGTAGGTGTGACGAATGTAATTCCGTTTTTCGGTCCGTTTATCGGTGCGATACCAAGTGCACTTTTAATCCTTTTGGTAGACCCGATAAAGTGCATAACCTTTGTTGTTATAATAATAGTTCTGCAGCAGTTTGACGGGAATATTTTAGGACCTAAGATTTTGGGAAGTACAACAGGTGTTTCAAGCTTCTGGGTGTTGTTCTCAATCCTTGTGGGAAGCGGACTTTTCGGAATATGGGGAATGGTTTGTGCAGTACCGCTTTTTGCAGTAATATACACCCTTGTAAAAGACGGATGCCACGCATCGCTCAGGAAAAAGGGCGTTGATTATTCGTGCGAAACCTTTGAAAATATTGACCATATAGATGAAAATACAAATTCGCCCGTATGGCTTGATAACTAGGCTACCTTATGGCTAAGGAGTGAGAGCTTGTGCAGACATTTTTCTCGAAAATACTGACATACATTTTTGTTCTTATAATTTATCTCTTTATTTATGCCATTATCAGAATGATATTTCTTGATATACGCACTATGTACAGAAAAAAGGCAGGCGGACTTGCTGACGCATATTTAAAACTCATTAATCTTCGTCACGAGCTTGATTTTGCAGTAGATGAAAGCTATGAAATATCTGATAATGAAGTTATCGGAAGGGGTAAAAAATGCGATATCAGCATTGCGGACAAGTACCTTTCCACAAAAAACAGCCGTATATTCAAATCATCAGGCAAGTTTTATCTTGAGGACCTTGACAGCACCAACGGCACGTATCTTAATGGAGAGGCACTTTCTGACAAGGCGGTAGAGCTTCTTGACGGGGACAAAATTTCCGTCGGCAGAACAAATTTCCTGTTTGTATTGCCTGCAAAAAGTGAGTAATGGTGAGTAATTATGAATAACAAGCTACAAAGCATAAGACCGCTTTTACTGCTTATTGCAGTAAATCTTCTGGGGATGTTTCTGATAATGCTCCATGAAGGAGTAGCGGATAAAACTATGGCAATGCTCAGCATCGGTATGTGTTTTTTGAGCATTGCTGCATATATACTTATATCGTTATGCCATCTGGGGGACGGGTATCTTTTTATAATAATATCGATGCTTTCCTCCGTAGGAATTATAATGCAGACAAGAATTAATCAGGGCAATGGTATAAGGCAGATGAAACTGTATCTTTTAGGGGTTGGATTCTTTTTTGTGACACTGCTTTTATACAGAGCTTTTCATAAACATTTAAGGAAACTGACACTGATTTATTTTGGACTTTCGATGCTCCTTTTTGCAGTTACGGCAGTTTTTGGTATGGTTAAAAACGGCTCAAAAAACTGGATTGTACTGGGTGGGGTATCCGTTCAGCCAAGTGAGTTTATAAGAATACTGTTTGTTTTATCACTTGCGGCAATACTTACAAATGCGAGGCTTCCTGAAGTAAAAAGAGGAAAAAAAGAAAAAAAGAAAGACGATACAGACCCAAAGAATTTAAAACGTATGCGTTTAGGTCTTGCAGCAGGTATTGCATATATAAATGCATTTTGTCTGCTTCTGCAAAGGGAATGGGGAATAGCACTGCTCTTTTTTGCTATATACCTTGCGTTTTTGTATATTTATGGAGAAAGCAGACTTTTCTTCCTTGCAAATGTACTGATGACTATCTTGGCGGCATTTGTGGGTGTTAATTTTATGAGCCATATTCAGGTGCGTGTTGCAACGTGGCTTGACCCGTTTGCCGATATTACGGGAAAGGGGTATCAGATTACGCAGTCGCTTTTTGCAATCGGTGCGGGCGGCTTTGCGGGCAGCGGAATAGGCAGCGGCAGTCCGTATTTTATCCCCGTGGTAAGCTCTGATTTTATATTTTCTGCAATTTGTGAGGAGATGGGAGTGCTTGGTGGTACGGCAGTAATTATGCTTTACTTTTTACTTGTGTACAGAGGGTTTAAAATTGCGCTCAGCTCTACAAATGATTTTAATAAGGCCGTAAGTGTCGGTCTTAGTGTAATGCTTGGCATACAGACCTTTATAATAGTAGGCGGTGTTATAAAGCTTATTCCGCTGACGGGAATAACACTCCCTTTCATAAGCTACGGAGGAAGCAGTATGATTACCACTTTTATTGCATTGGGTATTCTTCAGGCAATAAGCTCTATGAAGGGGGAAGTTACCGATGAAATTGAATAAGCGTATAATAACGGTTATGACGGCGGTGCTTGCCCTGTTTTTAGTTATAGTAATTTATCTTACGTACTTTACCATTTTCCGTGCAGGAGATATAGTAAATTCGAGCTATAATCAGCGTGTATGGGAAAAGGAAGAGCGTATTTTACGTGGTACGATTTATGACCGCAGCGGAACAGTGCTTGCACAAAGCGAGCAGGAGGGTGATTCGCAAAAACGAATATACCCATATGGGAAGCTTTATGCACATACAATAGGCTATAACAGCCGTACGTATGGAAAAACGAGTATAGAGCTTAAATTTAACAGCTTTCTTTTAAAGACGCAATCAGTCATTGATGTTTTGAAAAAAGAAAATAACGATAAAAAGGAATTCAGCAGCGGTGCAGACCTTGCCCTGACGCTTGATAACGGTATGACAAAGCTTGCGGCAGAACTTCTGGGAAATGATAACGGGAGTGTGGTTGCACTTAATCCCGTAACGGGTGAGGTGTATTGTCTGTATTCAAATCCCTCGTTTGACCCCAATGAGGATGCCCTCACAAAAAATTGGGACAATCTTTCAGGAAGTACTGATGCGCCCTTTCTTTCAAGAGTAACGCAGGGGTTATATGCGCCAGGCTCTACCTTTAAGGTGATTAGTGCGGCAGCAGGGATTAAGGCGGGCTATCAGGACTATATAACAGAGGATATCGGTAAAACTAAAATCGGCGGTAAGGAATTTAAAAATGCAGGGGAAAAAGCATACGGAAATATAGATATGAGCGATGCTATAAGATATTCAAGCAATGTGTATTTTACCGAGCTTTCTGAAAAAATCGGAAATGACCTGCTCCAGAAAACGGCAGATGATTTTTGCATTTCCACAAAAATTCCGTTTGATATTGAAACAAAAGCGATAAAAAATAAATTCAGCGACCTTGACAGTGCTCACCTTGCATCTGTGGCAATAGGGCAGGGATCACTTCAGGTTACACCGCTTCATATGGCTCTTGTCGCATCGGGAGTGGCAAACGACGGTGTAATTATGAGACCGTATATAGTTGAAAAGGCTTTTTATGACGGCGGAAATATAATCTATAAAGCACCGTCTGATGTTCTTAGTGAAGCAATTGATACTGACACTGCAAAAATGCTGACAGAATATATGAAGGCGTGTGTTGCATCGGGAACAGGCACTGCAGCACGTGTGAGCGGAATAGAGGTTGCAGGAAAGACAGGAACTGCCGAAAACGAGCGGGAGGGTAAGACCCACGCATGGTTTATAGGCTTTGCCCCGGCGGATAATCCGCAGATAGCGCTTTGTGTTATGAAGGAATATTCAGGTCGCGGCGGCGGCTCCGTCTGTGCACCCATTGCACGCAGAATTATAAGCTATGCAATGGAAAATGGATTGATAAAAAAATAGTATAAAAAAGAACAGGCTGCAGCCTGTTCTTTTAAGTATCTACGGAATTTGTGTAAGATTAAGACGCATGAAACTATGTTTGAATATAGTCAGAGTGCGAAATGAGGGCAGGCTCAGCCTGCTATACTATCACGGAAAAGGCCCGTGGAAGAGTTTCTATATTCGCTGCCTTGACTTCACCGCCAAATTCACCGTCAAGTGTCCAGGGAATAGGCTCGTCACTTTCAAACGTGATTTTCGAAGTTTTAAAGCTTATTATATCATCTGTTTTATCGAGGTCCTGGGTGAGGAATGCCGTTATGAGGTTCTGATAACCCGTAGCCGTCTGGGGACGCTTGATAAGAAAAACCTCAAAAAGACCGTCATTTAAAGAAATTGCAGTTCCCATATTGTGCTTAATACCTGCAACCTGAAGTGCATTTGTTACCATTCCGAACATAAATTCATCCTCGATAACATTATCCTCAAATTTTGCACGTATGCGCAGAGGCTTTATTGTAGGAAGCTGTCGTATACCCTCTAAAATATAGGCAAGATGTCCAAATACATTTTTAAACTCCTGCGCCGTATCATATGCAACAGAGGTAAAAGCGCCAAAAGCGGCAATATATGCAAAATAACTATCATTCATTTTTCCGGCATCGCAGAAAAACGGAGTGCCGTCAACAACCATTTTTGCCGCCTCGATAATATCAAGGGGTATTCCCACAGTGCCTGCAAAATCGTTCGTACTGCCTGACGGAAGATAGGCAAGGGCAGGGCGCACCTTTTCATCAATATGCATAAGTGCACAAACTGCCTCATTAAGCATACCGTCACCGCCGCAAACAGAGAGAACGTCGAAGTTATGTGCATTTTCTTTTATATAATTAAAACCGTCAAGCTTACATTTTGTCGGGTGAACACTTACTGCGTAATTTTCATTTGAGTAAATGTCAATAATATCAGCGAGATAGGTTTTTATCTGTGCTTTTCCGCTAACGGGATTATAAATAAGAAGGAGTTTCTTTTCCATAAATAAAAAATCCTTTCACTGTTATAATATTATTATACGCCTTTTTAAAATTAATTCAATATTTATTTGTAAATTATTTGTGACAAGTTCTGATAGAATATATCAAAGAAACAGAAAATACAAAAAATAAGTTTATTGAATTATATTTTCATAGGTGGCATAATAAAAATAGAATAGAAAATATTTTGGAGGGATTATTATGACGTACGAGCAAATAGTAGAACTTGCAAAGAAAAGCCTTGATAAAACAGCCGCTAAAGAAATTAAAGAAAATACAGCAGTAGAATTTGATATATACGGAGAGGGTGAGGGTGCTTTCTACGTACAAATCATTGACGGAAAGCTTCTTGTAGAGCCGTATGAATATTATGACCGTGATGCAAAGATTATTGTAACGGGCGAGGAGCTTGGAAAAATTATAGAAGGGGAAAAAACACCCGAGCAGAGCCTTGGTGAAGGTATAATGATGCTTGAGGGTGACAGAGATGCCGTACTGAGGCTTTTCTCACTTGTAAAAGGTGCAACAAAGAAAACGGCAGAAAAAAAAGAACCTGCCAAAAAACCTGTAAAAAAAGCGGTGGCAAAAAAGACTACCAAGGCAGAAAAGGAAATCGTTGAAATGACAAAAAAACCTGCAAATAAGGTAGCAAAGGATATAGTTAAATAACAAAGAAGAAGGAGAACTGACTTTTGTCAATTCTCCTTCTTCTTTGTGTATATAAAATATATTACAAATGACAAAATCGTGCAGATAATTGTAATTGAAAGTGCAGTTATAAACTCAGGTGAAAGCGGGTCTGTAATGCTTTGCCCCATAAAGGTTGCGGGAATAAGTCCCGGCAGAGTTCCCAGCATACTTGATATAAGAAAACGGTCAAACTTAAACTTAAGTGCCCCAAGATACATACTGACAAGGTCAGCGGGAAGACAGCTTATAACACGAAGAAAAAATGTCAGGAAAAATTCGTGCATGTGCTGCTTTTCAAAAAGCTTTTTTAAAGCAGGGTTTTTTGAAATTTTCTTTTCTGCCGCATCTGCACCTGTAAATTTCCCAAGAAAGTAGGGAATTGTAAAGTCGATTATTGCACCTAATAAGTTAATTAAAAGTGCAATCGGTGCAGGAAACAGAAAGCCGCTTGCTATCTGGAGCAAGATAATGGGGAAAACAACGCTGATGCTTTTTAGCGCATAAAGTCCAAGCATAAAAAGTGCTGCAAGAGCACCGCTTTTTGGCGTATAGGTAAGAAGCGTATCAATTGAAAAATCACGTGTGTTGACAAAAACCGTGAAGATAAGCACCGCGTAGAGTATTAAAGCAAGTGTATTAAAAATTTTTTTTGACATATCACATCGCCTCCAATACTCTTACAATAAGTGCTGCTGCCTCGGCACGTGTGGTAATATCCTGTCCTCTGAAATTACCGTTCTGGTCGCCCTTGATTATTCCAAGGGCGGCTGCCTTTGAAACAAATTCCTCTGCCCACAAAGAGATGCTGTCCCCGTCTGTAAAGCTATGAGCGGAGTGAAGTGCTTTTCCCCCTGCTTTTTCATATATACGGATAAGCATTGCACTTGCCTGTTCACGTGTGACATATGCGTGCGGTGAAAACATATCAGAGGATGTACCGCTACTTATTCCCGCAAGGCTCAGTGCCGTTACATATTCATAAAACCAGTCTTTTTTTGTTACGTCATTAAACATTTTAAAATCAGTGTAAGGGCGGATTTTGAAAGTACAGGAAAGCATTTTTGCAAATTCCGCACGTGTTACGCCGTCATCAGGGGCAAAAAGATTTTGAGCTTTCCCGTTTACAATTTTATTGTGTACAAGGAAATTTATATAATCACGTCCCCAGTGATATTGTGTGTCTTCAAAATATGAAGATTCAGTTGGAGTATCAAATGTCGGCATCGTAATTATACCGCCCTGAGAAATATATGGGTTTTCAAGGTAATCATATGTTATGCAAAATGGTGCGCATCGTACACTTTCTCCCGAAAAACCCGTTATGGGGCAAACAGGGATAACCTCAAAATAAACGTATTTATTGAAAAATGAAGTATCAAAATAGATATTGTTACCACTGTTTTCAACAATTGTGTAAGGTCCCTGGGCACTATCTGAAACATACCATATAACTACGCAGGCAGACGTGTCGCTGTTTTGTGCAACGGTGTTCAGGAAAGAAAACTGTGCCTCACCACTGCCGTTTACATACGGTGAACCTGTAATGTGCGGGTTACCTGCCATTACGGCAGCCTTTTTCACTGTTATATTATCAGCATACACAGAAAACCTCTCTGCACTGTCAGCTTCAATATATAAAAACAGTCTTCCAACACACTCTTTTTCTGCGAGGAAAAGTAGAGGTGCGAGCTTTTCGTCAAGCATATGCCCTTTAGGTACATGAAACTGCACAAGGGGGAGCATCTCACCGTCAAGAGTTTCTATAAATGCCGTTACAGTACAATCCTCAGATGCAGAGAAATTTGAATTAAAAACATATGCTGAATTTTCCATAAGGTGGACATAGGAGTTATTAAGCAGCATAAAATAATTGCCGTAGCAGTTTACAAGGGCTCGTCTTGAATAACCGTCAAAGCGCATATATAAGTCAGCCTCGTACGGGGAGGAGACCATCCACCATTCATTTGGAACGGTGTTTTCAAAACCTCCGTCACCTACATAGTCAAAGCTTATGGTAACGTCAAGACGTGCGCTTATAGATGGGGTGTCGGTGCATAGCGCAATAAGTGTATATTTTCCTTCGGCGGCATCGGGAAGAACAGTAAGAAGGTTTGTTTCTGAATTAAAGTAGACCGACTCGGTTGCATTCTCAAGGGAAACAGAAACACTTTTTCCGTCAAGGATATTGCCAAGCTGGTCTCGGACAAAGGCAGATACATTGTAGCTTGTCGCTGTATCGGGGATTGCAATATTTCCCGGTGCATGAAGTGTAATATACTGTGGTGCAATGATTTCACTGCACAGACGGATATCATCAATAAAAATGGTAGTGTCATATGTTGAGCAAAGGTTTACGGCGATGTTGTAAATACCGCTCACCTCAGGAACAAAGGCAGTAAATACATCACGCCACCCACTTCCCGATATATCCTTTATGTTAAAGAAAACGGTATTGTCAATAAGCTCTGACGTGTTTTTTGCGTATATTGCAGGAAGCGGAGCGTCACTGTCAGATTTTACACGTGCGTGCAGGACGTATAAAACACCCTCCAGTAAAACCTGCGGTGCATCATATGTTAATGTGGAAAAATAACCGAAATCACCATAGTCATTAGTTGGAAGTGAGAGAAATGAATTTCCCTCCTGCGTAAGGGTTTCAAGCTTTGCAGAGGTTTCCCATAGAATATCTTCACCCACAAAATCACGGCTGTCAAGCATATTGTCGGTAAGAACCACAATGTGCGTTGCAGGGGCAAGATTCTGGAAATTACGCAAAGTACAACTGATTGTAATTTGTGTGTCTGAAACCGCAGTCGAATTTACGGTAAGTGAAAAATCAGAAGGGTTAAAGGCTACCCCGTCGTGCGTAGTTGCCGAAGAGTATATTGATTTATCAATGAGCGGATAAACGGTTAAACCGTCTGATGTAATAAGCACGGGTTTAAAATATGTTTTTATACTTTCTGTTGCGGGAATAAGAATTTCATTTTGTCCCAATATCTTAAGAGAGGAGAGCGTGCAGCTTGTCCTTGTGAGAGTAAGCTCATCTACAAAGAAGCCAAAGTCGGATGCACCGCCTGCAAAATGCAGTGAAAGGTTATAAGTTCCCGTTTCACCTGCATAAAACGTGGTTGAAAAGGGTGCCCACTCGTCACCGCTGCCGCTGATATTTACAATAACGGTATTTGCACCCGCTTCAAGAGATGCCTGCGTGCGCACAGAGGGAGAATGTATGCTGAGCGGATTTAATACATAGCCGCTTAATGTGTAAACATTTCCTTCCTCAAGCTGGATTTTTGAGCTGTAGTCAAGTACGTGGGTGGCTTTATCGTTTTTCACTTCACCAAAGGGATTGTTAAGGAATATACTTTGTCCTTCTCCAAATGGATTAGATTCATCAAAGTATCCGCCTGACCACGAAAGAGCCTCTTTTTCAGAAGAAAACGAAAATGAAAAAATCTCGCCCTCTGCACGTGCGGCAAAGCCCGAAAACATAGTCAGTATTAAGCTTAATAAAAAGACGAGCTTTTTCATCAGTTTACTCCTTAGTCATCGGAGAGTCGAACTACGTATGGTTTAAAAAGGGAAATTTCGCATAATACTGCAGAAAATTCTGCAAATATACGTCAGTATTATTTTTGAATTTTCTTTGTCTTATATCAAAATTTCCTCTTTTTAAACTCTCCG
>JAZORN010000047.1:0-2016 GCA_045656645.1 Clostridia bacterium | reverse complement strand
GGCGGTGTGAGATTTTTTCTGTAAATTCAATTTTTCTATGATAAAATATTCGATTTTAGGGGCAGGAGTAGCCATATTTTGGCTTTCCTGCCTTAATTGCAATATAGCACGGATTTTTTGCCATGTCAAGGGCGCCCTCGTTTTGAGGGCGTTTATTTTACCCTTGCAAATGGCGAAAAATTTGTGCTATCAGAGTCTGCCATCATACATGATTGACAATTCTCCATAAACCTTGCCCCAGTTACGAAGCGGCATAGTCCATTTTTTCGTTGCTTCGAAAGTTGCCAGGTACAGAGCCTTTAAGAGAGCTGTATCGCTTGGAAATACACTTCGTTGACTATTCAAACGGCGCAGTGCACTATTAAGGCTTTCTATCGCATTTGTGGTATACATAACCTTACGTACATCTGCTGAAAACTTGAACATCGGCGAGATTACATCCCAATTTTCTTCCCAACGCTTCATAGCATTTGGATATCTGTCCTGCCATTTCTCTGTAACAGCCTGCATACGTTCATATCCGCTTTCTTCATTTGGTGCGTGATATATGCTTTTTAAGTCATTGGCAAATGCTTTCTTATCTTTTTCTGCAACATATCTTAAGGTGTTTCTCACCTGATGAACAATACAACGCTGATATTCGGTATTTGGAAATGCAGCAGCTATGGATTCTTTTATACCGGAAAGGCCGTCGGCACATAATATCAATATGTCCTGCACACCTCGATTTTTCAAATCGTTAAGCACTCCGAGCCAGTATTTTGCACTTTCGTTTTCTCCAATGGTTATACTTAATACTTCTTTTTTGCCTTCGTCATTAATTCCAAGTATTATGTATGCTGCAATCTTTTTAACAATATGCTCCTCACGAACTGAAAAATGTATTGCATCAATGAATACAATCGGATACACAGCTGATAATGGCCTTTGCTGCCATTCTTCGATTTGTGGCAGTATTTTGTTAGTAACTGCTGTTACCATACTTTCACTTACCTCGAATCCATAAATATCTTCAACAATGTCCGAAATCTGTCTTGTTGTCATACCTTTGGCTGACATTACAATAATTTTCTGCTCAATTGCTGATATGTCTTTTTTGCGTTTTTGCACGATTTGAGGCTCAAAATCTCCGTCACGGTCTTGAGGAACATCAATAGGTATTTCACCATAGGAACTGCGTAAAGTTTTGTGTTTTACTCCGTTTCTGTAATCAGGATTGTCGCTGCGTTCGTATTCGTCATAACCAAGATGTTCGTCAAGCTCAGCTTCCATCATTTCCTGAATTGTTCCGCCAAGGAGATCTTTTAACGCTTCCTGAATATCTGCCGCTGTTTTGATGTCATATTCCTGAATTAAACCAGCTATGATATTCTTTTTCCCTTCACTCATTTTTTCTCTTCTTCTTTTTGCCATAAAAAATTCCTCCTATGTTATTTTTATTCTATCATAGAAGGAATCAATTTTACAGACTTTTTCTCACACTCTCAAGTTTTCTTGCTAATATAAACAAGCTGTTATCTACTGATGGAATATCTCTTAACAAAGGATCTTTCATATATTCTACATCAGGATTAAAATCAGGCTTTACAGATTGATAAATCCTTGTTCGGGCATTGAACTCTGCTTGTGCATAAGTGATTTTGCCGGATTTATAATCTTCAATTACGGGAGCGATAATAGCTCTGACTTTTTCAAGATTATTTGTATAAAAATCAGGTCGCAGGTACATATCTCGGTACTGCCATATTGCGGCATTTGCTATGTCAACAAGCTCACCATAGCTATATCCGTTTGTATGACCGTTCAGCCAAGCATTAAAGAATATGCGATTTGATTTTGCTCTTGCATCGGCATATCCCAATCCGTTCTGTACTTCGGTTAGAATATCTCCGATAAAGCATTCGATCACAAGGATTGCTTCATTTGTAGAATTGCAGGGGGCCGACTCTCTCGGCACCTCTGCAGCACTCACGGAAAAAGAACTTAATAAAACTGATACGATTGATATGATGGATA
>JAZORN010000046.1:0-19568 GCA_045656645.1 Clostridia bacterium | reverse complement strand
TTCTGCAAATATACGTCAGTATTATTCTTGAATTTTCTTTGTCTTATATCAAAATTTCCTCTTTTTAAACTCTCCGACCTTATATTTAGAAAAATTTTATATAATTTCAATGCGGAGGACGAAGATAGGCTGACGCCTTTCTAGGACGACAAGTTGAAAGGATAAAAATTTTTCAAATATAAGGCATATGCAGTTCGACTCTTCGATGACTAACGTCTAAAATACAACTCGCACAAAAAACGTGAATTTTCCTTTCCATTTTCATACATATTAACATTGAAAATATATCCAATTCGTGTTATACTGTATATATATTAAATATTAAATAGGAAAGGATTTTACTATGAGAAAGACGAAAATCATCTGCACTCTCGGCCCTGCCTGCAAAAATGAGGACACCCTTACAAAGATGTGCCTTGCAGGAATGAATGTTGCACGCCTCAACTTTTCCCACGGCACGCATGAGCAGCATAAGGAAATGATTGAGCTTATTAAAAAAGTCAGAGATAAGCTTGAAATGCCTATTGCCATAATGCTTGACACTAAAGGTCCTGAATACAGAATAAAGACATTTAAAGATGGTAAAATTCTTCTTAATGACGGTGACAGCTTCACCTTTACCACAGAGGACATTGTCGGTGATGTAACTAAGGTCAGCGTAAATTACAAGGGACTTATAGATGACCTTTGCAAAGGCGATAAAATCCTTGTAAATAACGGCCTTGTAAGCTTTGAGGTTAAGGAACTTTCTGAAAACGAGGCACACTGCACCGTAATTACAGGCGGTGAGCTTTCAAATCAGAAAAGTATGAGTTTTCCTGGCAAGGTTTTAAAGCAGGCGTTTTTGAGTGAGCAGGATAAAAGCGACATCCTCTTCGGTATTGAAAACGATATTGACTATATTGCCGCATCATTCGTATCTTCAAAGCAGGATATGCTTGATATAAAGACCTTCCTTGATGAAAACGGTGGCAGTGACATCGGGCTTGTTGCAAAAATAGAAAATCAGAGCGGTGTGGATAACATTTACGAAATTTGTGAAATCTGCGAGGGCGTTATGATTGCCCGTGGAGACTTAGGCGTTGAAATTCCTTTTCAGGAGCTTCCCGCCGTACAAAAGAAGCTTGTTACCGTTTGCAGAATGCTTGGAAAGCGCATCATAACAGCTACAGAAATGCTTGAATCTATGATTTATAACCCCCGTCCCACACGTGCGGAAATTTCTGACGTTGCAAATGCCGTTTATGACGGAACGAGTGCCGTGATGCTCTCAGGTGAAACAGCTGCAGGAAAATACCCCGTTCAGACAGTCAGAATTATGTCATCAATCTGCGAGGAAACGGAAAACAATATTCATTATGACAAGCGTTTCCACAAAACGGAATTTGAAATAAAAAGCAATATTGACGCTATATCACATTCTGCGTGCAGTATGGCACTGGGCATTGATGCAAAAGCGATTGCTGTATGTTCCCTTTCAGGAAAAACGGCAAGGCTTGTATCAAGATTTCGCCCCGTTGTTGACATAGTAGGTCTTACCACAAGTAAGCGTGTATGGCGTAAGCTTGCCCTTTCCTGGGGTGTAATTCCCGTACTTTGTGAAGAGTACCCGTCTGCCGAAGTAATGTTTTACAGTGCCGCACGTAAAACCACCAAAACACTTAATCTTCAAAGCGGCGATAATATAATAATCGTGGGCGGAACTACAAGCGGCAAATCAGGCGAAACAAATACCATACGCCTTGAACGTGTACGCGGAAAACAAATTTGACATATTTAGAAGATTTATGTTGAAAAGAATTGTATTTTAAGTTATACTGTATATTAGTTGTTAACTATGTATTTTACGAAGGAGTGTTTTAAATGAACTTTTTTGACGAACTTAAAGGTTTTGACAGTGAGGTTTTTGAAGCCTGCAATAAAGAACTTACCCGTCAGAGACATAATATTGAGCTTATTGCATCAGAGAATATTGTTTCAAAGGCAGTGCTTTTAGCTGCAGGAACAGTTCTTACAAACAAATATGCCGAGGGCTACAGCGGAAAGCGTTATTATGGCGGTTGCCAGTGCGTTGACGAGGTTGAAACCCTTGCTATCGAGCGTGCAAAGAAGCTTTTCGGTGCTGAGCATGCAAACGTACAGCCCCACAGCGGTGCAAATGCAAACCTTGCAGTATTCTTTGCATTTTTGCAGCCCGGTGATACAGTTATGGGTATGAACCTTGCACACGGCGGTCATCTTTCACACGGCTCACCCGTTAACATCAGCGGTAAGTATTTCAACATTGTTCCCTACGGTGTTGATGATGAAACAGGTACTATCGATTATGATAAAATGAGAGAAATTGCACTTGAGTGTAAGCCGAAGCTTATCGTTGCAGGTGCAAGTGCATATTCAAGAACAATTGATTTTGAAGCATTCCGCAAGGTTAGCGACGAGGTTGGTGCAATCCTTATGGTTGATATGGCACACATTGCAGGTCTTGTTGCAGCAGGTCTTCACCCAAGTCCTGTTCCCTATGCTGATGTTGTTACAACAACAACACATAAGACACTCCGTGGTCCCCGTGGCGGTCTTATCCTTTGTAAGGAGCAGTATGCAAAGCAGATTGACAAGGCAGTATTCCCCGGAACACAGGGCGGTCCCCTTATGCATATAATTGCGGCTAAGGCAGTTGCTTTCGGTGAAGCTCTTACAGACGAATTCAAAGAATATCAGAAGCAGATTATAAAGAATGCAAAGGTTCTTTGCGATGCACTCAAGGAAGAAGGCTTCAATGTTGTTTCAGACGATACTGACAACCATCTTATGCTTATCGATCTTTGCCCCTTTGATATTACAGGTAAGGAAATGGAAAGACGTCTTGACGAGGTGCATATCACTGTTAACAAGAACGCTATCCCCAACGATAAACAAAGCCCCTTTGTTACAAGCGGTATCCGTGTAGGTGCCCCTGCGGTAACCTCCAGAGGCTTTAAGGAAGACGAAATGAAGTTTATTGCAAAATGGATGAAGCTTGTTGCAACTGATTTTGAAGCAAACAAGGAAAAAATCACTGCAGAGGTTTGTGCTCTTTGCGAAAAGTTCCCCATCTACGAATAAAAAATGGAAAAGGGATTAATTCATATCTATACGGGCGATGGCAAGGGTAAAACAACTGCCGCAGTAGGGTTATGCTACCGTGCCTCTCTTAATGGATATAAGGTTGGATTCACTTCATTTATGAAGGACTTTTCAAGCGGTGAATGTCTTTGTGATAACCTATTCACAATCTTTAAATCCACCCCTTTTGAGGGATTTTTACCGCAAATGTCTCAACCCGAGATTGATGAGGCAAAAAAAGCGGCTAACACCCATCTTAAAGAGATTTTTAACATTGCACTTACAGAGCATTATGATTTAATTGTCCTCGACGAGGTGCTTGTCGCCGCAAAGTGCGGTATAGTCGATAAGGAGCTTTTAATAAGTCTTTTAAAAAATAAACCTGCCTTTCTCGAAGTAGTAATGACGGGGCGTGATTGTCCCGAGGAGCTTTTTGAATGCGGTGACTATATAAGTGAGATTAAGGCAGTACGCCACCCGTATGAAAAAGGAATATGTGCCCGAAAAGGAATTGAATATTAAAATTGGCTGTAAAAAAAGTTTACTTTTTTTACAGCCAATTTTTCGTAGGGAATAGGAAAAAATGCTTCAGAACGGACAAACTGAGCCAAGCGAAGCTTGGGTTACCCGAAGGCGTACGTGGGTACGTCGAGAGGCGAAGTTTGTTCGTAGCAAAAAGGCTTAATAATAAAGAAAAATCGAATTAATTGAGATTTTTCATCCTCTGTCATTCTTAACTGTACATTAAACGCACTTATTCAACATACATATTCTCTTTTCCTTTTTGCGATCTGGACTTTTTTTACATTCCCTTTATGGAGGAAAATCCCTCACCCATTATATGCTCCGCCTCAGATGCTATGACAAACGCTTTGGGGTCTTCCTCGTAAATTATTTCTTTTATTTCGTGGTATTCCCACACACGAACAACGCACATCAATACCTTTGACGTTTTTTTTGAATACGCACCCTGCGCATTTAAAAATGTCGCTCCACGGTTTTTTTCAAGCAAAATACGCTGCGCAATTTCCTCGGTCTTTTCCGATATTACCAATATGTTTCTGCCCTTTTCTGAGCCGTATACAATCTGGTTAACTATCCTCGTCTGACAAAAGAGCGCTACAACACCAAAAAGTGCAGCCTCTACATCACTGAATACAACTGCAGACAGTGCGATAATAACTCCGTCTACAATCATCATTGCCTTTCCGATTTGTATATGCGGATATTTTTGCTCTATAAGGTATGATACAATATCTGTTCCTGCCGTAGATGAGCCACGCAGAAAAATTACACCAAGGCCGCTGCCCATACACACACCGCCGAAAATTGAGCCAAGCATACGATCCCCCGAATATTGCCCAAAGAAAGGCGTTACAACCACGTCAAGAATAACAGTGCTTATTAAAAGGCTTCTCAGTGTCCTTAGTGTAAACCTTTTACCTAAAAACTTAAATGAAATCAGCACCAATGGAATGTTTATAACAAGTATCAGAAGTCCCACGGGAAGTCCCGTCAGATATTTAATCATAATTGCAATACCGCTCGCCCCGCCGGGTGCTATATTTACTTTTTCTGCAAAGCAATATATACCCGTCGCAAGAGCAAACGAGCCTGCTATATCGTATAATACATCATAAATGATTTTTCTGCTTTTCTTTGTCATATGCACACCTTCTCCCAATAGAAAAGGACTAAAGCTTTCTTTAGTCCTTTTCTATTATTTTATCTGCGTGCAGATTTTTTATTCTGTTGTATAAAATTCATACCAGTACTCGTTTGTAAGTATGTCATAGCTTGCCCCTGAAAGTTGCCATGAAAACAGTTCTTCAAAAAGCTTACTGCTTACATATGTAACACCGTTTTCAAGAAGCACTGCGCCTGTATTATATTCCTTTTCATCTGCATATACTCTGCCGCTGCCGACGGTAAGACGCAAAGACTTAAAGGACGGGAAATATTCACTTCTTGCAGTTATAGTGCCATTTTCAAAAGAGATTTCCACACTGTCCTCATACGCTGCCTCAAGTGTTGTGCGGAGCGGAACATATACTATGCCGTCAATCATCGGGAGCTTTTCTGCATTTCCGCCTGCCCACCAATTAGGATATACGGGCATTTCTTCCATATTTTCGGGAATTTGCGGCTTTGGAAGCATATCTGAAAGCGAGAAAGAATTTTCCTTTGTAAGTCTTGGAAGTGTTACCGATGTCGTATTGATTTTAGAGAGTGTAACTGTACTCTTAATACCAAACTTCAGCGCACCGCTTGCCATATAATCCCACTTTATTCCCGTAACAGCCTCGTATATAGCTGATATATCAATACAGATATCAGCATCGGTATTTACGGAAGAAATCTTTCCGTTTTTGAGTATGTATGTGTATGTTATTCCCTTGTCACCCAAAAGCTTTATTTTTTCAAAGGGTATTTGTTCAAAACCTTCAAGGATATGATTAACCTCTTCGCCGTCTGCACCCATTGTCAGGAAAACGCCACGCATCTGCCCGAAAACATACGGAATTACCTCTTTAATCATTCCGATAAGCGCATCATTATCAAGCTTAACAATGCATTTTCCCGAAGATTTCTTTATATCTGCATATTTTTCAAGCACCTTTGCGCTGTATATATTAACGGCGGTCATAAATTCCTTATTAAAAATCATAGACATTGTTTTCACAAAATCTGCCTTAGCCTCTTCATCAGGAAGTGTTTCCAGTGCATCAACCACCATATATTTGTTTGTATACGGATAAGAATATATAATCTGCATTATCGGCTTTCTTGCGTCTGACAAATCCATATTCATCCACATTCCCATTTTGGAACTAAGTGCAATATTAAGATTTTTATTAACGTCTATATTTTGCTTTGCATCTGCTGTAAGCGCCAATTTAACCTTTTTCATATCACTGCTCATATCAATCTGCATGAGCATTTTTGAATCAAGTGATAAAAGTGTTTTTAAAACTGCCTTTATATCAATAAAGTTTTCTATTTGCCCGGGAATTTGCATTTCCCCTAAAAGTGCATATACATCATCTGCACCCTCAAAGCTTATGCTCAGAGTATAGTACCCCGTATAGTTTGTATACATCTGGGTAAGAAAATCTGTCTGTGCCGCTGCGCTTATACTGCACAAAAGCATAACCAATAAAAGAATTACCGCAACTGTTCTTTTCATATATGTACTCCCTCCTTTTTTTAAAGGGTGTAAAAGAATAGCCTTTCACACCCCAACTTTTCTAGGAAATAGGAAAAAATGCTTCAGAACGGACAAACTGAGCCAAGCGAAGCTTGGGTTACCCGAAGCTGTATGTGTATACAGCGAGAGGCGAAGTTTGTTCGTAGCAAAAAGGCTTAAAACATAAAAAATCGAATAGAATGAGATTTTTAACCAAAACAAAAGCTTTTGATTTTCCACTATCTATATTCTGTTTCTTTATCGCCTTTTTGCGCTCTGGACTTTTTTTACATTTCCTTTTAATTTTCGTCCTTGTTTTTCTTTATAAGCGTATTTACCTTCTCAAAAGCAACGGGAATATAGTCCACAAGCTTATCCAGAGGGGTATTATTTGAAGATACGGGAATAAGCTTAATCTGTTCCTGCGTTACCACTAAAAATCCAATAGGCGAAATTGAAACACCTGCACCGCTTCCACCGCCAAAAGCCTGCGAATTTTGCCCCGTAGGAATATCACTTCCGCCTGCGGCAAAACCGAATCCCACCTTTGAAATCGGGATAATCATTGTTCCGTTACTTGTTTCAACAGGATCACCGATGATTGTATTTACATCAATCATTCCTTTAATGTTTTCCATTACTGTACCCATCAGGTTGTTAATAGGATGCTCACCCATTTTTATTCCTCCTAAATTTTATTTTTATCAAAATTGTTATTGCAATAATTATAATATAAACAATACGGCTGCGTATTATGCATTTTCCCTCTGTCTTAAATGTAGCTTTTTGATAATCAGGATTAATTTTTACATCGTGTTTATTAACAAATATTATTCTTCCAAGATTACCTAAAACACCGTAAACCGCTCCCCATAATAATCCAATGCCTATCGCAGTTGACGCCGCTTCACCCGTACCGAAAAGTATCTCCAAAGATACGTTTTCAAGTCTAATATATTTTTTTATAAGTCTTACCGTGCTTCGCCTTAACTCTGAAAATTCCTTTATTCTTTCACTAAGCTTTTTTGACGATTTTTCAAAGGTTTTTACCTTTTCCTCGGGGGAATTTTTTGTCTTTCCCTCTTCCTTTTTTTCTTTAACGGATTTTTTATATATCGGTATTTTCCAAATATAAACCTTACCGCTCGCCTTCTGGTCCTTAATGACAAGCTGTGCTCTTACGGGGGCGCACAATATAAAAATCAGGATAATTACTGCCGCAAATGCATAAATCAATTATTCATTCAACTCCACCGCATCATTATTTTCTTCATTTTCTTTAACAAAATCCTCAATAATATCACTTTTAACATTTTCTGCGGCTTCCTCAATTACCTCTTTTTCAGGAAGTGGCGGCAAATCCTCGAGGGACCTGAGTCCAAAGCACCTTAAAAACTCCATCGTTGTTCCGTAAAGAATAGGTCTTCCCGGAGTTTCTGCACGGCCAAGCTCATCAATAAAACCACGCTCTAAAAGCCTTGCCACAGAATATGTACAGTCAACACCACGGAT
Organism: Clostridia bacterium; assembly: GCA_045656645.1. Lineage (GTDB taxonomy): Bacteria > Bacillota > Clostridia > UMGS1883 > UMGS1883 > UMGS1883. The sequence continues at coordinate 11,767 of JAZORN010000046.1, read as the reverse complement.
AAAATCCATTGTACCCTTTGTAACGGGCTGATTATATGCAATTATAGAAAGCGTTTCAAGTGCCGCAGAGGAAAGCCCTGCCTGCCTTTTTATCTGCGTAACACGCTGTATACATTCATAGTAATCGGGATTGGAACACATCTGTATGCTGTTTTCTATTTCAATAAGACGGATACCTCTGCCCTCTTCCTCATACCTTTTTTTAAGGTTCTGAAAAGCGTTTTTTACCTCGTCCTCTCTTACCTCGAGAGCCTCGGCAAGCTTTTCAATCTCAACTGCCTCACCGAGGGAAAATAACACCGCCTCAAGTGCACACTCAATATTCTTCCCAATTGTCAAGTTCCACATCTTTTTCACCCTTTTCGCAGTAAAGGGTATCCCCCTCCTGCATTACAACTACAACATTTTCTTTTATAAGCTCAAGCAGCGCCAAAAACGTCGCCACATATTCCCCACGTACTCTCAGCCCTTCAAAAAGCGATGCAAACGAAGCACGCTCCCCTTTTTTCAGTCTGCGTATAACATTTGTTGATGCCGCCCTTACCGAATAGTTCGTTCTGCCGATAACCCGCTTAAAGGTTTTCGGGTCAATAGGCTTTCTCGTAGCACTTCTGTCAATTACCGCAAAAAATGCATCAAAAAGCTTTTCTATAGGAATTTCACGGTTTTCCGTCTTTACCTTTGGTAAATCAAGCGGCTCAGGACCTTTAAAAACCACGTGCTCCATACTGTGACTAAGCTTGTCCATCTTAAGAGCGGCTTCCTTATACCTCTTGTACTCTTCAAGACGGTCTGCAAGCTCTGCACGCGGGTCTTCTTCCTCGTCCTCGGGGACGGGAAGGAGCATCTTCGACTTAATATACAAAAGCTGAGATGCCATTACCAGGAATTCTCCGCCTACTTCCATATCAAGCTGCTGCATAAGCTCAATATACGCAAAATACTGGTCTGTAATCATTGAGATTGGAATATCACATATACTGACTTTATTTTTACTTATAAGGTGTAAGAGCAAATCCAAAGGCCCTTCAAACACCTCTGTTTTAAAAGAAAGCTCACTCATAACGTTTCCGCCTTACAAAAGTATTGCAATAAGTCCGTTAAGCATTTTCAGCCAGAGGCTGAAAAGCGGATTTATAAAAAGGGAAAGTATTCTCCCCAGAAACCCTGTCAGCGAAAGAAGTATAAGCACGGGGAAACCAAACCTCTCATACTGCAAAAGTCTGCCATAATTTTCGTAGGAAAGAAATGCCCCTAAAATCTTACTTCCGTCAAGCGGTGGAAACGGTATCAGGTTAAATACCGCAAAGCTTATATTAACTACTGCAAGCTGCATAAATACCGTATAAATAAACTGTGTCACAAAATTGGGGAAATTAAGATAAACATATACGTAATAAACCGCAAAAACAATCGTCGACAAAAATGCCAGGATTATATTTGAAAGCGGTCCTGCCAGTGCAACAATAGCACTGTCACGCTTACGGTCTTTAAAATACATAGGATTTATCGGTACGGGCTTTGCCCATCCGAACCTGAAAAACACCATGCAAAGAGCACCTATCGGGTCAAGATGCGACAGCGGATTAAGAGAAAGCCTGCCTGCATATTTTGCCGTAGGGTCGCCAAGTTTATATGCTATAAGTCCGTGCGCATATTCGTGCACCGTTATAGCCGTAAAAAGCACAATAAAGCGTGCCAGAAGCTCTGAAAGTGAATTAGCCAGATATCCCAATTCTACACCACCAAACTATAATAATCCTTACTTATATCATACCACAATATCCCTTTGATTGTCAACAAAACGCCTTTAGCTTAATATATTTTTTACAAATATTTCTTTTTTTAATCAAAAATTGGCTTCAGCAAAATGTATATAAGCAGTTAGGGGACGGCTCCTGACAGACTTTAAGTCTTTTGGCATTAAAAACATAGTTTTTATGCCAAAACAGGACCGTCCCCACTTAATGGCTTATATATTTTGCTGAAGCCAATTTAATCATTTTCCGCAATTACAGTTTTTCGAGCTGCACTCTTTACTGTGCGGACAGCCGATGCATCTTACACCGCTTTTTTTTGCTTTATAGATATACCGCACTGCAAGTCCTACTATAATTAAGAGCGCAACTGCAATAATAATATCGGTCATAAAATCAACCTCTCTTTTTATCAGCTTTAACACACAAATACGTTATAATTACCGTTTCAAAAAGGACTGCCGTAAGGCCTCCGAAAAATCCGGGTGCAAGTGTGCCAAGTGTTATCAGCGAGCCAATCTGATAAACAAGAAATCCCACGGTAAAGCCAACACCTATCTGCAGCGCAATACCGCCAAAAAGCCATTTCTTGCTCTTTAATTCAGCATTCATCGCACCTATTGCCGCAAAGCACGGAGGCGTAAAAAGATTAAACATCATATATGCAAGTGCTGCTGATGGGGTAAGGTTCAGGGCGTCTGCAACCATAGTTCCCTCACCTACAAGCTCCAGGTCACCGCTTATTACCGCAGAAAGTCCAAAAAGAGTTGCAACAGTGCCAACAACATTTTCCTTTGCGATAAATCCCGTAATTGCACACGCCACAAGCTTCCACGAAGCAAAGCCTACAACGGGCAGAATAATCCAGCCAATAGGCGCACATATTGCGGCAAGGATTGAATTACTGCCATTCTCCGCCGCAAGAGAGAGCGTCAGGGTAAACGAGCTCATAAGCGTTATTCCCACATTACAAACAAGTATAATCGTACCTGCCTTAACTATATATTCCCAGCCACGTGAACACATAGACTTGACCGCTCTTTCTACAGAGGGGATTTTATATTCAGGAAGCTCGATGATAAAGTATGATTTTCTTTTTCTGTAGCCCGTAATCTTATTTATCAGAAGTGCACACAGAAGTATTATTACGATACCTGCAAAATACATCGCAGTGCCTATCCACGGATGCGATGGAAAAAAAGCACCCACAAAAAGTGAAATAACGGGAAGCTTTGCACCGCAGGGCATAAATGGCGCTATCATTGCCGTTGCACGTCTTTCACGTTCACTGCGGATTGTACGGCACGCCATAACACCGGGGATAGCACAACCCGTACCGATTACAAAGGGGATTACTGATTTTCCTGAAAGTCCCACCCTTTTAAAAATCGGGTCAAGCACAACCGTTGCACGTGCCATATAACCGCAATCCTCTAAAAGTGCTATCATAAAATACATCACCATTACAAGGGGCAAAAAGCTTACAACTGCACCGACACCGTCAACAATTGCACTTGAAACAAGCGTTTTTAAAAACTCACTGCTTGCCCCCTCCATTGCCTTGTCGATAACATTTCCAAATGCCTCTATCCAGCCTACAAGTATATCCGATATAATCGGCCCGAGCCACGCCTGAGAAACGTAAAACACAATTCCCATAACAAGCGCAAAAAGAGGAATCCCAAGCCATCTGTTTGTAATAATGCTATCAAATTTGTCCTGAGCATTTTTCTCGTTTGTGCGTACCTTTCTTTTTTCAACGCTTTTTACTATACCGTTTACAAACTCAAAACGCTTTCTGTCAGCCTTTTCCACTGCTTTTTTATCAGTAAGGTCAATCTTTTCCTGTACATAGGGCGGTATCTGCTTCTTTCCATTTAAACTAACTGCCGTCTTAAGAACTTCAAAAACTCCGTCAGAAGATGTTGAAACAGTCTCTATAACAGGGCATCCAAGCTTTTCTGAAAGAAGCACTGTGTTAATCCGTGTTTTCTTTCTTTCATTTATATCTGCCTTATTAAGCGCAATAACAAGGGGAATTCCAAGCTCCAAAAGCTGTGTTGTGAAAAACAGACTTCGGCTTAAATTTGTTGCATCTACAATATTTATAATAACATCAGGGTTTTCGTTTTGTATGTAGTCTCTTGTGACACTCTCCTCCGAAGTAAAGGGAGACATAGAATATGCACCCGGAAGATCAACTGCTAAGATTTCCTCCCCTTCATAGAAAGCTTTCTTCACAGTATGTTCCTTTTTCTCTACCGTTACCCCCGCCCAGTTACCTACATTTTCACTTGCACCGGTAAAGGCGTTATACATTGTAGTTTTACCACTGTTGGGATTTCCCGCCAATGCAATTTTCATAAAAGTTCCTCCTCGTGATATACCCACTGCAAAAGGTTAGTTTCGGCTAACCTTTAAACAAAAAATTACGCAATAATAATCGCCTTTGAAAGTTCCTTATCTATACTGTATCTTGCATCCTTTATGCAAACAATTGCGCCGTTTTTTAAATGCGAAATCACTGTAATCATCTCTCCGCTGTAGCAACCAAGCGAAAACAAAAACGCATTCAGCTCTTCATCATCCGTCTTTATATCTGCGATAATATATTCTTTTCCCTCTATTGCCTCTGCTAAATTCATTTTGTTTCCCTCCTTTATGGTTAGTTAGCCTTAACTAACCATAGTTATTTTACCAATGTAATTGGTGTTTGTCAAGGTTTTTTTGAAAGTTTTTCTAATTTATTCTATGACAGAAATACAGTGCGTTATCCATAATTTACATAAAAGGATGTTGCCTTTTATGTCGAATATATATAGCGAAGGAGTGTGATACATTTGAAACACAAAAAATTAATATCGGCAGTAGCGGCACTTGGTATGCTTTCAAGCAGTGCATTTGCATCTGTCAGCTACACAGTACAGAAGGGAGATTCCTACTGGCTTATTTCACAGAAATTTAACACCAGCCTAAGTTCGGTGCTCAGTGCAAATAATGCCACGGCAAATTCCTCCCTTTACACAGGACAGAAAATAACCGTTCCGTCAAATACATACACTGTCCAGAAAGGAGATACATATTACCTCATAGCAAAAAAATGCGGCGTTTCCCTTTCCGCACTTTTAAGCACAAATAACGCCACACAAAACAGCGCACTGTATGTTGGTGATAAGATTAAAATTCCCGATACAAACGGAGATTATATTACCCACACCGTTCAAAAGGGTGAAACCTACTGGACTATTTCCCAAAAATATGGTGTAAGCCTTAGTTCTTTACTTTCATATAACGGTGCAACAAATAACAGTGCTCTTAATATAGGAGACAAAGTAAAAATCCCCAAGGGCTCTACATCATCAGGGGGGAATTCCTCTTACACCTCGCCATATGTTACATATAAGACCTACAGCGTGCAAAATGGCGATACACTGTGGAACATTGCATTAAATAACGGCATACCTTATGCAGAACTGCTTGAGGTAAACTCCCTTACCCAGTCAAGTAAAATATACACTGGTATGAAGCTTACCATTCCCGTACACCATATACCCGTAAAATATGCGCCGAGTGGCTATGGCGAGCTTCTTGACTGGTTTAGTGAGGCACAGTATGTAATCCCCATAAACACTAATTTTACGATTGTAGACCTTACAACGGGAAAAAGCTTTAACGCACGCAGAACTGTCGGCTCAGGTCACGCAGATTGCGAGCCGCTCACTGCAAATGATACGGAAATTATGAAAAGCATCTGGGGCGGAAGCTTTAACTGGAACAAACGCAGTGTTCTTGTAAAGTACAATGGCAGAACAATCGCCGCAAGTGCCGCAGGAATGCTCCACGCAGGAAACGAGGGTGCACCGGGCGGTGAATGGACAAGCTGGCGCAGTGATAACTATGGTGCAGGCACAAACTATGACTATGTAAAAGGAAACAATGCCCACGGACATTTTGACCTTCATTTTTATAAATCTATCGGTCACAGCAGCGGAACAGAAAGTGCGGCACATCAGGCAAATGTTTTAAAAAGTGCAGGTCGATAAAAAGGCTGACAAGGTCAGCCTTTCGAAAAAGAAGTTTTGCAAGCAAAACATTCTCTTTCGAGATAAGGGCTTTCGCTCGCGCGGCACTCACCGTGCCAGCCCTTGTAAGGAGTCAAAACCGAGGTACACGCCCCCGGTTTTGACAGATTATACATTAAGGGGAACCCCCTTAATAATCCCCTGGTGACATGTCACTTTCTGTTCAACAGCTAAAATATGAGGGTGATATTTGTATTAACAAAAACACCACTGAAACTTTTTTGTTTCAGTGGTGTTTTTGCTTTATTCTTACAAAGAATCTATATCTTCCTGTGAAACGAGCTTAATTCCCGCCTTTGAAAGAACCTCTACAGCCTTTTCATTATCCTCCACACGAAGAACAACATATGCGTGCTGTCCTGATATTGTTATAAACGCATATAAATACTCAATATTTATTCCGTTCTCACTCATCAGCGCAAGCACCTCTGAAAGACCGCCCGGTACATCAGGAATCTGAACGCCTATAACCTTTGTAACGGAAACAACGCAGTCATTTTCGCTAAGAACATCCTTTGCCTTATCAACATCACTTACAATAAGGCGGAGTATGCCAAATTCCTGCGTATCTGCTACGCTGAGGGCACGGATGCTGACACCCGCATCAGCAATATTCTTGGCAATGTCAGAAACAGTACCCGCCTTGTTTTCAACAAAAATCGATAACTGTTTAATTGTCATTTTCCCCACTCCCTTTTAATAATTGTACCCAAGCTCAAACGCCTTCTTATTAAGCTCTACAAACTTAGGTGCAACCGTATTTTCTATAGCCTTAACCCACTTGTCATAGCTTATATCAAAATACTTTGCAAGTCTTGCCATCAAAACGATATTTACCGCCTTTGCGTTTCCTGCATCATTTGCAATGGAAAGGGCATCAATTGCATCAACAAATGCGCCCTCTTCTTTTATTTTGTCGAGTGCGTCTGCAGGATACTGTGCCTTACCTATAATTACGGGCATCGGGTCTATCTGCTGAGTGTTAACAATGATTTTTCCGTCTTTTTTAAGGCAGGAAAGCCATCTTGCCGCCTCAATTTTTTCAAATGAAACGATGAAATCTGCCTCACCGTCTTCAATGATGGGTGAATAAACCTTGTCGCCGTAGCGCACGTATGTAACAACGCTTCCTCCACGCTGACTCATACCGTGTACCTCCGACACCTTTACATCATATCCCTCATCAACTAAAAGTCTTCCCAAAAGCTTACTTGCAAGGAGACTGCCCTGTCCGCCTACGCCGACAATCATAATATTTTTTGTCTGCATTACTCCTCTACCTGCCTTTCTATTGCATCAAAGGGACAAAGCTGTGTACATACATCGCATCCCACGCAAAGTGTCTTGTCAATTTCAGCCTTGCCATCGTGCATACTGATTGCAGGGCAGCCAAAGCTCATACATTTTTTGCATCCCTTACATTTATCCTTGTTAACAACGAGCGGCTTTTTCGGTTTTACAGATTTAAGAAGTACGCACGGTCTTCTTGAAATAATAACCGACGGCTCATCTATCGAAAGTTCCTCTTTTACTACTCTTTCACATTCCTTAAGGTCATATGGATCTACAACCCTAACTCTGTTTATTCCCACACTGCGGCACAGTGTTTCAAGGTCGATTTTTGATGCAGGGTCACCCTTTATATTATATCCCGTTGTGGGGTTTTGCTGATGACCTGTCATTCCCGTGATTGAGTTATCAAGAATAATTACGGTTGAATTAGAGCCGTTGTATGCAATGTTTATAAGTCCTGTAACACCGCTGTGCATAAAGGTGGAGTCACCTATAACGCACACACTCTTGCCCTCACTTTCACTGCCGCCTGCCTTGTTAAAGCCGTGAAGACCTGAAACAGAAGCACCCATACAAAGAGTTGAGTCAAGCGCAAAAAGAGGCGGTGTTGCACCGAGCGTGTAACAACCTATATCGCCAAGCACCGTAATCTTATTCTTTGCAAGTGCATAGTACATTCCTCTGTGGGGACAACCTGCACACATCATCGGCGGACGCATAGGAATGTCCATACCAAGGCTGTATTTCTCCTTATCTTCAAGTCCCATTGCTTCTGCAATAGTTTTCTGTGAAAATTCACCTATGCAAGTAAAGAGCTCTTTACCGCACACCTTAATACCCAGAGAATTGCAGTGTGCTTCAATTATGCCGTCAAGTTCCTCTATAACGTACACCTTATCCATCTTTGAAGCAAATTCAATAATGCTCTTTTCAGGAAGCGGATTTACAATGCCAAGCTTATATACGCTTACACTATCACCGAGAGCCTCTTTCACGTACTGATAGCTTGCACCCGATGTGATAACACCGATTTTTGAATCTGTATATTCTATGCGGTTAAACTCACAATTTTCCGCAAGCTCTACAAATTTTCTTGTTCTCTCCTCAACAAAAGGATGACGTTTTTTTGCATTTGCAGGCATCATTATATACTTTTCAGGATTTTTAACGTAATCCTTTACGCCTGCCTCTGTTCTCTCGCCCGTTTCAACAATGCTCTGTGAATGTGCAATTCTTGTACACATACGAAGAAGAATGGGGGTATCGTATTTTTCTGAAAGCTCAAACGCCTTCTTTGCAAAATCATATGCCTCCTGAGAATCGGCAGGCTCGAGCATCGGGATTTTAGACGCAATTGCATAATGCCTTGAATCCTGCTCATTCTGCGAAGAATGCATTCCCGGGTCATCTGCAACACATATAACCATACCGCCATTAACACCTGTATATGACAGTGTGAAAAGCGGGTCAGCCGCAACATTAAGACCTACGTGTTTCATCGCACATGCACTTCTTGCACCACGCAGTGATGCACCGAAAGCTACTTCGCAGGCAACCTTTTCATTTGGTGCCCACTCGCAATATATTTCATCGTATTTTGCCGCAAATTCCGTTATCTCTGTACTGGGTGTACCGGGATATGAGGAAATGACATTACAGCCTGCCTCGTAAAGGCCACGCGCAACGGCGGCATTACCAATCAGTAATTCTTTCATTCTATCTCTTTCCTTTCATATAGGTATGGCATAACGTAGCCTTCCACTTGAGGGGAAGGTGTCAGCCACAACGCACCACAAATTATTTGGTTTCATTTCTAAGGTCAAGCACTCTCTTCGCCTTACCCTGGAAACGCTCAAGCGATTTAGGCTGAACAAGGGTAATCTTTGCCTGAAGTCCGAGAACACTCTTTATTCTTTCCTGAATAGTACGTGTAAGCTTTTCAAGCTCACCATAGCTTTCAAGAACGCTTGCATCAATAAGCTCAACCTTAATCTCAAGTGTATCCTTGTAATTATCTTCACGGCGCACAACAAGCTGATAGTGCGGACCGATTTTATCTACATTTATAAGAACGCTTTCAATCTGTGTCGGGAACACGTTTACACCCTTGATAATAAGCATATCGTCAGTTCTGCCCTTTGTCTTTGACATTCTGACGTGCGTTCTGCCGCACTTACACGGCTCGTAGTCAAGTGTTGTAATATCCCTCGTTCTGTAACGAAGTACAGGCATACCCTGCTTTGTAAGTGTTGTAACAACAAGCTCGCCTGTCTCACCTGACTGAAGAGGTTTTCCCGTATCGGGATCCACAATTTCGGGGAGGAAATGGTCCTCTGCAAAATGCATACCGCATCTCTCGAAACAGTCGCCGCTTACACCGGGGCCGCCAAGCTCTGTCATACCATAGTTATCAGAAACATATACACCCAAATTTTTCTCAATAGCACTTCTCATTTCAGGGGTACACGGCTCACTTCCTAAAATACCAAGCCTTAATTTATAATCAGAAAGCGGATGCACGCCCTCTTTAACGGCTTCGCTAAGGTAAAGTGCATAAGACGGTGTTGCAACAAGTCCCGTAACGCCAAGGTCACGCATCAGCATAAGCTGCTTTTCCGTATTACCCGAAGATGCAGGAATAACCATTGCCCCGAGTTTTTCAAGTCCGTAGTGAAGACCAAGTGCTCCCGTAAAAAGTCCGTAGCCAAACGAAATCTGTATTATATCGTCACTCGTAACACCGCCTGCCGCTGCAACACGGGCAACGCAGTCACTCCATACGTCAATATCATCCTTCGTATAAACGCCCACTGTCGGCTTTCCCGTAGTACCGCTCGATGCGTGTACACGTACAATATCCCTCTGAGGAACTGCAACCATACCAAAAGGATAGTTGTCACGAAAATCTGCCTTCGTCGTAAACGGTATATACTCAATATCAGAAAGTGTTTTTATCTTACTTCCGTCGCCTACGCCTGCGGCAGTCAGCTTTTCATTGTAAAAGCGTGTATTATTGTAGCAATACGCTACCATATATTTCAGTCTTTCAAGCTGAAGCCTCTCAATTTCTTTTCGAGGCATTGTTTCAATATCTTTCTGAAAAAAGTTCATATTTCCAACCCTCTTTTTTTCAATTTCTTCTATTGTACCACATATTTGTGCATTTTCATAGTCTTTTTGATAAAATTTTTCGCTTTATTACTCTGCAGTGATAAAGCATAGGTATATTTTACCAAAGCAAAATTACTATGTCAATGAATTTATTTCAGATTTTTAGATATACTACAAAAAGATGAAAATTTTTCAAAAAAAAGATTGACAAATCCCTTAAAACGTTGTATATTATATAGGTACTTCAAATCAAGTGCATATTGCCGAATTGTGTAAGGGTAGCACAGCAGACTCTGACTCTGTTTGTCTGGGTTCGAATCCTAGTTCGGCAACCACTAAAAGCCCGATTATATCGGGCTTTTTTCGTGTTCAAAAATAGTTTTTCTAACATTTTTCTAACGGATTTCTAACGCATTAGAAATTTAAGCACTGCGAATAACGGTTTGCAGATTCTATTTTTGTCTGCGCCGTAATATGCGTATAAATATTTGCCGTAGTAGAAATGTCACTGTGTCCGAGCCATTCCTGAACCTCTTTCAGCGATAAACCTAAGGACAAAAGCAAGCTCGCCGTTGTGTGCCTTAAATCGTGCACACGTATTACGGGAAGTCCCGCATTTTTCATATAACGCTTAACATTAGAAGTAAAGGTGCACGGCATATAAAGCTCTCCATTTGGTCTTTTTACAATGTAGTCATTCTGAATATACTCTCTGCCAAAAAGCTTTTTATAATGTTCCTGAAGCTTTTTCTCTGCCTTTAGCACTTCAATAACATTACCTGTCAACTGAAGTGTTCTGTAACTGCTGTCAGTCTTTGTCCCTTGCCGATAAATTGTTGAACTTGTGTGCACAACTGTATCCTTTACAGTTATGGTCATATTTTCCCAGTTTATTGAATCCCATTTAAAGCCAAGAATTTCTGACCGTCTGCATCCCGTATATACGGCAAGTGTTATTGCAGTATACAGGTCTTTCCCCTTACTGTACTCAAGCAATGTATTTACCTGACCGAGTGTGTAGAAATTGCCTATAAATTTTTGTTTCTTTGGAAGCTTTGCAAGGTCTGCAGGATTTGATACAATAAGCTCATTACGAAGTGCGTCCTGAAGAGATTTGCGTATTACGGTATGGTAGTTTTTTATCGTCTTTGGTGATAACCCGCCCTTTCCGTCCAAACGCCCATTCTCAAGAAGTTCCGAATAGAACCTTTGTAAATGTATAACCTTTAATTCTGTAAGCCTCAGACCCAATTTTTCAAAGTACGGAGCAATATGCTTTTTTACATCCATAGAATACACTTCAAATGTAGATTTTTCGATTGTGTGTCTGATTGACTCCAGCCACATTAAAATATATGTATGAAAATACATATCATTGCTGAGTGATGTGACCCCAAAAAGTTAGACTTTTTATAGCGTAGTAGTTTTTAATGACTGCTACGCTATTTTTATGCAGCCAAGGTGTTGAGTCGATATTGAACCGGACTCATCCACCCAAGTTTTTCCTTAATTCTTTTCTCGTTG
>JAZORN010000045.1:0-38440 GCA_045656645.1 Clostridia bacterium | reverse complement strand
AGAAGATGCTGTTATAAGTGACGAACTTAATCACGCAAGTATTATTGACGGTATCAGACTTTGTAAAGCAAAAAGATTCCGTTACAAGAATAACAATATGGAAGATTTACGCAGTAAACTTGAAGAAGCAAAAGACTGCCGCATTAAACTTATTGCAACAGACGGCGTATTCTCTATGGATGGCATTGTTGCTGACCTTAAAAGTATTTGTGACCTTGCTGATGAATATGACGCTCTTGTAATGGTGGACGACAGCCACGCAGCAGGTTTTATGGGTGCAACTGGCAGAGGAACTGCGGAACATTGCGGAGTTAGTGGCAGAGTAGATATTATAACAGGAACATTTGGTAAAGCTCTTGGCGGTGCATCAGGCGGTTTTACATCAGGAAGAAAGGAAATAATTGACCTTCTTCGTCAGCGCAGTAGACCGTACCTTTTCTCAAATACACTTGCACCTGCAGTTGCCGCCGGCTCATTAAAAGTGCTTGATATTATAGAAAACGACCTTTCAATGCGTGAAAAATTATTTGCAAATACAAAGCTCTTTGCACAAAAGATTAAGGAAATCGGACTTCAGGTTATGGATGGAGGTACACCGATTATTCCTGTAATGCTTTATGATGAACATAAAGCTGTTGAAATGGCAAAGCGTATGATGGATAAGGGTGTGTATGTGGTTGCATTTTCATACCCCGTTGTGCCGAAGGGGAAGGCAAGAATCAGAACTCAGCTTTCAGCGGCACTCAGCGAAGCAGATATTCTTTATATCGTTGATTGCTTTAAGCAGGTAAAAGAAGAAATGGGACTTTAATATAAAGGGTGCAGTTTATAATAATTGCACCCTTTAGCTTTTCCTTTAATACACTAAAGAGTGGTGAAGATATGAACGAGTTTATAATGACAGCTATGGAGATAATAGGAACAATAGCCTTTTCAGTTTCTGGTGCATTGATTGGTGTAAGCTGTGGCCTTGATATTTTTGGTGTTGTTTTTCTTGGTGTGATAACATCTGTCGGTGGGGGGATGCTAAGAGATGTTATGATCGGAAATATTCCTCCATTAATTTTTTCAAACACTTATCTTTTTATCCTTGCCGCAATAACGGCAATAATTGTTTTTATTGTTGCTTATATTAACAGGCAGGATTTTCAGACGCTAAAAGAGAAAATTGAAAAAATCAATAACATATTTGATGCGATTGGCTTATCTGCCTTTACTGTAACCGGAACAGAGATAGCTTGTATAGCCGGGTTTTCAGACAAAATTTTGTTAGTTGTTCTTATGGGAATGACAACTGGTGTAGGTGGAGGGATTTTTCGGGATATATTAGTTTCAAAAACCCCATACGTATTAAAAAAGCACATATATGCCCTTGCATCCATTATTGGAAGTGTAATCTACTACTGTATAAGTATTGCAACGGAAGAAAAAGCTGTTGGTACTGTTTTTGCAATGCTGACAGTTTTTGTTATACGAATGCTCGCTACAAAATATCGTTGGGAATTGCCCAAAATAGAACTATACGAGAAATAATTTTACACAATATCATACTTCTAAATAAAGGACTGAAACTATTGCGTTTCAGTCCTTTATTTAGGAATAGTTATATAGATTGTTTTTATACAACTGAAAATTCTTTAAGTGTTCCTATATCTGAAATAATATTCATAAGCCCTTCTCGAGTTATTTTTTGACTGAGCGTGATATTAAGCGATAAAACTACCTCTTTGCTCTCTGTTACTTCTATATTTATCCTTGAGATTTCCATATCCTCTGATAAAATTCGGTTAAGTATAACTTCAGTATTTTTTATACTCTCAATCTCTATTTTTAAAAGGTAGTTAATCTGTTCGGTGCGTATCTTTTGCGACATTGACCGAAGCCCCAACATAACAAACATCATCAGTATTACCATAAATACTGCAATCAGGTAATTTCCTGAACCTGCCGCTATTCCTACACACGCCGTTGTCCAAAGTCCCGTTGCAGTAGTAATTCCGTGTACCTGACCACCATTTACAATAATATTTCCTGCACCAAGGAAACCTACACCGCTTACTATCTGTGCACCCATACGCATTATTTCCTGTGGTATCCCATATTGATTTACAATACATTCGCTAACCACCATAACGCTCGCTGCACCAAGACACAGGATTATATGCGTCCTTAGTCCTGCTGCGTGCTTTGCACCGCCACGTTCAAGACCTATTACTCCGCCCAAAACAACTGCCACAATTAGCCTGAGCAATAATTCCAAGCTTTGTATATCAAGCATTTTTTATTTTTTCTCCTTTATATATTTTATACATATTCCACACAACTTAAATTCTTTGCAATCTCCACAATTTCTGACGGGTGAGAAACTATTCTATCAGCATTATTTTCTTCAAGCTCTTTACGGTCACGAAAACCCCATAAAACACCAATAGTAAAAAGACCTGCGTTCTTTCCCGTCTGCATATCCGTGCCGGTATCTCCTATGTAAAGACATTCTTCCTTTTTTAAATCAAATTCTTTCATTATTTCAAATACTCCTGCAGGGTCGGGTTTAAGTGCAACTCCATCTCTGCCACCATAGCAGATGTCTACCAATCCATCCGGGAAAATAGCATCTGAGATTTTCACAGTTGTTGAATGTGGCTTGTTTGAAAGAATAGCAACAACAATCCCCATTTCCTTCAACGCCTTCAGCATTTCTATAATCCCATCAAACGGTTTAGCAAGATAAAGAAAATCATTGTCGTATGTTGTATTATATTCTTCTAAAACCTCATTCAAGCAATTACTGTCTGCACCTACTGTATTCAGCATCCTTTGAACTAATACTCTTGCACCGTTTCCTGCAAGTTTTTTGTAATCCTCCGTCTCGATTTCTCTAAATCCAAACTTCTTTAATGCCTTATTTGCAAAATAGGAAATGGAATTTATAGTATCAAGTACCGTTCCATCCATATCAAAAATACATGCTTTAATCATTCTACTACTCCTTATTTATCACACATTTGCAGGAAAAGTTGTTTTAAGCTTTGACAGATGTGCGTCTTCGCCTATCTTTATAAAATTCCACTGTCTGTTTTCATAAGAAAGCTCTGCCACAGATGAATTTGAAACCCACGGAATATTTTTCATTAAGTCAAAAGAATATCCGCCCAGAACACACTGTAATGCACGTATCGGCGTTGCGTGTGTAGCAATTACAACTGTTTTACCGTCGTTTTTTCTGCTATTTCTGAAATTGCTTTAAAAACACGTTCTCCAAGCTCTTTTACGCTTTCTCCTCCACTACAGATGCAGTTACCTATATCAGTCAGCCAGCACGTGTAATCATCGGCAAAGTTCTTCTCAAGCTCTGTAAATTTTTTGCCCTCCCACTGCCCTGCATAAATCTCACGCAGTCTTTTTTCTGCAATCACTTTTAGTCCTAAAGCGTCTGCAATGATTTCACCTGTTTTATAAGCACGCCTTAAATCGCTGGCATATACGCAGTCAACCTCATAGTTTTGTGCAATATACTCTGCGGTTTTCTTTGCCTGCTCGATACCTCTTTCCTTCAGCTTAACGTCCCTATTTCCTGCAAATATCCCTTCGTTATTAGCCTCACTTTCTCCGTGCCTGATAAGAAGTAACCTTGTCATTGAAATTCATCCTTTACATAAGTATATTTTATATTTTTCTCTTCCGTACAGCAGTTTTATCATTTGGATTAAATGCGAGATTTGTGTTTGCTGCTGCTTTCTTTACTTTGGAATTTATAAAACATAGGCAAATCGTGATTTACAGTTCTGTTTGTATAATATATAAAGATAATTTCAATATGCTCATTAAATCTTTTAACATAGGTAATTTTTCTACATAAGCAGAGAAATATTACGTCAAGACAAAAGCTTTTTATATACATTAAAGCTATTTTTTATTTAATCTTTGGTAAACTTGCAGCAGCTACAGACTGTCCCACTCTTCTTGCTTTTTCATCAGGGATATGAAGCGTAACTTTTTTATAAAGCTCCGGAAATTCTTTTTCAATTACTTCGTTTGCCTTAGAAAGAATAATTGTTCCGCCCTTTCCGCTTGTAACACGTCCCATAATAAGCACGTGGTCAATATCATAAAACAAAGAATAATAAGCTATTGTATATCCGAAATATATTCCCATTGTTTCATAAATATCTGCAGCACGGCAGTCATCTTTCTCCATTAATTCCTGTACAACTTTAAGCTTTTCTGCAGGAGAAAGAGTTTCATCAAGATCAATTCCTGCTTTTGGTGCAAGCTTTATAACTGCATCCTGCGAAAAATATTTTACACCGCAACCATAATCGCCACTCCACTCATCAACCATTGCACCTTTGTTGAAATCAACAGGAACAAAGGCAAGTTCATTGAGCCAACCTGTTATGTTACCGTATTTGTCAACATATCCTGCAGCTTCGCTTGTTCCCATGGCAATTCCCATTACATTGTTTGCTTCAAGACTCATCGCTCCTGCAAGTGCCGTTACATCACCGTCATTTGCAACCTCAACAGGTACATCTCCTATTTCTTTTGCTACATCAATATACATATTCTTAACATACTTTTCATGGTCTTCTTCAGACACTTTTATAAAAAGAGATGCAGTCATTATTTTATTGTCAATATAAACTCCTGCAGAAGAAACTCCTATTGCATCCACTCTGGGCATATGGGAGGCTGCCGTTTTTATTGCCTCCAATATGCCTTCATAATGATATTTAGGATCGCTATTGAGTTTTGGGAACCATACAACTTCTTCTGAATATACCGTTTCTCCATCAATAACAGCAGAAACCTTTCTATCGCTGCCACCGGCATCAAAACCTATGCGACAACCATCAAGGTGGCGTCCGATAGGTGCAGAAACATCATTCTCTTCAGGTGCATCAGCAATATTTTCAATATATATAACCTCAAAAGGTTTTTCATATATCTTTGACATAGTTACAAAGTCAAATTCTCTTGTTCCGCCAATTCTGTAATCATCAGCAATACGCTCATATATGTACTTTGAACCCGCAATATATATCCTATATCCGCCCTTTGCCCAAAGTAATGTTTTAATTATTCTTTCTGATATTTCATAGTTTTCTTCATCATGACCTGTATTTTCTTTAAATATATCAAATTTGTAAACAGCCATTAATCCATTGTTTCGCTCAACAGAAATAACAATTTTCTGTGATTCAGCTATGGTAACGGCTGCTTTAAAATCATTTATTGCCTTTACCATAGGCATAAATTCGGGTTCAAGTTTTGCAATCATTTTCATACTCCTTTATATCGTATTTCTCCACCAATAATTGTTTTCTGTACATTTAATTTATCGTCGGCAATTATAATATCGGCACGTTTGCCAACTTCAATAGAGCCGATTTCCTTATCTTCACCCAAAACTGTTGCAGGATTTAATGATGCGCAATTCACAGCTTCATATAGTTCCAAATCCGAATTAGCATAAAGATTATATACAGCTTCATTAAGTCTGAGTACACTGCCTGCAATAGTCCCATCCGGCAAAAGACATTTTATACCTTCTTTATATATGGTAAGTCCGCAGGAAAGGTAGTTGCCATCAGGCATTCCGCCGGCCCTGATACAGTCGGTGATAAGGCAAAGCTTATTTTCTTTCATCCTCGAAACTAAATTATATAATCTCTTATCTACATGGAAGGTATCTGCAATCAGTTCAACACTTACATCGCTTAAAAGTGCAGCGCCGACAACACCGGGGCTTCTGTGCGAAAGTCCCGTCATAGCATTAAAAAGATGTGTAGTATGAGAAACACCTTTCTCTATGCCTATCATTGCTTCTTCATACGTTGCATTTGTATGTCCAATTGAAAGAATTACATCTGTATTTTGCTTTACACCTTCAATAAATTCCAATGCGCCGTCAACTTCAGGTGCAATTGTTACGAGCTTTATTATATCTGAATACTTACATACAAAATCAGCGTCAGGTTTCAGGATATGCTCTTCAGCCATACCACCTTTTTTTGCTGGGTTAATAAAAGGACCTTCTACGTTAATTCCCAGAATTCTTGCACCATAATATTCAGCGCTTGTTTTAACAGTTCTGACTGTATCAAATGCCGTCTCAATCTCCCTTTTGGAAACTGTTTCAGTGGTAGGGCACCAGGATGTAACACCGTTTTCAACAATACCTTCACACATTAATTTCAGTGCGATTATATCGCCGTCCGACACATCAGCACCAAGGTATCCGTGAATATGCATATCGATAAGACCAGGGGCTATATAGTTACCTTGAGCATCTATTGTTTCATAATTGGAAAGATTCAGTTCTTTCACAGAAACTATATTCTGTATCTTCTCATCAAAAACGATAGCAGCTCCGTCTAAAATTTTATCTTTTAAGAGGATTTTACCATTAATAATACATTTCATTTCTATTCCTCCATATCTTTAATATTTCAATTCTATTCCAGAACAAATGCACCAAAGAACTCCGGTCTGTGATAATCTGGTTCCTTAAACATAATGGGATAATATGTAGCATAATGCGTGTTTAAGGTTTCTTCACCGCACTTATACAAGTTACCATACATTATCTTTGTGTGATTGCCGAAAATTTCATCTATAAACTCAAAAGGAATGCAGAATTGCAAAATCCATCTTTTATCATCCACATAGGATTTAACATTAAAATATTTCTTATCCTTGCTGGGATATACAGGGTCGTAACGTGATGTTCTCACCGCTAAGTACATTGTTCCAAATGGATTGAATTCAAAATTAAAATATCTCGGATCATTTTCGTTAGGACGGAAGAAAATTTCCATACAACTATCTAAGTATACCATATCATTTTGCTTGCAGTACCTTGCAAGCAACGGCTTTTCATCTGTTTCAAGCTGAACATAAATGCCGTAATCGTTGTACAAAAGTTTTGCGGTTGTTTGTGGTGCGCTACCGAATTGCTTCCAGTTAATTTTGTCAATATTTGCAACATTGGCAAAATCCCAAATTTTATCACTGATACAGTTGATGCTATTTTCTATTTTCTTTATAATGTACATTTTAAAAGTTCCTTTTCCATACAGAATTCTCTGTCATTAACGTAACTCTAAATTTGCATAATAAGGCTTATGGTCACTGGCAGTTTCATCAAGTGCTCCGTGTGAATTTACTTTAAAGGCTTTATCTGCAAAGATATAGTCAAGTTGTCGGTTGGGTTCGATAGAAGAATGTGTGAAAATTTCCTGGCCATCAGAAGTGTTTTGGAGCAATTTACTTAATTGCATTATATATACACTATCCGGTCGGCAATTAAAATCTCCCATTAAAATACAAGGGTTTTCTGACTTTTCAATCAATTCTTCAGCCAGTTTTACAGCATTTACTCGTTCGTTTTCCTCAAGACCAAAGTGACTTACAAAAATGTCGATATTTTGTCCGTTTGCATCTAATGTGATTTTTGCAATACACCTTGTTTCATAGCGCCCTTCATCAAGATGTACCGGGTCTGGAATCATATGTGTTTCAGCTTTCAAAATAGGATATTTTGATAAAAGTGCAACGCCGTAATGTCCTCCTCTGTTGTTTGGAATAGCAGGCGAAAAGAAGAAGTAGGGGTAACCACAGATTTTTGCTATATCATCTGTTTGTTTTGTAAATATGTCACCTTCGTCTTGCACCTCACACAATCCAACAATATCGGGGGTATACTTTTTAATAGTATGTGCAGCCAATGATATATCAATAACACAAGCATCCGTCCATACGTCAAGTTCTCTACATTTTAAGAAATTTCTTCCCGAGAAGATGTTATATACCATTGTTTTGATTTCCATATATATTCTCCTTTCTTACTGAGCCGTAACTATGTGATCGAATCTCCATTCATAAACCATCGGTAAATCGTGATTTACAGTTCTGTTTGTATAGTAAAGTTTTTCTTCGTGAAGTTCCTCAATCCACGGAGAAACTCCGTCAAGATAATCTTTAACCTGTTCATAAGCACTTTCAGCACGAGCGATTACACCGCCAAAGCGAAGATCTATCACGTCAAGACCGAACGGCTTGTTATCCGTTGTCCAAACCTTTCTGAAAAGCTTGTAAGTAAGCTTCATATTATCTATAATTTCGCACATTTCTTCTGCAAGAAGGGAAAGCTTTTCCTTGTCGCCTTCTTTGTATGCTTTATTAAGGCGTATTCCTATGTTCCATTTTCCTTTAAGTGTCTTTACAAGCTGCTTGTGATATTCAAATATATAGTCCATATCACCCTGACTCGGAATTTTGGTAAGTGCATCATAGGTCTTGTTATAAATTTCGTCCAAATTCTCGTTTTCAAAGTTTTTATCGAACAATCCCAAAAGCATATCCTGATAAAACAGCTGCTTTGTTACCTGTATTGTATTCCATAAGTCGTCAAGCTTATCTATTGTTTCGTTATGGAGCATACCGTCAAGTCCGAAAAGTAAAAATGCATCCATATCAAATCCTGTACAAATTTTGAACATTTTTTTAATCTGCTCATCTGAAGGATTTTCACAGAAATTGTATTCTGCAAAAAGCTGCATACCCAAAAGAGCTTCAAAAACACTGGTTTCCGCACCATCGTCGCCAAATGTTGAAGCAATAACTTCTTTAATTTTGTATTTTCTGCACATTGGGAGTGCTATCTTTGACTGGATAAATGTTTTATCGTAGTTTGCGGCAAGGCTGCCCCAAATCCATACACCACCCCAGAAAACAATAGGTCTTTGCATTTTCATATGCTCTTTTATAAGGGCATCGTACATTTCTTCGCTCTCATTATAATAATCCCAGTATAATAATTGTATATTATCCGGAATAAGCTCGGAAATGTTTTCGGGGATTTTTGAATCCAAATCATAGTAATCTCCTGTCTTAGAACCAAGTCTGAAAAACATATCTGATGGTATTATAGGATTAAAACCATATTTTTTAGCAATATCGTTTACTCTTTCAAGATGTCTTGACAATATCTCAAATTTGTCGCAAAGACCATGCTTTTTAAAATATTCACCCATTCCTAATCCGTGTGCTTCGTCAAGTCCCATAATTATTTTTCTTGATTTAAAGCATCTTGCTAAAGTTTTAAACATTGCTTCAATAAAGTCGTAGGTCTTTTCCTCATCTACGAGAAGAATGTCCGGGGTATCAGTTATAGGAAGGAAGCATCTCCATTTTAAAGTTTTTTCAAGGTGTGCAAGCACCTGCATTGAGGGCGCAATCTCCATTCCGAATATATCTGCATATGTCACAATTTCTTTTAATTCTTCCTCGCTGTATGCACCGCGCATATAGCCAAAATACTCATATCCTTCAATCTTATATGTATCTTCCATATACAGATAAATAAGATTGTGTCCCATAAGAGCAGTATACCGTATAAATTTTTTTACGGCTTCAACTCTTAAAACAGCGTTTCTTGAAACATCAATACTTCCGCCACAACTTTCAAATGCACGTTTTTCGGTTTTTTCAAAGCTTTCAATGTTGTTTTTTATGCAATCTACGGCAAGTGATAAGCCTCTGTAAAAATCTGCTTTAATACAATACGAAACAGACACTCTCTCCTTATCCTTTTTTACTTTTAATGTACCGTCTGTATTTTTTTCAATATAAAGTTCCGTGCCATCTTCTGATATTATAAATCCAAGCTGTCCCGCAACCTCTTTTATGCCTTCGATTACCTCATTAATCTGTCCTGTAAAATTAATCTTCATACCATTTACACACCTTTCTATACTTAAATTTTATTTTATATTTGGTATCAAATATTTTTGCAAATATACTTTTTACAATAGCAAATCAAGTTCCAATATAAAAACAATGAGAGTTTTTATGCTTTCAAGAAAGCCATCAATATTTATTGCTTCATCGGGGGAGTGTTCTCCTCCATGCCCATCGGGAAAAATTATTTTAGCATATGGGGTATTCATATAAGTGCCTATTGAAAAAGCATTATTTAAATGCTTTGCATAT
The DNA here is from genome assembly GCA_045656645.1 of Clostridia bacterium. Lineage (GTDB taxonomy): Bacteria > Bacillota > Clostridia > UMGS1883 > UMGS1883 > UMGS1883. Next base: position 28,444 of record JAZORN010000045.1, on the reverse strand, counting down.
GTCCCTCCGTTAGCTTTTACCCCTTCAGCATCTTGAATGCCGGATAGCTCCCGATATATATTTTTAATTGCTATAGCATAAGAGTTCGAGTCAGGAATTAAGTAACCCGTACTAATATGTGAATCAATAATTTTCCACATATTACAAGTTTTCTGTCTTATAGCAGATATAATTTTATCGCCTGTTACGGAAGGAGTATGTCTGATGTCAAGCGATATACAAAGTTTTCCATTGTTTGTAGATACAATTCCATTTGCGCACGTCAGTTTGCCAAAAAATTTATCATTGTTATAAATTCCAAAGCCCGTGCCATAGTTATCTTCAAACAAACAGGAAATATTATAAAATAATTCTTTATCTTTTTTTGATAACCGATTGTTGACCTGTGCATTTTTTGCAAATTTAACAAGTGCATTATCAGAACCTTCGGGATTTGCTGCGTGACCACTGATTCCGTTAATTGTCTCGGCACTGCCATCAGCATATTCTATGTTTAATTTTTCCAATATTACATTATAAGCAGTTCCTCCGCTGATTTGTGTTATGTTTTCAAGCGTTTGGTTGCTTTCGAGCAATAAGGTCGTTCTGCTTTTCTCTGATTTAATATATGGATACACGCCATCGGGAATAAGAGATATATCAGGGATAGGTTCGTTTTTCTTAAATTCAATGATATCCTCCATTCCGTCTTCTTCGCATGCACCTATAAAAAATAGTAGGCTGCTTTTTAATGGTAGACTAAGTTCTTTGATGATTTTAGCTGCATATAACATTTGAATTATACCGCTTTTATCATCATTAGAGCCTCTGCCGATAAGAAAACCATCACGCTCTGTAAGATCAAAAGGTTTCCCGTATAGCCATTCTCCATCGGCAGGAACGACATCGCTATGAGCAAATAAGCCAATAGATTTTTCTCCTTTTTGATATGTAGAAACAGCATATTTTACACTTTTATCTACTCTGCCGGGAAAACCGTTTTCTTCAAATAATTCTACTGATTTAAACAGTGCATCTGCACAGGCCTTCCCATAAGGAGCATTGGGGAGAGCGGTGGTTCTTACAGATGGAATAACAACTAGTTTTCGCAAATCTTCAATTATTTGTTTTTTATTTTTAATAATGAAATCATCAATTTTATTTAAGTGTTCACTCTTAAGAGATACCAATTCTATTACCCCCCGTGAATTATTTAATTTGCTTTTTTGCTGAGGCATATCCTATATATTCCTGCATAAAGAATTCCGCAGTTTTGGTCATAAACATTCCTGCTAAATCATCTTTAAAGCCAATTGTAATTGCAAGATTGCCAAAATATGTGTCAATTATCTGAACCTTTATGAAAATTTTATGTGGCTCTATCCACGCAGCAGATGCCGCACATTTATAGTAAAAATCCTTTGTCGGAACAGTTCCAATCTCGTTTGAATATCCTTCTTGCGGGAAATAATCAAAAACATTTTCGCACATTCCGAATTTAATTGTTTTATCTCCCTGCTCATTTGTATATTCAAAGCGACCTTCACCATGTTCAAATACAAGGCGGAATTTTGATATTCCCATAGGGTTTGGTTCTGCATCATACCATACGCCATTTATTTCCTGTTCAAAAGGAGTTTTGCTTTCACCTTTAGCAGAAAAAAGCTTTAATCCTTTTGAATATTCTAAAAGTTCACTATGAGCGGGTTTGTTTTCGGGGAGGGCAGTATCACATGCGTTGTCCACTATCATACTGAAAAAATTATCAATAATAATTTTTCCTGCATCGCCATTTCCCTGATTGTCGCCATTGTAAATTAAAATTAAATCTTTATGGGGAACGCATATTGCGAATTGGCATCCCATACCGTTAAATGCAAATGAATTTTGGGCACCTCTCCAAATCAGGTATCCATAACCATAGTGGTCATGGCGGGTATGTCCGTATTGATTTGTCTGAATCAGATTACTTGTTGCTGCCTGAACAAATTCTTTATTTAAAAGTTGTTCCCCGTTCCATTTTCCGCCGTTTAGTAAAAAACGGGCAGTTTTAAGTAAATCCTGCGCAGTACAAATCAGTCCTGAATCTCCCCAACTGTGACCCCCCGGGCATTTAAGGCAATATGCTTCTTTTGAAAATCCTATTTTGTCAAGTGCCTTTTCTCTTAAATAATCAACCAGTGTCTTTTTTGTAAGCCTTTCCACAAGAGCTCCCAACACAAAAGAACCTGTACTGTCATATTGGAAAATTGTTCCCGAGGGTCTTGATTGAGGTGTTTTGTTTGAAAAATAGAACTTAACTCTGTCTTCAGGCTTGTTGATAAACCAGGATTCAGGAAGTTTCGCAGTTGACATCATCAGCATATCCCGAATTGTCTGATTTTTAAAATTCTCATCGGTCTGATTTTCCATTTCTTCGGGAAAATATTTAATTATTTTATCATCGAGTGAAACAAGTCCATCTTGCTCTAAAAAGCCCACTGCAATACCAACATAGCTTTTGGTAACTGAATACATTCTGTGCAAAAAATCCTTATGGAAAGGTGCCCAATAGTTTTCATATACAATTGCATCACCTTTTGAAATAATTACATCATGTGTAGAAAGCCCTGAATTCTCAAGCAATTTAATGTATTTTTTTATATCTGCAGAAGATATTCCCTGATTTTCGGGTGTAGTGTAAGTAAACATATATTTTCTCCTTATTTGCAAATTATATTTTCCATTACCAAGTTTTCGCAACATTTTATAGAAATAGAGTGTTCTTTTTTTCCTTTGGGATTTACTATGGTAATATTTTTAAGTTTGACATTAGTTAAGCTGTGTCCGTCTTCTTCGTAGCCGGACATAGAAATTGTATCTGTTTCAAAGATGTTTCCGCGTCTGTCAAGAACATAGCCTGAAAGAAATATATCCTCAAATGTGAAATTTTCAAAATAGGGGATAGAGCTTGCAGCTTCACCATCGTTGTTATATCCTACTGCAGACGATAAACGTATTCTGGATAGTTTGCAGTTGCGAATATCTACATTTTTGATGTAGCCGCCTCTTTCTTTTGTTCCTTTAATATGTATGCCATTTTCTGAATTAAGCATATCGCAATTCCATATCTTAACATCATTGACACCTCCTGACATTTCGCTGCCGATAGCAATTCCGTGCCCTTTATGAGAGTAACAGTCAAATACCCGAATGTGTTCACAGGGCTTGTTAATAATATTCCCTTCAGGATTTTTGCCTGATTTAATTGCTACAGAGTCATCGCCCGTAAAGAATTCGCAACCAAAAAGGGTACAATTTGTTGAAGAATCAGGGTCCCATCCGTCGCCATTCCAAACATTTTCTGAATGAAAGGCGCAGTTGTATGTGACAATGTTATCTGAATAAATCATATGAACATTCCAGCTTGGTCCGTTCATCAGTCTTAAATCTCCAATAACAACATTTTGTGCTGAACTTATGTTTATAAGACGGCCACGAGCTCTGCCGGGAATTGTTTTTGGTGTTTCACAATTTTTTATCTTTTCTCTCAATGATTCCATATAGTTCTTTAAAAGCACTGTTTCAGTTTCTACTATATTTTCAGCCAGTGAAAGACCGCCTCCGCATATTGTACCTTTACCGAATATTCTGATGTTTTGGCAATTATATCCGCCATCTCTGTCAAGCTCTCCAATGTTCAGCACCGAAGCATAGCACATCATTTCAATGCCTTCAAAGCGGCTTTTTACTTTTGGTTCATAATCCTTGACACAGTCTGTTCCGTGTAATATTCCATCTTTTTCAATATAGATTTCCATATCAGAATGAAGTCTTAATGCACCTGTCATAAAATCTCCTGACGGAATATATACATATTCATTTGCACTGCAAGCATTTATTGCTTTTTGAATTGCTTCTGTGTTAAGCGTTTTGCCATCACCTACAGCGTTATACGGTGGCATTGATATATCAATAGCTTTTTTCCGAGCAGTTGTTTCTGCATCTGCTTCACAAAGTTTTTCACCATTTATAAATATTGAAAAATAGTATTTGTGATTTTCGGAGAGATTAGTTGCTTCAAAATGAGTTTTTTCAGTTTGTCCGACTTTTTTATCGTCAAGAAAAACTTCAAAGAAATCTCCTGATTTATAATCTTTTGGAAGAGACCAATAGAGCATAATACGATCGGCTCTGCAAATTGTTTTTAACATAAGATAACCTCCCAATGGTTTATTTGTTTTCAAAAAATGAAGGCTTTTCCGGAAGAACTTTGTTGAAAATAATTTTTACGCAACTTCCAATGCCCTTTTCGGAATGAATTGTAAGACCGCAGCTTTCATCATAAAAAAGCTTCAGACGCATATGAACATTCATAATTCCTACACTGTCAAAATTATGAATTGAATTTAGTTCGCAATTAGAATTGATCTTGTTAAAACTGCTTAAGAATTCATCTGAAAATCCATTGCCATTATCCCGTATTTCAATAATAGCATACTTATCATTTAATGTTGAGGTTATCGTTACCTGACCATCACTTCCCGGACTAAATGCGTGCTTTAATGTGTTTTCCAGTATTGGCTGATAAATCATTTTTAAACAACGGATGTTATAAAGGCTTTCATCAATGCTATAAGAAAGCTTAATAGGAGTAATTCTCCGTGAGTTGATAATATTAAAATATTCAATGGCAAAATCCAAATCTTCTTTAATAGTTGAGAAATTTTTGTTGTTGGAAAAATATCTGAAAACCGTTGAAAGGGAATTAGTTAATTCTATAACATCGGTAGCGTTATATTTATAAGCTGCACCGTGTATACAAGCCATAGAGTTATATAAAAAATGCGGGGACATCTGGCTGTGCAGATAAAATAAACGTGTTTCCTTTTGAAGAAGCTGTGCATTAAAAAGATTTTCGTTAATTATCAGCTTTTCCTCGTTAAGCATTTTAATTTTTTTCAACAGCTCATTAAATACTGTAACGATTTCACCGAACTCATCATCATATTCATATACTATATTGTCCACAGTCTCAACGGGGGAAAGATTTATTTTCTTCTTTAATAAACTAACTCTTTTAATTATAACCCCATTAAACATATGTGTTGTTGCAAGTAAAATCAAAAAACTTATAATAAGCATACATAATAACAAAAATGATGAAGATTTTGAAAGATAAGAAATTGTTTCTTTTTCAAGGTAAACAGATAATGTCCAGTCGTTTTCTCTTAATTTGAATGTATGAGAAAAGAATTTATCAGAAATGGGAACGGCTTTCTTTCCAATTTCATCTGTATTTGGGGAAAGTAAAACTGTATTATTCTCATCGGTAATCTTTACTAAGATATTATGTTTATCTACATCATTGAGTATATCCGAAATTGGTTCGTTAATTTCATAGATACAGAAAGCGAAAGTCTTTTGATTTCGCTTGTGAAAATGCTGCCTTGAAGTAGGATATGCAGGAATAACATATGTAAAATATGTTCGTTCATTGATAATAAAAGGAGAGTGAAAGTATCCATAATCAATATTTTTTGATTCAATTTTTTTCAGAATGGTATGAATTTGGTCATAGAAGCTTATATCACTGCTCGAAAGTAGAATTGAACCATCCTTAACTATAGAAAGATTACAAATGTTTGAGTTCCTTGATTTATATTCGCTCAGAACTTCATGAGAAAATGCAGCATTTTTGATGAGCTCAGATGGAGAGTATTCATAAATGTTTTTTTGAATTGTAGAGTTTACGGATAGTTCGAAAGTAATTTCGGTAATATCTTTGTTAAGTTCTTGAATTTGATTGTTAGTGTGATTTGCAATATAATCAAATAGCTTTTCTGTGTATGCAATATTCTGTTTGTGTATGGTTGAGTAAAAAAACAACTGTATTGGTATGAACGAAACAAGGATTAGCAATATAGAAAAATAAACAAGAAATTTAATACTTCTTTTTTTATACATTAACTTATCCCTCCATTACTCAGTCGAAATTCGGAAGGTGTCATACCCGTCTTTTTTTTGAAAATCTTAAAGAAGTAACGATGATCAGCTATGCCAACAGATGAAGAAATACTTGAAAGAGACATTGTTGTGGTTAAAAGCAGTTTCATTGCGGCATCAATCCGTATTTCTGTGAGATACTCAACAAATGTCATATTTAAATTTTCTCGGATTAATCTGAAAAAAGTCCTTCTTTCCATGAAAAAGGCGTCACATATGTCCTGAACACGAATATTTAGATGATAGTTACTTTTGATATAATTATCTATCTTGCTCCAGGATAAGTTTCCTGATGGGGAATCGTCTGTCTCGATAGATAATGCCTTTTTTAGTTTTTGTGTAACCTTTTTGACATCATCAGGTTGGACAGGCTTAAGTATATAGTAAAGAACACCAAAATTTATTGCAGTATGAGCGTAGGAAAAATCGTCATGACCGCTTATCACTATAAAAATAGCCTGCGAGCCGTTTTCCTGACACTCCTTTATAATATCAAGTCCTGAAACATCATAAATTTCGATGTCTATAAATACGATATCTGGTTTTTCTTCTAAAATCCGTTTGCACAAATCGTTTGGGAGATAAATTTTTTTTACAGAACTTACCAATAAATCTTTCCAGGGAAATGCATTGTAAACGGATTCTACCGCATACTTGTCATCATCAATAATAAAAACACTAAACATATAATCCCCTTCTTATTAAAACTTAACTAGCTACAGTATAGCATACAAATTTTAGTTTGTCTTAAAATAGAAAATTAATGTCGCAATTTTACATCAATTTGTCGCAAATTTCCATTTAATTGAATTTGTTTTTTGTATATAATGACAATATCAAAAATGCAAAAAGAGGTGCTATGAATTGAAACAAAAAGAGAAAATTATTAACTCATCATCAGCTAAATTCGGTAAAATAGTCAGGCAGGTCATCAGAAACAGGTATCTGTATCTGTTGTTGCTGCCGATGATTACATACCTTATTATGTTTAATTACAGTGCTATGTACGGTATTCTAATTGCATTTAAGGATTACAATGCCAAATTGGGTATAAATGGCAGTCCGTGGATAGGATTTGTTCATTTTAAAAATATGTTTAACGACTCATATTTTTTATATGTTCTTTTTAATACATTGAGAATCAGTATTGGTAGAACTATAGCAACGTTTCCGCTACCGATTATTATTGCAATTTGTTTTAATGAACTTCGCAATCGCCATTTTAAAAAGGTTTTACAAACAGTTTATACATTTCCGCACTTTTTGTCGTGGGTTATCGTGTCGGGTGTTGTAGTGAATTTCCTTTCCTACACAGGTCCCGTTAATGATATCGTGGAGTTTTTTGGCGGGGGGCGACAAGTTTTCCTCGGCAATAAATCTGCGATTATTCCTATATTATACATAACAGATATATGGAAGGGTGCCGGTTGGAGCAGTATTATATATTCTGCAGCGATAACAGGTATAGATAAAGGTCTTTATGAAGCGGCAGAGCTTGATGGTGCATCAAGACTTCAAAGAATATGGCACGTTACCCTTCCTTGCATCAGAGGAACAATTTTAGTTTTGCTCACTCTTAGTGTTGGCTCTATCCTTAACGCAGGGTTTGACCAGATTTTCAATATGTCAAATATGGTTGTTCAAAAAACGACTGATATATTGGATACATATGTTTACAGAATTACTTTCCAGCAGGTGCCTGATTTCTCCTATTCAACAGCTGTTGGGCTTTTTAAATCGGTAGTTGCGTTTATTATGGTTGTCTCTGTTAACAAGATTTCGAGGAAGCTTGAAGGTACAGGCGTTTTGGAATAAGAGGAGGGAGAAAAAATGAAAAAAAGATTTGATACAGCAAACATAATACTTGGTACAATTATGGCGTTATGGGGACTGCTTATATTGTATCCATTTTATAATTCTATACTTGTTTCCTTTATGTCGCAAGAAGAGTATATGCGAACACCCTTTGCGCTTTTTGTGAAGAATCCTACATTTACAGCTTATGAAGAAATTTTTTCTGACAGTAAGTTTTTTTACGGATATAAAGTTACATTACAAGTGCTTTTAATAAAGCTCCCCATTGCAGTTCTTATTGAAACGGCAGCAGGCTACGCTCTTTCAAGGCAAAAATTCTTTTTAAGCAAAACAATAAACAATCTTGCAGTATTTACAATGTATTTCAGTGGTGGAGTTATCCCGTTGTTCTTACTTGTTAAAAGCTACGGCTTGATAGACAGTATTTGGAGTGTTATTCTTGTCGGTGCTTTCGGTACATATAATATGATTCTTGCAAAAAATTTCTTTTATACAATTCCTGACAGCCTTGAGGAATCATCAAAAATTGACGGTGCCAATGATTTGATAATTTTCTCGCGTATTTATGTTCCGCTTGCAAAACCTATTATTGCAACTCTGGCACTTTTTACTGCAGTTGGAATATGGAATGAATGGTATAATGCAATGCTTTTCATTTCTGACAGTAAGAAGTGGCCGCTTCAGCTTGTTTTGAGAGAAGTAATAAGCAATGCAACATCTACTGTTAAGGAGGGCGTTTCTGAGGAGGATCTTATGAATAAGGAAACCTTTGCATTAAATGTGCAGATGGCATCCGTTGTTGTAACGATGCTTCCGATTATGGTCGTTTATCCCTTCCTGCAAAAATACTTTATATCAGGGCTTACGGTAGGCGCCGTAAAAGGTTAATTAAAAAGTAATTTAAAAGAATATAAATTTGGAGGTAATGAATATGAAAAAACGCATTTTAAGTCTCGTAGTTGCTTTAGTAGTCGCAGCTTCAATTTTTTCAGGCTGCACTGAGGAGAAGAAAACATCTTCAGGCGGTGAAGGATTTAAAATTACAGTTGGATATCCCGGTGCTGATGAAACATGGCAGGGTGATGAGTACTTTAATTACATAACAGATAAAGTCGGTGTTGATGTTGAATTTAAGTCGCTTCCGGCAGATTCAGCTCAGGAAAAAGCAAGAATCTGGATTTCATCAGGCAGTATGCCGGATGTTGTATATTCAAATTTCATGATGGGCGAATATATAGATTATGCTCAGCAGGGAATGGTAAGAGCACTTCCTGATGATTGGGAAGAAAAATACCCCAACCTTGGATTTTCAATGGCAATGACAGGTATATTAAACGAACTTAAGGAAGTAGACAACGGAAAAATTTACGGTATTTTCCGTCCTATGGACCATTACTCAACCTGGATTGATGAATTTCGCACAGCATATAACGAAGGAAAAGATGTCAGAAAGCTTATGGAAAAGAATGAGTATAGATTCGTTGACAGTTATGGCTTTACCTATAGAAAAGACTGGGCAAAACAGCTTGGAATAGAAACAGATTACATAATGACCTATGACGCTGTTATGGATATGGCGAAGAAGTTTAAGGAAGCTGACCTTGGAAACGTAGGTGCAAAAAATACCGTAGGTATTGCGGCAGATTATACAGAAGCTCCAAATCTTTTTATAACCGCATTTAACTCAAGCTATAAGTATTTCCATCTTGATGAAAACGGAAGATATGTTTGCGGACTTACAGAGGATAGCACAGCTGAAGGTGTAAAAGCATATGCAAAGGCTTACAAAGAGGGGGTTTTGGCAAAGGACTTCTACACACAGAAGCCTCAGGACCTTAATTCAGTATTCTGTTCTCAGCGTGCGGGAATTATTTTTCCGAGAGCGGGTTCTTACTATTTCACTAAGATAAGAGCTGATTTTTCAAAAGCTAATCCGAATATCAATGTTGATGATGCACTTGGCGTTTGCTGGATTGTTTCTCCCGATGGTAAGGTACACGGACGTGAAGACGGAAATAACGGTTCAGGCTACTACTTTAATCCTGAAATCGAAGACGAAAAAATGGCAAAAATTCTTGAGCTTGCAGATTATATTTCGAGCGTAGAGGGCGGTCCGCAGGTTCGTCTCGGCGTTCCCGATGTGGACTATAAAAAAGAAGGGGACGAATATGTAATCCTTCGTGAGAGAAATGCAGATGGTTCGCTCCCGGGTCTTGGTGATAAGTATCCTTCATATGAGTTCTTCAGAAACTTTATATCTCCTCAGTTTGAACTTTCAGGTTCTACAGACCCGACGGCGACAGCAATTTCTAAGGAATATATGGCTGCAAAACGTAGCCATGAACTTGACCTTCTTAATTGGGATGTTAAACGTGATTCATATGCTGCTGAAGATTATGTAAAATTCAATGCTGCATACGAAGTAAATTCAATGTTTGCTGAAATTATTGTAGCCGAGGGTGACGCTGAAAAGCTTTGGGATAAAAAGAGAAAAGAAATTGCAAAAGCTGCCAAGAGTGTTGAAGACAATATGAATAAAGCAATTTTAGGAAAATAAGTTTTGGAGGAATATATGGTTAAAAAACTGATTTCGTTGCTACTGATTATTACCCTTGCCATTCCGTTGACGGGCTTGGCAGAAGAGGTGCAAGAAGATGCTAAAACAGAGTTTGCGGATGTGTCAGATGATTATTATGCGTATGACGCTATTATGGAGCTTGCACAGCGTGGTATCGTAAATGGAAAAAGTGAAACACTCTTTTTCCCTGAGGATAGCATAAAGAGGGAAGAACTTGCAAAAATTCTTACAAACGCATTTTCTTTAAAGGAAGTGACAGAAGGAATTATATTTAATGATGTGCCGGCAGGAACTTGGTATGCAAAATACGTGATAAGTATTGCTGCATCCAGTCTTGTCGAAGGTGTTTCAGAAAATCTGTTTGGAACAGGTCAACAAGTTTCAAGACAGGATTTGGCGGTAATATTAAAAAGATTTCTTGACAAAGAGGGCGTATCCCTTGAAACTGAAAATTCTGTGATTTTTGCAGATAATAACGAGATCTCTGACTATGCAAAAGACGCAGTTTTCTTACTTGCCGCAAATGGTATTATAGGAGGAAAGGAAAACAATCTTTTTTATCCGAAGTCATATGTGACAAGGGCTGATGCGGCACTTGCAATTGTAAATGCCGAAAAAGCAAAAAGAAAATATCACGACAGCTTGGGAAGAATGGGCGCTGACTCGCAGTATGACCCGCCGTATGATGTTCCCACAGATGACAGGCTTGCCCATGCAAAGCCCGTACCATTTGACCCTAAAAACCAACCTTTTAAAGAGTTAGTTTTTGAAGACTTTAATGACGCTGATTTTAATGGCGGGGTAAAATACGGTACGGCAAATTATAATGCTGATGGTGGCTACGACGGCACTAAATGTATGAAGATAGAAGACCATAAAATTCCGAACATAAGGTATTCTATGGAGCCAGGAGTAGTTCAGGCGGGTGACTTTATCCTCCTTACAGGTAAGGTGAGGGCGGAAAAGCTTACCGGAAGCGGTTATTTTACAGTCCTTGTTTCCATTTATGACCAGGATGGAGTATGGCTTGGAGAGGGCTATGGTACAGCGATAAAGACTGAAGGCGACTGGGTAGAGGTTTCGGCTATCAGGCAGGTAAAAGAGGTGCTTAATGACCTCAATCCACCGACCTCCTATCAGATTGGACTGGGTATGTATATGTCTGCAAGCCTTGAGGGAATATTTTATGGTGATGATTTCAGGGCAAGTGTCGTTCAGTTTGATCCCATAGATACTGTTTTGATGGCTCCTGCCTATAAAGGAATAATCAAGGGTGAGGGCGGAAAAGGTGACATTGCTTTAAGAACATATGTGCATGATGGTAATGGTTACTATGATTTGAATGATTTTCGCATTGTTACACAGATTACTGATGATGACAACAATGTTCTTTTAGAAAGTGTAACGGACAACGTTACAAAAGTGATGGATGTCTACTTTTCATCTGAAACACTGCCTATGGGAAAGGATTTTTACCTTGACAGTATTGTTTACCAAAAATCCACAGGTGAAAAAATTCAGAGCACACAGTGGCTCCTGCATAAAAGGGAAAGTGATTTTACAACTGTTGTTGATTTTGATGAATATGGACGTGTGCTTTATGATGGAGAGCCAAGGTTTATGACGAGCTACTTCGCAAGCGGAGGCTTGGAAAATTGGAAGCCTTACTTCCTTGATGCTCCCGGGCTTGATAGCGCTACGATTCTTGGATATATTCAATTTGGCTTTGGAAAGTCAGAAAGATATCAGGGACTTGTAAAAGACTTTGTTGAGAGTGGAAAGACACTATCAATCTCCACAGGTACAATGTATATGGACGGTGGCACAGCAGAGGTTAAGAAAAGGATTAAAAATCAGGACGATTTGAGAGGGTTTCTGACAAAGCTCACCAAAAATTTCAGGGATTTACCCGGATTATTCGGTTATTATTTGTATGATGAAGTGAATGGTGCCCGTTACGGTGAGGAACAGAACTGGGCAAGAAAGATTATCGAGAGTGTTGATTTAGACCATCCGACCTTGTGCGCTATTGATAACTATCTGCCTTCAAGACCTGGTGTTTATGCTAAAACCTCAGACTTCCTCGGACTTGACCCATATCCTGTAACAGGAAAAGAGGATCAGGATATTTCAAAGGTTTATAATACCATATCCGATGCAAGGAAGAAAAATCCCGGAAGACCTGTTTATCCCGTTTTGCAGGGATTCCATTATTATAATCGCGGCGATTTGCGTCAGCCTACGGAGGCTGAATTCCGAAATATGGCTTTTCAGGCGATTATTGCAGGGGCGTGTATGCTTGATGCATATGGTTTCTACCATCTTTCTACATATCTTGATACAGAACGCTTCGATTTTGAAGAGGTTTGGAATTCTTATATGGATGTATATAAAGAGGTTAAGTTCTTTGAACAGACGTTACTTTCAATCGAGCCTGCACCGCACTATGAACTGAAAGGCTGCGGAGACTGGCTTAAGCATATGTCAAAGAGGAATGGAGATAAAAGCTATCTCTTTACTGTTAACACTTCAACAGAATTAGAAACAGGACGTATTTATCTCGATGGTGTTGATACTATAAAAGGATTGTACAGCGGAAAGACATATAAAGCTGACAAGAACGGATGGTTTGACATTAGCTGGAATAAATACGAAACAGAGGTTTTCGAATATTCTCAGGCAGACTATAAATCTTCTCACGCAGAAATCAAGCGTTTTGGACTCGTTGGACATACAATGCTTGATGCCGAGGGTGATGCGTATTATGTTATAGACAAAAACACAACAAAGGCATCCTATATTGCTAAAATCAGCGACTTTGCAACTCTTTACATAAATGAAGAAAAGGCTGATTTGACAGGCGAAATCGACCTTTCAGGAAAAACAGAAATTAAAGTAAAGGTTGTTTCTGAGGATGGACGATTTGTAACAGAAAAGGTATTAAGACTTGTTGAGAAAGAGGAAAGTTAATGAAAAAATTATTTGCATATTGTATTATTACATTATTTGTGTTTTCCTCCGTATTAAGTGTAAGCGCTGCTGACAATTCTGTAACTGCAGCAGCCGGATATGTTAATGTAAACTATGATACATCGGCTGCAGAAGGCACTTCGGTGCTTGTTATTGTCATCCCTGCAATAAAGGATGACAATAGCGTTGATGTTACATCAACGAAGCTTAGTGAGATAGATACAAATGAGGAACTTGTCGCTCTTTTGAATAGGGCAGATTATGTTGTAACGCTGAAGGCAAATGCCGATGGCGCTATAGTACACTATTGTAAGACGGAACTTCCTACCGATAAATGTTATGTAGTGGTGAGCTATCTTGATGGAGAAGGCAAAAGAGCTATTGAGTTTGCAAGCTTTGACAATGTCGGTAGAGAGGATATTGATACACTTGTAGCTAAATTTAATCAAAATGCCCATACGGCATATGCAGGTTTTATTGCAGATGATAACACAGGGAAAAAAGTGCTTGAAAAGTCAGGTGCGAAAATGTCGCTTTACAATACCTTTGGCAGTGATGTGAGTGACTTTACAAGTCTTCTTTACACATTAAAGGGAAATGCAGATTTCACAATGACAACCCTCGTTAATGCCTTTAATCAAGCGGCAGCATATAAATCCCTCTGGACAAGTGCTGATACGCTCGGTATCCTGAGCTTGTATAATACGGATACCTCCCAGCCTGAAAAGATAGCTTACTGGACAGTTGATATTTCAGAAACCTCTGATTTTAAAACACTTGGGGGTGCAGAGCAGACAAGAGTGCTTCAGACTGTTAAGGACGGAAAATTCGGGACGAGTGCTACCCTTGCACAGGGCTTTAAGGATGCTGTTGCACTCGGACTTTTCAGAAGTGTGACAACTCGTGAGGAGCTGACAGCGCTTATATCGGCAGATGGTACATACGGTGCATATTTTTCAGAGGTGAGAGATGTTGTTGCCAACGCTGATTTAGACGAGCTTGGACTGAGCACTCTTTATACGAATGTGCTTGAAAACGGTGCCAATGCAAGCTGTGAAAGCAAAGGTGCAGTTAAGACGCTGTTTGAAAATTCTGTCCCGACAAGCGGTGGAAGTGGCGAAGAAGGAAGTAGTGATAACAGTAGCTCGGTTACGAGTACAGGTGGATTCAGAGGCGGCTCATCAGGTGGTTCATCGGGAAAAACTGAAAACCCAACTCCCGTAGAACCTGATGCACCTTTTAAGGATGTAAAAAGCAACCACTGGGCAAATTCTTATATAGAAAAGCTTTATAACGAAGGCGTAATAAATGGTGTGGGAAATGATGTGTTTGCACCTGAAGCTACGGTAAAAAGACAGGATTTCGTAAAAATCCTTATCGGTGCAATAAAAATGGAGCTTAGCGGAACTTCATCTGTATTTTCAGATGTTCCAAGTGGCGCGTATTACGAAAAATATATAATGACAGCTTATGAAAAAGGTCTTATAAACGGAGTTTCTGACGGAGTGTTTGGTGAAGGTGTTGATATAAGCCGTCAGGATGCAGCAGTTATTATGGCACGTATTCTTGATATGAACAATGTGCAGTCGGGTGCAGGAATAGCATTTAATGATATCGCTACAGTTTCTTCATATGCGCAGGAGGCAGTGGCAAAGGTCAGTGCAAATAAAATATTCGGCGGCGACGATAAAAATAACTTTAATCCCGCTTCTCCATTGTCAAGGGCAGAGGCATGCGCAATCATCTGCAGACTTACCGATTTAGTTAAGGGGGTGTAAGCTAAAGTGAAAAGAATACTATCACTTTGTATCATTTTAATATTATCATTTCAGCTTATCTCAATTCCGATTGCCAGTGCAGCAAGTGATGAAGAAATTAACCTGATTTTTGACCTTGGTATCGTGGAAAGACCTGTTAAAAGCGGACTTTTCCCAAAAACATATACCAGAGGAGATTTTGCAAAAACACTTGATTTGATGGACACAAACACAGTTGGTGATTTCAGGGTAGAAACAGCTGAGCAGGAAATAAGGGCGAATGATATTTTTGAAAATGAAAACTATGTTTCTATAGTTCAGGCACTTGCACTTGGCTATATGTCAGTTGACCAAAACGGCTCTTTCAATCCGGGAGCGAAGCTTACTCTGTCAGATGCACAAAAGGCACTTGTAAAAATACTTGGCTATGGAGAGCATGCCCGTCAACGGGGAGATAATGACAGTGCCTACACATATGTTGCGAATAAACTTGGCATTTTAAAAGGAATTCGTATCAATGACTCGCAGGCGCTTTCCTATGACGAAGTGGCGGAGCTTATTGCAAACGCTATGCAGATAAGCTTCTTTTCAGAGGGGAATGTAGACCTCGGTGGACTGTGCTTCTTTGATATGTGGAATCTTGTAAAAAGAGAAGGAAAAATTATTGCAAATTCAAACCTTGGACTTGTAGTGGGAAAGACAGAAGAAGGCTATGTCAACATAGGCGGAGAGGTTTATTATACAGAGCTGATGATTGAGGATAGTCTTATTGGTGCTGAGGTTATATACTATACCACAAACGGCACAAATGACGAAGAGGTTGTGAGTATAACTGTAAAAAAGGCTTTAGAATCTGTTACACTAAATTCAAATAACCTTGAAACCGTAATGAAAAGCGGAAATGTAATTACACTGAAGGATGCAGAGAATGAAAAATATCAAATTCCGACAAATGCTTATCTTTTGATAAACGGAAAGACGCTTTCGCCTACAGTGGCTCTCTTTGAAGATTTTATAGGAAGCAGTGGTACACTTACATTGCTTGATACTGATAATAACGGCAGCTTTGATATTGTCAATATGACGATTGTTTTTCAGGATATAATTGAAGGTATAAATGTCGCTGATAATCTCATTATAACTCGCTTTTCTAAAAAGGCGATTGATGCCCGGGAAATTGATTCCAGCGTGTTTTACCTAAATCAGTCTACGGTGGGAATTTCTGAATTAAAAGAAGGTATGCTGGTAGGAATAGCTTCGGATGGCTTTGAGATTGAAGGCGGTCATATAAAGCTTGATGCAGGCGGAAATATATTGTATGACTATAGCCCTAATAAAACTAAGCTTTTGAAGCTATATGCTTCCTCAAGAAAGGCAAGCGGTATTCTTGAGGGAACTGCAGAGGATAAAGTGTTTATTAATGATACGGAGTATGAACTTGGAAACGCATATTATCTTCGTGTTTCCAAAGGAGATATTCTTCCCGTAAAGCTCGGTGAATATATAAATGCATACATTGATTATTTTGGACAGATAGCATATTACGAAATAGATAATGAAAAAAATTCTATGAGTTATGGTTACCTTATCAAAAGCTATTGCGGAAAAGACGGTTTAAAGGATGTATTTATGCTGAAGATTATGGGTGAAGATGGAAGCATAGCCACCTATTCGGCAAATAAAAAGGTAATCCTTGACGGAAAAAGTCTTAAGCTATCTGAAATAGACGCTGCAGAGCAGGCACGGCTTACAAACCGCACCGTAATCAGGTACAAGGTTATTGATGATGTGCTTAAAGAGGTTGATACCTCTTCCACGCTCAGGACAGGCGAAAGCAAAGATAATTCCCTGACAGAGGATATCCGCTCTACAAAAAACAGCAGTGGCGAATCCGAGACTGAAATCCGTTCGAATGTTATTGACAGAAAGTATGCAATCAGTGAAGACTGCATAGTCTTTGTTGACGAGGCAATTATCGGTGAAGAGGGGGAGGACGCTGACTTCAGCATAGGAACCGCCTCGTCTTTAGGTACTGATCCATACATAGCGGGCTATGATGTGAATAAGGATAGAGAGATTTCCTGCATCGTTAAATATTCTGCATACAATATTTCTGCAGGCTCAAGCGTTACAACTCAGTCACAGTTTAAGGCGAGTAACAGAAGCTCCCTTGTTGAAAAAGTCCTTGGCGGAAGAAACGCAAATGGTGACGAGGGATACTGGCTTCACGTTGTAAGCTATGACGGAAAAGGAAAGTATTTTGTAAACGAAGCTACAGCGAAACTGTTTGTTGCAGGCTCAAAAACAGATTGGAATAATGTGGGTTTCATCGACACCTATGATGTAACGAAAAAGGAAACCTCAAGCTTTATGACAGAAATCGAAAAAGGAGATACTGTACTTTTTACAACGAATTCTGACGGTGAGATAAATTATATTGAAAGAGTATTTGATTTCAGTGCTCATTTATTATCCGGTAATGCACCTGATATGCGTGATATCCCCGTTAACGGCGGTCAGCAATATGGGTTTGTTAAGGCGGAAAAACAGATTGGCAGCTTCCTTACATACTCTGTTCCTAATAATTCCGATACTTTTATGTTCAAATTAACGACAAGTAAGACTAATGTTCCCGTATACTATCTTTCGGATAAAACGGCGGAGCTTGTTCCCATCAGTCAATTGCCGACAACCTCGACAGGCAGAGATGCGTATGTTTTTACAAGATTTTATGACAAAGGGTATTGTTATGACCACATCTTTTATGTGCTTGACTAAAAATTGTCACATTAGAGATATTTCGATTTTAGAAAGGATGATGAATTTTGTTTAAACGCACTTTAACCTTAAGTGTAATATGCGCAATTTTAATTAGTTTGTTTGGAATAATTAATGCCTGTGCAACGCAGACAGGATATTTGACGGATAATTTTGACGACAAAGCCCTATCTGATTATTTTGCAAATTATTCCAGTAGTGTCTTCAAAAATAACAGTGATGGTCAGCAGGCTTATTCTATAGTGCCGAAGGATGGAAGCACAACAGACAAAGTTCTGCGTTTTTCAAGTCAAAAGTCTGATGGTAGCTCCACAGTGAGTGCAAATACTGGAGTTTATACTATCGACCAAAGTCCTACCGCCGATACTATGACTATCTTTTCATACGACATACGATTTAAGTCGTTTTCTACAAGCTCTAGTACAAGTATGTACCTTGTTCGCGGTGGTAACTTTGCAGGAATGAAGATGGTACAAAACACAATTTCTAATTATAGCGGTAATGGATATAAAGCTACTTTAAGTTCTGACAAATGGTACAAAGTTGTATTTATGTTAGGGGGAAATACCAACCAGAATGCATCTGTGTATGTTACTGATGCATCCACCGGTGAGATTGTGCACACTGGTGATACGACAGGAACATACTCCATAGGTAGCTTGAGGGCATTCTCTGTTGTGAATGGTCAAATCAGTGGACTTGAGTTTGAAATTGATAATGCGGAACTCTTTATGTATAGTCCTGCAGTCGATGTTCCGGGTTTAGTTTCAAGCTCAATTAAAAATAATGAAGATAGAGTTCGCGTAGACACAACAACACTCACTATTGTGTTTGACCAGATTCTTGATACCTTGAGTGCTACAGTAGGCGGAGAGCCTTGCACTATGGAGAAGGTTGCAAACAAGATTTCTACATATGTCGTAACACTTCCCACTCTTAGCTGTGATACCACTTACACAGTAGATTTTTCGGGAAGTACAAATTCCGCCGGCACATCGAGTGGTGCAGCGATTACCTTTACCACCGAACAGGAATTAAGGAAAGCCTCCATCGAAAACGATGCAGAAAATGTTAAAAGAAATGCAGAACTGAGCTTTGAATTCAGTTATGAGGTTACACCGACAAGTACGCTTATCCTTAAAAAAGGGGAAGATACAGTTACTTGTCCGACTGTGCTCGATGGAAACACGCTAAGCTTGAATGCAGGTATGTTAGACAGAAATTCAACCTATACTGTTGAATTTACGAATGTAGCCTATGTTGCAGGGGGGAGCTGCACTATTCCATCTGTTTCCTTTACAACGGAGGATACTCACCTTTGGAATGATGTTGCAATAAATAATATAGCGGCAAATAGCCTCGATAATACAAAAACGGATGTGACCTTCACAATATCAGACAATGAAGATTTTTCATACCTGAAATTTTCTGGAACTGTGATTGCCGTCCGTTACGGTGTAGAGGAGATTAACGAAGGTAATGCTGTTCGTAAAATGGATAAAATAGACACAATTGTACTGTCAGATGTACCTGTAGGGGAAACCACACAGACATTCAACCTCGGCGGTGCATTAAATACAGGGGAAAAGCTTCAGATAATTTTAATTGATACAGATGGAAAGCCTGTACCTCTTGCAAGCGGAGAAATTGTAAAATGAATTTAATTTAATTAAATATATTAAAAAAGGAGAAAAAGAAAATGTTGAAAAAAATAGTAGCAATTCTTTTGAGCATTACGGTTATGCTCACTCTTTGCCCCGTGATGGGAGTTTTTGCGGCACTGCCTACGAATTCACAGACAGGATATTGGGCGGATAATTTTGATGATGAAACTATATCGACGGGGAATTTTGCAGGTTATCCGAAAAGTGGCACACACACGAGTGATGTGTTTGAGGCAAAATCAGGTGAATCAGCATGCTTTTCAATAGTATCGAAGGATGGCAGTGAAACAGATAAGGTTCTGAGGTTCTCCAGCCATAATTCCGCCGGCACAAAGTATAGTTCTAATACACAGCTTTACGTAAAAACGATAACACTTGAGACTGGTATTGTACACTGCTTTTCATATGATGTGCGATTTAAGTCATTTCCTACAGCCAACGGTACATATGCCCAGATGTATATGATGAGAAGCGGTGGTGCTGCAGGACTTAAGTTGGACGGAAATAAAGTCTATAAGTTCTCTGGAGATACAGTGGGTGCTACTTTGACTACTGATAAGTGGTACAGAGTAGTGGGTGTGTTTGAAGGTACAACCGGAAGTTCTTATGTTACCGATGCAGACACCGGAGAAATAATTTTAAGTAATACTAATGGTAATCTGAGTAGTGCTACTACTCAGACACTTAAAGCAGGATACTTTGTGCCAACATACATAAATGAAGGACAGTTTGTGGCTGAATTTGATAATGCGGAGCTTATGAAGTATACAGCAGCAGACTATAAGCCAAGTGTGATTTCAAGCACTATTACAGACGGTGCAACAGATATCTCAACAGATACAACAACTCTGACTGTTGAGTTTGACCAACCGCTTAAAAATGGTTTCAGCGCAACGGTTAACGGCACTGCTTGCACAATGACAAAAGTTTCAAACAAGCTTAATACATATACGGTTTCTCTTCCTGCTCTTGCTTCAGGCACTATTTACACAGTTGATTTCTCAGGCTGCAAAAATATCGGCGATGCGGCAAGTACTGATACAATTACTTTTACTACAGCAGGAACACCGGGTGGCTCAGAAGAACCTGATGAACCCGAATTGCCTGTTGATGAGATTTTAACATATACAGAAAACTTTAATGAACTCGAAGTTGGAACTGTATCAAAATCTTTCGGAAGCAATACTACCGGAATATTGGAAGCTTCGACTCAGCAAAAAATTGAAGGTGCTTATGAAATTGTAAACGGATATGAGGGCGCCGGATTAAAGTTTAGTACAATGAACCGTGACATTATAACTGCAAACCACGCTCTTCGAAGCAATAAAACTGTAGCAGCGGCAGAAGTATATACGGCAGAGGGCGTAACACAGTATGAAAATCTCGTTGCTACGTATCGTTTCAATATTGGACAGATGCCTTCCTTCAACTATCCTGATAAAACCAGTGTAACCATTAACAAAGAATATAACGACGTTACCTTCCGCGGTGTGGATATGCGAATAGGTGTTGGAACGCAGGATGATAAGTATTATGGGATGGGTGTTAGCAAAAGCAAATGTGCAAAAATATACACAGCACCATCAAATGGTATCACATATGTTCATTACGGTGATGATACAAACACGGATAATGGATACGGCGTAATAAATGAAAATACGTGGTATGATGTTATTATGGGTGTAAATGGAACGCAGGTAAGCATTTCCATCAAGGAAACTGTAACAGGCAAAAAGGTATGGTCGCATAGCTTTAACCCCGGTACTTTTGACGCAGAAGATGAGCTGACATTTATACTCGGAGGACAATCACTTAACTTTAGCGATAGTGCGCAGACACAGTTGTGGAATCATAATATGGAGGTAACGTTTGATGACTTTACGCTTTACCGTATAAAGCCATGGGTAGAAAGTCACAAGCTTACTGCAGATTATGACGCAGCTTCAAAGATAATCAGCTTTAATCAGCCTGTAGCAAGTGCTGACGGAATACAGCTTTATAAAAAAATCGGTGAAGAAAATGTAGCTGACACTTTTGCTGTCGGAACCTTTACATCTTCCGATTTTTGCAAAATGAAGGTTGAATATGAAAATGTATTCCCAGGTATTGATTATGCTTGTGACTACTCAAAGGTAAAGAGTATAACAGGTGTTGGCTTTGCTGAAAACAACTCTGCAACAAAGCTGTTCAACTTCACTGTTGACAGTGCACCCGTATCATTTGCAAGCGCACCCACATACGCACTTACAGGTGGAAATCTGACATTTGATTTCTATTCAGATGTGGCACAAGACGCAAAATTCATTGCTGCATTTTATAACGGCAATGAACTGGTTAAGCCTGTATTGATAGATAAGGAACTTGTAAATGGAATTACAAGCGATATTTCAATACCGCTCGGTGAAGGAACAATCACAGCAAACAGATTGAGGATATTTGCACTTGACGGAGAAGGTAAGCTTGTTCCTCTTGCTAATTCATATGACGAGGCAATAACAGAATAACACCTTTCATACGGTAATGTTTCGCGGAGGGGCATCGCCCCTCCGTGTTTTATAGGTGTTAATTCAATTTCTGTGAACGGAGAACAAAAATGAAGAAAATAATTGCGTTTATAACATCATTAATGTTGGCTTTAAGTGTAGGAACTTCGGTAAGTGCCTATAAATATGAGGCAGGACTAAGATGTGAAAATGTTAATGAAAGACTGGAAAATAATATTCCTGATCCCTTTGATATAAACACCGCATTAAACAGTGAAATTCTGACAGAGGATTTCTACGGAGATAAGCTTAACTCTATCGGACTTGTACGCTCTGTATCAGGAAACGGAGAAGTAAGTTACGAGGGTGGACGCCTTAAAGTTGTAAAGACGGATACAACAAAAACAAACTCAAAAGGTGAAATTGTACCTAATCCTATAGAGGTTAAATTTGGATTTAATGATAATAGCGTAGTAAAACCATATTTTATGTATGCGTTCAGCTGCGATATAACTACCGAGAATGTTAACGGAGCATCCCCGTATAATATACTTTCTGCATTCGGAAACAATAAATATCTCAGAGAAGCAAACGGCTCAGAGAAGAAAGCAGGGTACGAAAATTCATCATGGTCAAATTTACAGTTTTTAATGACGCCTAATGGAACGGAGTGTTTGTATCTCACTGCATATCTTCCTGCAAACCTTACAGGAACAGTATATTTTGATAATTTCAGGCTTGAGCAGATTATCTTAAATCCGCTTGAAACTATTCTGCTCAAACCAAATTACAAAGGACTTATTTACGGTGACGGAGAGGCTGATATATCCCTTAATGTTATTGTTAGTCCTCAGAACTACTATAATATTGAAAATTTAACGGTTGAAACCAAGATTATTGATGAAAACGAAAATGTTTACAGAAGTGCGCAAATGTATGCAAGTGTTGAAAAAATGAATTTTACATTTTCGTCAAAAGGACTCCCGGAAGGCGATTACTATCTTGTTACAAATCTGATTGACAAGACTAATGACGAAATTATTTCTACTAAGGAAGATACTATTCGTAAAAGGTCTGAGGATTACAGACCGTCAGTCTATTTGGATGAAAACGGGCGCATATATAGAAACGGAAACAAAACATTTTTAAAGCGTATGTTTAACTCGGGTACATCGCTCGAAGTAGTACGGACGGCACATAACGCAGGAATTGATACTATATCAAATTACGGTTCATGGTGGATTAGAAAAGATTCATCATTGTCAGATGATGCAAAAGCAGCCCTTCAATATTTAGAAGATAATAATATGACGCACAATATTGCACTGAATCCTTACATTTACAGTGTTCGAAATTCTGATTTGGCACAGCAATACATAACTGAGCAAGAGGATATACTGCATCTCTTTACGCAGGTGGCGAGAGATAATAAGGAAAATCCGGTTTTAGACGGATACTACCTTCATGAGGAGAATGACCCATTTTTAACGGGGGATGAACTCAGATGGAGTAATGAAATATTTGCTGTAGAGGACATAGAACACCCGACTCTTGGAGTTGCTGATAGATTTTTTGACAAGTATGGGACATACGTAGGTCTTTCTGACTTTATCGGAATAGACCCGTATCCTGTGAAAGGGAAGGAGACAGATGACCTTTCTGTTATTGGAAAGAATGTTCGTCTTATGAAGGAAAATTTCCCGAACAGACCTGTTTATCTTGTTCTGCAGGGCTTTTGCTATTCTAAACGCGGTGATAGTCGCGGACCTAATGAAACAGAGCTTAAAAATATGGCTTGGCAGGCAATTTGTGAGGGCGCAGAGGGGCTTGACTGGTATTCATACACCTCTATGATTCAGGATACAAACGAAACCAAAGAACAATGGATAGCAAAGCTTAATGCAGTTTTTGCCGATGTTGAGCCTTATGAAAACATCATTTTGTCTGATGAGCCAACACCGAAATATAATGTTATCGGCGGTGGAGACTGGCTAAATATGACAATGCGCCATCTTGACGGAAAGACATATCTTTTTGCAGTAAATAATACCAAAGAGGAGCAAAGCGTCAATATTAAAATAGACGGAATCGGTACAGAGTCATTATCGTTTACCCCCTATGAGGTTAAGAGGATAAGTTATAATCAATCAGCACTTCTTTCCTCAGATTCACAAATTAAATCGGCAGAATTTTCAAACGGAAAACAAACCTTTGGCGTGATTGAGGGAGAGGAAAATAAGCTTTTTGTAAATCAGGACAGCGGTGTTATAAATTATTCTGTAAAAACGGCCGAAGGGGCAACCCTTTATATAGATGGTGTTCCTATGCCATCAAGCGGAAAGATAACTGTGCGCCATGCAAAGAGCTTTAAAATTTCAGTTGTGGCTGAAGATGGAATAAGTAAGACAGAAAAGGTATATCAAATAGTAAAATAAACGTGGAAATATAAGCGAGGTTATATTTATGAAAAATGAAATAAGAGTCGGTGTTGTAGGCGTTGGCAAAAGAGGAAGAAGCTTGACTAAGCTTTTAGCCAATATGGAAGATGTCAGAATTGTTCAGATTTGTGATGAATATGAAGACAGAGTCAATGATATGATAAAATATCTGAAGGATGAAAAAAATATTGAGGCTACAGGAACCTGTGATTATATGGAGCTTGTGAAAAACCCTGATATTGATGCTGTATGTGTTTTTTGCTCCTGGGAACTGCATGTTCCTGTGTCAGTAGCGGCAATGAGAGCAGGAAAAGCCGTTGGTCTTGAGGTAGGTGGTGCATATTCACTTATTGACTGTCAAAGGCTTGTTCAGGCACAGGAGGAAACGGGTGCAAAATTTATGCTGCTTGAAAATTGCTGTTATGACCGTCCTGAGCTTATGATTATGAATATGGTAAGGCAAGGAGCTTTTGGAGAGATTGTCCATTGCACAGGGGGCTACGGTCACGATTTAAGAAATGAAGTTTCATCAGGTGAAGAAATAAGGCACTACAGATTGAGAAACTATCTTTTAAGATGTTGTGATAATTATCCTACACATCAGCTTGGTCCTATATGTAAGGTATTGAATATTAACAGGGGTAACAGAATGTTAACTCTCTCTTCGGTTGCTTCAAAGGCGGCAGGTCTTAATGAGTACAACAAGGGCCCTCTTGCTAAGTCTGCAAGCCTTGCAGATGCTAAATTTGCACAGGGTGATATTGTTAGTACAATAATTAGATGTGCCGGTGGAGAAACTATAGCGTTAACTCTCGATACTACGCTACCTCGTCCGTTTTATTCAAGAAATTATACGGTGCGTGGAACAAAGGGAATGTATAATGAGGATACTAAATCAATAGTTGTTGAGGATGGTACACAGCAAGATGAAAGTGGTCCCGTTACAATGAACCAAATCAGAAATAATTTTGATGATTATAAAGAGAAGTACGATTCTGAAATTTGGAAAGAGTATGACAGCTTAAATGTTGAAGATGACCACGGCGGAATGGACTACATAGTGTTAAGAGCTTTTGTTGAAATGTATAAAAATGATGAATCATCACCTATTGACATCTATGATGCAGCAATACTTATGAGCATTAGTGCCCTTACTGAAATGTCTATAGCCCGCGGAGGTGCAGCTGTGGATATTCCTGATTTTACAGGCGGAAGATGGGTTAAACCCGAAGATAAAAAACCGTGGAAATACGGTCTGGACATATAAATCTATATAATGAGATGAAAGGATTAAGGTGAAGACTTATGTCAAAAAACATATCAAAAATTGAAGAAATTGATAAGAATTTTTTTGTAGATGAAAATGTTGATATAAATGCTTTTGAAATTTACAACTCTCTTGAAAAGCCCTTAAAGGTATATGGCCTTATTCTTCCTGATGAAAATAATGATAGATTTAAGAGAATGCCTACTGATGTAGCAGCAGCAGTATCAGCGAATTCTATCAGTGACGGTGTTTTGGTTCAGCACGCAAATACCGCAGGCGGCAGAGTAAGATTCAAAACAAATTCATCTAAAGTTGCAATATTTGCAAAATTGGACAGAATTGGAAGAATGCCGCATTTCCCATTGCAGGCAAGTGCAGGATTTGACATTTATGCTAATAACGAATACAGTGGAACGTTTATACCTCCGTACAATATGGAAGAGGGGTACAGCAGCATTAAGGACTTCCTTAACAATGATGATAAGGATATAACAATCAATTTTCCGCTTTACAGCGATGTAATATCATTGTTTATCGGTATAGACAAGGGTGCAGCAATATCAGAAAGCGAGGAATATTCTATTGAAAAACCGGTAGTATATTACGGCTCTTCAATCACACAGGGTGGATGTGCATCAAGACCGGGAAATGCTTATCAGGCAATTATTTCAAGACGCCTTGATTGCAATTTTGTAAACTTAGGCTTTTCAGGTTCTGCCAGAGGAGAAATAGAAATGGCAAATTATGTTTCAGAGCTTGATATGTCTGCTTTCGTATATGATTATGACCATAACGCAAAATTAGATATGCTCGAAGAAACTCACAAAAGAATGTTTGATGTAATAAGAAATAAACATCCTGAGCTTCCTATAATTATGGTTTCACGCCCTAAAATTATATTTGATGATGATACAAAAAAACGGCTTGAAATCATAACAAATACATATAATATTGCAGTTCAAAATGGTGACAAAAATGTGTATTTAATCGATGGCGGAGCTATGATGCGTGAATTTGCAGACGAATGCGCAACTGTAGATGGATGCCATCCGAACGATTATGGATTTGTTGCTATGGCAAAAAAAATCGGAGGAGTTTTAGAAACAGCATTGTCTCGCTAAAGCCCATTATCGATTGATGCGTTTTGGAGGAAAATAAAATGCGAAAATATAAGTATTATTTTGCATTGATTGGTGTCATTCTTATATGGGGAACAGCGCCGAATGTTTATAAATATCTGCTTGATTTTTATTCACCGGCAGCCCAGAGCATTGTAGGTTCTGTTGTCAGTGTTTTAGCTATGCTTATAATATGCAGAAATAGCTTGAAGGATATATCCCGGGACTATATAAAAGTTGCTGTTCCGACGGGGCTTTTTTACTCGCTTGCGGTTATTTCACAAAAAATCGGTCTCACTATGACAACAACTGCACGCTATGCGTTTTTGGAAAACACATCTTGCCTCGCAACTCCGCTTTTGATGATAATACTGGCAAAGCAAAAAGCCTCGTTTCTGAAATTCTTTTCAGGAGCATTATGTATGGTCGGAATTTACATACTCTGCGGTGGAATAGGCGATACTTTTGAGTTTGGTTTAGGGGAAATTCTATGTGGCTTGGCAGGAGTTTTTTATAGCGTAAATATAGCGGGAACAGCAGCTTTTGCAAAAAAGCTTGATACAACATTATATCTGCTTATACAGTTTGTAGTGCAAGGAGTTGTTTCCGCAATATATTTATTTTTTGAAGCAAACGAAATGAAATTCTCATGGGATGTCAAACCGCTTTTAATAATTACTTTATTGATTTTGATATCAAGTGTTTTGGGCTGGATAGTCAGGACAATTTGCCTCAAGCATCTGGATGCTACATTTATATCTGTTGCAATGCCTTTTTCTGCGGCGATAACGAGCATCATATCAGTTATGGTTGGCACAGATACATTGTCTTTAAGTCTTATTTTCGGTTCGTTGATTATGCTCATTGCAACAATACTGTCGGGACTATCCGATAATAAAGTGGATAATAGTTATAGCAGAAACAATCAAAAGTTACGCAAACAGCGGTAAAACCATTTAAAATTTTTTATGATAGAGGAAGAAAAAATGAATAATTCTATTAACTACTCTTATGAAAGTCTTAAGCACTTTTGCACGGACGCATTTGTGAAGTTTGGATTTTCTGAAGAAGAAAGCGACATCATCGTTGATGTGCTTTTAACAAGTGATTTATATGGAATTGAATCACACGGTATGCAACGACTTGTAAGATACCACAAAGGTATTGAGAAAGGACTTATCAAGCCTGATGCTAAACCTGAAATTGTATTTGAAACACCTGTTTCAGCGGTAATAGACGGAAATGCCGGAATGGGACAGCTTATATCAGATTATTCAATGAAGCTTGCAATAGAAAAGGCAAAAAAATGCGGAGTAGGTATTGTTACGGTGCGTAATTCAAATCATTTCGGAATTGCAGGATATTATGCAAAGATGGCGTGCGATCAGGGATTTTTTGGTATGGCAACCACTAATTCGGAATCTATAATGGTGCATACATATTCAAAACAGCCAATACTTGGTTCAAATCCGATTGCGGTTTCTATGCCGGCAGAACCGTATCCGTTTTTGTTTGATGCAGCTACAACTGTTGTTCCGAGAGGAAAGCTTGAAGTATATAATAAAAAGGAAAAAGAACTTTATGACGGTTGGGCAGTAGACGAAACAGGTAA
>JAZORN010000044.1:0-7513 GCA_045656645.1 Clostridia bacterium | reverse complement strand
AACAAAAGCAGATTTCCCAGACATTCCAGAGCTGGCTTTTAATCTGTATTGTAATTGCTTTTGTTGCCACAAGCTCGTTTTCTTCTGTACTACAGACGGGTATGAGTGAGATTCAGACCAATAAAGCCATTGAAATGAGCCTTTCTGATGTTTATCAGGACATCCTGGATGAGTCAAATGACAATCTTTTGAAAAAAACAGAAAGCATAAAAGAAGAATACTCGGGCGGTGCAACGCTCCGGGTGCTTGCTTCAAGATATAATGTCATTGAAGTCAATATCATTGATGAAAAAGGCTATATTTCCGATTCCAATGTGGAAGAGTATATCGGCTATGATATGACAAGCGGAGAGCAGTCAAATGAATTTGTAATTGCACTTTTAGAGGGTAAAGAGTCACAGTATATTCAGGATTACAGACCAACCTCTTATGATGATGTTACCTTTAGGAAATATGGAGCAATTGCACTGTCAAGCGGTGGTTTTATTCAGGTTGGATATGACAGCACACAGTTTCGAGCTGACATTGACAAGTATGTGAAAGAGGTATCAAAAAATCGTCATGTAGGCAACTCCGGATTTGTTGCAATCTGTGATGAAAATTTCAATCTTGTAACATACAGAAGCGATTTTGAAGGAGCAGAGCTTCATAAAATTGGTATAACATTTGATCCTGAAACTATCTCGGAAGGCGAAATTTTTGAGTCGATGGTATACGACAAAGAATATCTTTGCTCATATTGTTTTGTAGTAGGATATTATATCGTTGGTGCCATGCCAAAGATTGAAGCAATGTTTATGAAAGAGGTTTCGGTGTATGTAAATACATTCATGGAAATCCTCATATTTGCTGCTTTGTTTGTTCTTATTTATTTCCTGATAAAGAGGATTATCATTGATAACTTAAGAAAAATAAACAAAGGGCTTGCCGAAATAACAAACGGAAACCTGAATGTTACGGTGGATGTTCGTTCTAATGAAGAATTTGCATCACTTTCCGATGACATCAATCAGACGGTTGGTACGCTGAAAAGGTATATCAAGGAAGCTGCGGCAAGAATAGACAAGGAGCTTGAATTTGCAAAGCAGATTCAGTATTCTTCACTTCCGACAGTTTTCCCGAAAAGCAATTCTTTCAGGCTTTATGCCGAAATGATAACTGCAAAGGAAGTTGGCGGAGATTTTTACGACTTTTATATGCTGAATGATTCAACTATTGCATTTCTTGTTGCGGATGTATCGGGTAAAGGTATTCCTGCTGCTATGTTTATGATGAGAGCAAAAACAGTTATCAGAGATTTGGCAGAACGAGGACTTGAGCCTGACGAAATATTTACCATTGCAAACGGAAAGCTTTGCGAAAATAATGATGCAGGAATGTTCGTAACGGCATGGCTTGGTATTTTAGATACAAAAACGGGACTTATGAAGTTTGCAAATGCAGGACATAACCCACCGCTTTTTAAAAGAAACGGTGAGGAGTTTTCGTATATGAAAGAGAGAAGCGGAATGCTTCTTGCAGGTATGGAGGGCATTAAGTATCGCAAAAATGAACTGCAGCCTACACCGGGCGATAAGCTTTATCTCTATACAGACGGTGTTACCGAGGCAACCGATAACAACACCGAGCTTTACGGCGAACAAAGACTTTTAGATTTTGTAAATTCTCTTGAAAATACAGAACCTGAGAGCCTTTGCAAACTTATAAAGGAAGATGTTGATAAATTTGTGGGTACGGCTCCGCAGTTTGATGATATTACAATGCTCTCACTGAATTTTGATGCAATACTCGGTGACGAAAGTATTTCAGTTGTTCCGGATAGTGATTCCCGCGTGGCTGTTGGTGCATTTGCAGATTCACTTTCTGCAAAGCTTGAAATTGTGCCGGAAATTGCAAACAAAATCAATATAGTGTTTGATGAAATTTATGCAAATATTGTAAATTACAGCAAGGCAACCCTTGTTAGCGTTTTCTACAGTATAGAAAATGGAAAACTCCGCATTTCGTTTGCTGACAATGGTATTCCATACAATCCTCTTGAGGCGGCAGAGCCTGATGTGGCTCTTTCTGCAGAAGAAAGAGAAATCGGAGGACTTGGAATATTTATAGTTAAGAAAATGACAGAAAGTATGGAATATGAATATACAGCTGGCAAAAACGTACTTACTATAGTTATTACACTAAGTTAGGAGGAGATTTAATTGAAATCAAATATTTGCAAATTGAATGAAGATTTAGCCTGCCTCAAAGCAGTTCTTGCCGAGGTGGAAAAGGTAACTACATACAATGGTCTCGAGAATAAAAAAGCATTAAGACTTCGTCTTTTGGCTGAAGAACTTTGCGGAATGCTTCCGGGACTTACCCAAAACTTCAGCGGTGAATTCTGGGCAGAAAATGACGGAGATGACTACGAACTTCATGTAGAACTTAAAGCAGATGATATGAACATTGATTTAAGAGATGAACTTATCTCTGTTTCGAAATCCGGTAAAAATGCTGCTGCAAAAGGCGTTATGGGTAAAATCAGAGCAGTTGCGGAAATAAT
Source organism: Clostridia bacterium (assembly GCA_045656645.1). Classification (GTDB taxonomy): domain Bacteria; phylum Bacillota; class Clostridia; order UMGS1883; family UMGS1883; genus UMGS1883. The sequence goes on along the minus strand of JAZORN010000044.1, from coordinate 4,968 downwards.
GCTTCTTGTAGCGTCTGATCCAACTCTTTCTGTTCCATGCGAAGAATTTTATGATTATTATGGCTATAATATGGGCGATGGTTATATTGATTCGACAACTGCAGCCCAGACAGGATATGTATACTCGTGGTCGCTATGTAATTATAAAACAGCAGTTGAAGAGAAAGAAGACGAATATGCAGAACTTGAGCGCTCTATCGTTGCAAAGCTTGCTGACGATATTATCGTAGGTGTTCGTGGGAAAAATGTTGAGATTGTAGTTAAAAAGTCATTTGCTATTCTTTATGATTTTACCAAAGGCAAGGAATAAAAGAAACTATCAAGGGCACTCCAAATGGAGTGCCCTTGCAGACTGTTGACAAAGAGCCAAAAAAACATGCCTCCGAGAATTTTTCTTCGGAGGTTTATTTTTTTTGAGATATTAACCTTATTTTAACTTTGGACTTTTATAATTATTTTAAAATTAGAAATGTTTTGACTTTGGAATAGTTTGGGAGGTGAAAAAATTTGAAATTCAGGCACGAATACAAGCATCAAATAAATCTTGCAGATATATACGGTCTAAGAACAAGGTTATCTGCCATCGTGAAACATGACTCGAACTGTGATGCAGACGGAACATATTTTGTTAAGAGTCTGTATTTTGATAACTATATGGATAAGGCTCTCCGAGAAAAGCTTGACGGTGTAAACAAGCGTGAAAAATTCCGTATCAGATATTATGGAACGGACACCTCCTTTATCCGTTTAGAAAAGAAAAGTAAAATTAACGGCTTATGTAATAAGGTGACCTGCAGAATCACCGCAGAAGAATGTAAAAAAATTATTGACGGCGATATAGATTTTATGAAAGACAGCGAGCATGAACTGATGCGAGAACTGTACTCTAAAATGAAATATCAGTTACTTCGCCCGAAATGTATCGTAGCATACACCCGTGAGTGCTTTGTATACCGATGCGGAAATGTCAGGGTAACACTCGATATGAATATCTGCGGCAGTAACAATGTAAAGGAATTCTTAAATCCTGATTTACCTTTCTTACAAACTTATCACGAAGCAATATTAGAGGTGAAATGGGATGAATACTTACCTCAAATTATCAGGGACTGTGTTCAGGTTAAATCAAGAAGAAGTGCCGCCTTCTCAAAATATGCGGCAATAAGGATATAAATAAACACAATGGAAGGAAGTAAAAAATTATGACTTTTTCAGATGTATTTAAATCAAGCTTTTTATCAAACATCAATGCTTTTTCAACGGTCGATGTGCTTTTGGCACTCGGTCTTGCCTTTGTAATAGGACTTTATATATTTTTAATTTACAAAAAGACCTATCAGGGCGTTATGTATTCTGATTCATTCGGTGTGTCCCTCATTGCGATGGCAATGATTACAAGCCTTGTAATTATCGCAGTAACATCCAATGTTGTGTTATCACTTGGTATGGTCGGTGCTCTTTCTATCGTTCGTTTCAGAACAGCAATTAAAGAGCCTATGGATATAGCGTTTTTGTTTTGGGCAATAGCAGTCGGCATTGTTCTCGGTGCAGGACTTCTTCCTCTTGCAATTATCGGCTCTGTTATCATTGGTATCATAATCGTTGTTTTTTCAACAAGAAAAATCGGAGATACTCCGTATATTCTTGTTGTAAGCTGTGAAAACGAAGAAACCGAAAGTGCAGCATACGAACTTATTAAAGAAGATGCTAAAAAGAGCCTTCTTAAATCAAAATCAGTAAATAAATTAGGAATTGAACTTACTTATGAAGTACGAATCAAAGACGATAACACAGGCTTTGTAAATAAAATCTCTGCAGTTGATGGCGTAACAAATGCAGTTTTAGTTTCCTATAACGGCGAGTATATGTCGTAAGGCGAAAGGAGACTTAAAATGTTTAAGAAAGTAATTCTGATAGTTATTTCGCTATGTCTGATATTCAGTATAAGCGTAATGGCTGAAAATACAAGTGCTGTGACTGACGGCTCTGCTGCAGGAGCATCACAGCAAATGCCGCAAGGCGAACGTACGCAAGGTGGACGTGGTAATATGGGAACACCGCCATCAGGTGCTATGCAAGGCAGAACACCTCCGAATATGCCGAATGGTGAAATGCCTCAAGGCGAATTCACACCGCCCGAAGGTTTTACACCTCCGCAGAATGCAGGTGAATTTGCACCGCCTGAGAGCAGTAAAAATAATGCAGAAGCAGTAACTCCGCCTGCAAATGAGAATGTAACAACAGAGAATAAGCAAACACAGGAAAACGGTACAGAATCAAATCAGACACCCGGCAGAAATCAGCAGTTTGGCGGTATGGGTGGGTTCCCCGGTAATATGCAAAGCTTTAACAGACCAACTCAGGAAAATGCACCGAAAGGCTTTTTAGGATTTGTTAAAACATATTCTACTCCCATAACTTCCGTTGTTCTTTTAGGATTGGCATTTATCTTTGTCATTTTCTACAGAAGAAAGAACTATTAATGTGAAGTTAAATCAAAATCTTAAAGAAAAGGAGGATGGATATGCTATCGAGTAAACATATTTCAAAAATAACAATCGCGCTTATATCTATTGTTTTGATTTTGTGTGTTCTTGCAATGACCTTTTATGATAAGCTGTTGCCTGTTGTGAATACTTCGGGTTACAGTATGGAATATCAGGACAAGTTATTTGATACAAGCGAAGTTCTTGATATTGAAATCATAATGGACGATGCAAAATGGAACGAAATGCTTCAAAATGCACAACAAGAACTATACTATGAATGCGATGTTGTTATAAACGGCACTACATTCAAACAGGTCGGTATCAGACCAAAGGGTAATACAAGCCTTTCTTCTATTGCAAGAGATCCTGACAATAACAGATACAGTTTCAAGCTTGAATTTGACCAGTTTGTTGACGGTCAGACCTGTTTTGGACTTGATAAGTTGGTGCTGAACAACAGTTATGCAGACACCACAAATATGAAAGAAGCAATCATTTATGATATGTTTCAGTATTTAGATGCAGATGCTTCGCTTTACAACTATGCTAAGATTTCCGTAAACGATGAATATTGGGGAGTATATCTCGCTTTAGAAGCCGTTGAAGACAGTTTCATGCTTCGTAACTACGGCATGGAAAAGGGATATTTATATAAGCCTGACGGTATGAATTTCGGTGGCGGAGGCAAAGAAAGAAATCAAAATGGCAATAATAATTTCCCTACACCGCCCGAAGGCGGATTCCAAATGCCTGAAAACTTCGGAAACGGCGGTCAGGGTATGCCTGCACCTCCAAACTTTGATCGAAATAACCAAGACCAAAACGGTGAAAATCAGAATACTCAAGGCGAACGCAGAGAAGTTAACCGAGAAAACTTTGGCGGCGGTGAACGCGGCGGACGTGGTGGTTTTGGCGGTATGGGCGGAGGCAGCAACCTTAACTATACCGATGATAATTTAGACAGCTATCAGACAATATGGAACAGCGAGGTTAATGACAGTACAGATACAGACCATAAACGAGTTGTGGAAGCTTTAAAAAATGTGCATGGCGGAACCGATATTGAGAAGTATATTGATGTTGATGGGGTGCTTAAATATATGGCAGTTCATAACTTCTCTGTCAATGATGACAGTTTAAGCGGTTCTATGTCCCATAACTATTATCTCTATGAAGCAAACGGTCGAATCAGTATTCTGCCCTGGGACTATAATCTTGCACTCGGCGGAATGCACGGCGGAAACGGAACAAGTGTAATCAATGATCCTATTGATGAGTTATGGCAAGGAACCAAGCTTTTTGATTTTGTTTTACAAAATGAAGAATACAAAGCTCGTTATCACGAATATTACAACAAACTCGTGAATGAATACCTGTATGGCGGTAAATTTGAGGAGACCTTCAACAGAATCAGAACACAGATTGATTCTCTTGTAGAAACCGATCCGAACAGCATGTACACCTATGATGAATATTTGAAGGGTGTTGAGGTTCTGTATGATGCAGTAATGCTCCGTGCTGAAAGCATCAAGGGACAGCTTGATGGAACTATTCCGTCAACATCGGAAGGACAGAAAGCCGACTCTTCCAAACTTGTTGATGCATCGCATCTAAATCTTTCCGATTTGGGACAGTTTAGAATGGGTGGATTTGGTGGTAACAGAGGTGGCAACCGTAAAATGCTGGGGAATAACAATCAGAATATAGTAAACGAGTAAAAATACAAGGTGTGGCGTTGAGAGTCACACCTTGTATAATATATAGAAAATGCTTAGTTTTCTTGAAATTTGAGCCATAATATGATATAATTAGTTAAGCAAAAGAGGTGATTCTATGCGACTTTTGGTTGTCGAAGATGAAAAGCATCTTAACAAAACACTTACGGAAAGACTTTCTAAAATCGGCTATACGGTTGACAATTGTTTTGACGGTGAGGATGCTTTATACTATATAGAAAACACACAGTATGACGGAATTATACTTGATGTTATGATGCCGAAAACTAATGGCTTTGAAGTTCTGCGAACAATGCGTGAAAAGAAAATTCTCACTCCTGCTTTGATGCTTACGGCAAAAGATTCGGATGAAGATATAATAAATGGACTTGACCTTGGCGCAAACGACTATCTAACAAAACCCTTCTCTTTTGATGTCCTTTGTGCAAGGATAAGAGCAATGCTACGTGTGAAAGAAAATGTAACGAGTAGCATGCTTGAAATAGCAGATTTAAGTGTTGATACTGTAGCAAGAGTTGTAAAGCGTAGCGATACCGTGATTGAGCTTTCATCAAAGGAGTATTCTGTTCTTGAGTACCTTATGAGAAACAAAGGCATCGTTGTTTCAAAGGAAAAGATTGAAGAAAATATATGGAACTATGAATATGAAGGCTCAAGCGATGTTATAAAGGTATATATACATCACCTTCGTAAAAAGATTGATGATAACTTTGAGAAAAAACTACTCCATACCATAAAAAATG
>JAZORN010000043.1:0-16032 GCA_045656645.1 Clostridia bacterium | reverse complement strand
AACCGCGCCAAAACCTAACCACTTATCATCAGGATGATTTTTCATGTCGTAATTGTAGGATAATATCGAACTAACAATAAAAATTATCGCAGTAATCAGTATTAAAGTTAAAAACACCCCAATAATTATTTTCTTTTTCATCTCATCACCGCCTTAGATGTATCATATCATAAAAGAGACGGAGGTGCAAGAGTTAGTGAAGTATTGGCAGATCCGATGTGAAGTTATGGCTTACGCCACAGTGAAGTTTTGTGCTTCGCACAAAGTGAAGTTAAATGTGCCACCCACGCCCGCAGGCACTTCGCTTGCGAAGCAAACTTCACGCACCGAGGAGGGTGTACTTCACGTGCCGCAAGGCACTTAATAAAATGAAAAAGGAACTAAAAAAGAAAGGCATAGATAAGGCATAAAACAACCAAGGCGATAACCGACTGCATTGCATTCTAGTTGTCGCCTTGTTTATATTTTTATTATACCATAAAATTAATATAACATTGACAAGTAAAACGAAGCATACCCGCAAACAATTTTTGTCTGTGGGTATGCTTTTTTAAAATTAAAAATCGCCTAGTACACGGTGGAAGCCTTCAAAAACGATAACTTCATCATTTTTCTCAACACATCTTCCAGAGCAACGGACAGTAACCTTATCTCTTTGCGGATGATACCATGGATATTCGACTTGAATAACATTATTGCTTTCAGCCATCTCACGAATCATATTGTCTACAGCTGAGCGATGCTCTTTATCAATATTATTTTGCCAATGCTTGAAGCACTCACTAGGAGTAATATCATCGACAACACCTAACAGTTTTCTCATGGTTTCGTCGGTATACAATTCGCCCTCACCGGTTTTTGCGTTAATACGAATAATCCACAAACCTACATTTATACCGCGCAAGATTGTTTTCATTTCCATATTAACAATCGGTGCATGTCTTTTTTCTTTTTCAAGCTTATCGACTTGCTCTAATCGTTTTGCATATTCCTCAGTATTGCTGATAAAATATTTTGCTTCAAGCATATCTGCAAAGCAAGGTTTATCAAATAAATATCCTTGGAAAATGTCGGGTTGTAAACCGGATAAAACAATCAACTCAGATGTATTTTCGACACCCTCTAAACACACCTTTAATGAGTTTGATTTTGCGAATTCGATAACATTATGTATGAGATTGTAATTGTATCCGTTTTCCTTAATGTCACGAATAAATACACGGTCAACCTTAAGTATGTTTGCATCAAGGTGTTTCAGATTGCTAAGATTGGAATAGCCCGTGCCGAAATCATCAATTGCGATTTGAATTCCAACCTGTCGGAGTTTCGTTAAAATGGCATAAACGTCCTCATTTTCATCCAATCGAGCGGATTCGGTAATCTCAAGAATTAAAGCTTCACCGGGGAGACCGTGCTTTGTAAGAAGCCTGGTGATTTGTGCGGCTATCCTTTTCTTTTCTAATTGTTTCGGTGAAATGTTAACACTGATTTTAAAATCCGGTATAAATTTACGCCACTGCTTACATTTGCGAAGTGCTTCATTTACAACCCAGATACCCACCTCATTTATAAGGCCAGTTTGTTCAAGCACAGGAATAAATTGGTCGGGAAAAATCTGTCCCTTTTTCTTGGATTCGAATCTAAGCAATGCTTCTGCCGAAATAATAGAATAATCCTCTGCGCTTATCTGCGGCTGATACACAAGGGAAAATCCGCTACATTTCTTCTTGATACTTTCTTCAAGTTCTTCTAAAAGTTCAACAGCGGAAATTCTTTCGAGCAAGCTGTCTTCGGAGAAAAAAACGATCTGACCAGCGCTGTTCTTTTTGGCATTATTCAGTGTTTGAACTGCGTAATCATAAATATTTTCTGCGCTTACATATACGGATTTATCGTTAGGAACAACTGAAGCGGAAATTGAGCATTTACCGGCCAAAGAGCCTTTGAGTTCGTCAAATATTTTTTTTGCTTCTTTGCTTGAATTCACATCAAGCAAAATAACGAAACGGTCTTTTTCTGCATGATAAATCTGTCCCATAGAAAAACGTTTTTCAAGTTCTTCCGCCAGAACTTTGAGCAGTGTATCTCCATAAACCGAACCGTGTTTTAGGTTGATTCCCGAAAGATTATCAATATCAAGAAGCATCAAACAGCTAAACCCATCGACTGATTCATTTTGCAAGTCCATTTTCAGCTTCGCTTTGTTAAACAGGGTTGTAATAGGATTATAAAGATGCTTTACTGCGTTTTGTGATATTCTTCCAATAACAACAAAATGGCTATCTGTTTCATCCTTTATAACGCTTCCACGACAGTTGACCCAGCGCATATTATTATTATTATTATTATTATGCATACGGAAGTTTATATCAACCACTTCGGTATCGTGACTTATAACGGAAGACACCGCTTTTTTAACAAGCAAATGATCGTTTGCGTGAACGTAACTTAGCATGTCCAAAATACCGTTCGCCAGTTCACGCCCATCGGCAATATCGAAGGAGTTGGGGTCTTCTCCGAAAAAGCGGATAACACCCGTTTCGATATTCATAAGGAACAGATAGTCGTCGGTACTGCCAGTTAACGTTTGCAACAACTGACAATATTTTTCAACCTGAAGCTGCTTAATGCCTTTAGCGCCTTCTTGCCAAGGAAATGTTTCTTTTTTGGTAATTGCCTTATTTTTATACATTTCCTTATCGGCTCTACGCAGAACATCGGAGAGCTGATGATCAATTTTTGCATCAAACTGAGATGCACCATATGCACACGATACACGACACTCGGGATATCCTTCAAGCGAAAGATTTTTCATCCCCTCAATACAACGGGTCATCAATGCATCGCAATTGGTGCTGTCTTCATTTTTGAGTATGACAACGAACTCATCGCCGCCAATACGAAAAACGTCTGCTTCACCAAAAGAGGCGGAAAGATGAGCCGAAACGGTAGACAATAGTTTATCGCCCGCCATATGCCCGAAAATATCATTCGTTACTTTAAGTTTGTTAACGTCAAAAACGGCAACAGAAAAATTCGCATTACCCGAAACAATTTCGTGGTTGATTTCAATCTCTTTATCCATAAATGCGGATTTATTACCTACTCCTGTAAGCCCATCACGATGCGCTTCGGTATCGAGCAAGTGAATTTGATGCTGTAAAGTCTTACGTGTTTCAATAAAAGTAGAGGCGAGTTCCCCGATTTCGTCGCGAAGGTCTATTTTAACATCAAAATCAAATTCACCGTCCGTCAGGTGTTTGGCGGCTTCATTTAACTGTTTGATAGGACGGGCAAACTCTCGGCTGACAAACAATGCAATAATCGATGCAAGCACTATAACAATCAAAGTGCATGTAATTGTTAAAAAAGACAAAGTATGCTGTTCTCTATATATTTCGGAAACGGGTGCAAAACATATCATAAGCATGCCGTTGCGTAATTTACAACCTACAATTCTTTTTTCAACACCGTCAAGTTCATATTTTATAAGCTTGCCTGTGAAATCTTCTTTAGAGAGCGTTTCAACAACACCGTCAAAACCGGGGTCACCTGCACCGATCAAATGTCCTCGCTCAAAATTTGGATGATATACAACGATTCCGTCGCTTTTCAGCACGGCCGCTTTACCCGAACTGAATATTGAAATTTGTTTTACGAGCGACGCAATATGTTCAGTAGATATATCGGCACCGATTATGCCAACCAACTGTTCATCCTTATAAATTGGCACAACATACGATATAACATCGTGATTAATATTTGAATTATGATATGCTTCAATCCACGTTGCCATTTTACGCTTGGTAGGAATATACCACCATCCAACATGCTCGATGTCATTTTCAGCATAAGAAGAAATATCGATTAGCGGTCGACTCTCAAATTTATTGGTATCTATATTTTTTACAAAGAAAAAACCATCAGACTTGCCAATATATGAAGCATTATAGCAAATATAAATTGCCATTGCGCCCTCTATGCTTTCAATATGATGGAGTGCACTTTTTTCCAAACTTGAAGAATAGGCTGCTCTTAAAGAATCATCCTTTAATATCCCAATATCTGACAGCTCTGAAACTGCGTTATGGGAAAGAGTATCAACCGAATCTTCTATTTTTGCCAACACAATATCCACTTCACCGGCATTCGTTTTACACAAAAGGTTCATATTTTCCGTGGAACTTTTTTCTATAACACTAGAAGTCAGAAGGGTGCCAATAGTACCAACGATTAATGAAGTTATTAAAACGCTGCCGAAAAGCAGCCACATAATTTTTGCGCTAATTGATTTCATTTTGCCACCACCAGAGAATAACTGTAACTTGACATTATAATTATAGCACAAATAGAATATTATGCAACTATTATTCATATAATTTGTCGTAAAAACGGAAAACCACGGCAAAAAATCCGTGGTTTTAATAATTATTGTCTATTTTTATAATTAAAATAGTTAGTCGAAATAGTGTAAATATACACTATTTCGACACCAAATCTTTGATTTGGTTACAAATTTTCTTTGAAAATTTGTCTATGTCAATTGCAATGAATATAGGCAAAATTAAATTTTAATAAATTTAATTTTGCTTAAGCCGATAAAATCTGCTTGTCGATACACTTTTTAGCGTTTCGACATTCTATAATCATTATAAAAATCCAGCGCATTTTCAATCGGTAAAACGCGGGAATACAAGAAGCCTTGGACATAATCACATTCGGCATCGGTTACCTTTTGGTTTTCGCTTTCACTTTCAATTCCTTCACACAGAACACCAATTCCCAAGGCATGAGCCATACGAATAATACCGATAAGAACAGCGTATCCTCGATTGCTTGTTGATTTTGTAACGATATGTCTGTCTATCTTAATAACATCAATTGGATAATCACATAAATCACTGAACGAGGTATATCCGCTTCCAAAGTCGTCAAGAGCAATTCTGCAACCAAGTTTTTTTATGCACCGTATATTTTTATAGGCAACGGAGCTGTCACTAGCCAAAGAATCTTCCGTCAATTCAATAAGAAGACGATTTCTATCGAAGTCATATTTTGACAAAATTTCTTCAAACTCTTTTAAAAAAATTGGCTGTGAAAGGGTTGTTCGTGTGAAGTTGCAAGAAAGATATAGCTTTTCAAAATCGGTGTTTTTCCAATCGGCGAGCATTTTGCAGGTCTTTTCGAGAATATAAAAATCGAGTTTATCGATCATACCTGCAAGTTTCATATCTTCAATATAATTCGCCGGTGACAACACACCCTCTTCTAAGCTATGCCAACGGGACAGCACCTCTGCTCCACATAGTTTCTTTTTCTTTGTATCAAATACAAATTGAAGATAAATTTGGAATTCTTCATTTTCCAAAGCTTTAGATATCTTCTTTTGAAGTCTGCTTTTGAGAGATACACGGTTCAGAGTATTTTTATCGCACAAACAAACATCTTTGTTCTCATTCACGGCAAGAAGATATCCTTGACGGGCATTATAAATAACGGTTGCAGTGGGGAGATTTTGTTTATCAAGCGGGTAAATACCGCCCCTGAACACAACGCCGTTATCCTTTGAAAAACTTCCGTTATAGCCATTAAGATTTCTTATGAGTTCTGTCATACTTTCGATTGCACGTTGCGTATCAGGGCACATGAAGCAACAAGCAAACACGCCGTTGTCAATTCGAGAAGCAAAATCGTTGTCTTTAAGTATCTCTGTCATAGTGACTGCCGCATAGCGTTGCAGTTCTTCAGATTCGGGCAAGCCGAAATAGGTTTCTATTTTCTCAATATCAATTGAAATATATGCCACATAATATAATGAGCGCACCGCACCCGAAATATGATGAGAATAACAGTCCTCAAAATAACTCAAATTTCCGATACCGGTAAGTGCATCGATCATTTTTGTTTGATTTTTCGCATGATTTCGACGTCGTTTCACAATGATATAAACGAACATGAAAATCAAAGCAAGAACTAAAACACTGATGACAAGTATAAGCCACGGAATGACTTTGATAGGCTGTGTACCGTTTTCAAGCTGCATTGCAGCAGACATCCACACGGTTTTATCGGCGCTTTGAACCGCCTTCTCTACTGCTGCCGCCATATCAGGATTAATTATTTTGGTAAAGCCGATACAAACCGTTTGTTTTTTACCGTCTTTATCATAAGAGAACAGTTCTATTTCTTTAGAAAGAGAAATATCTCCTTTATGGTGTGCAGAGGCAATTTCCACCTGAAAATTTTCACAAAGTTCTTTTTGTCTGTCTTTGCTATCGGCAGAAACATAAGAAAAGTCTAACCCCGTCTGCCGACTTATTTGCTCATATATCTTTGGCAAGATGCCTTCATAACACTCTGTTTTCTCATTATAAAACTCCAAAGGATACATATTAGGGTTGCCGGCTATATAAACTGTATCAGCCGCCGTAGGTTCCCTTGTAGACATTACCTCAGCACAAACGGGAATACAGGCAAAAAGAATGCTTAACAAGAAAATTGCCGAAACAATCAGCCTTTTCATACTGCGATTCCTTCTTCAGCGTTGTATTCTGCTATTAAATCTTCGGTTTTAACCGTCTGACAAGTCAACTTATCATCTATATCAGAAAGCAAGGAAGCAATGTCTTTTCTAACTTTTTCGATTTTTTCGCGATATGCATTCAATTTGTCCGTTTCAGTTTCCTTAAAGGCGAGGAGTTCATCCTGAGCCTCTTTATATTCGCCATCGGCTTTTGCTTTCAACTCGGCTGCATACTGCTGTGCATCGAAAAGTGCTTGAGCAATATCGGCATTTGCCTGTTTATATTTGTTGATCTCTTCATTAAGCGCGGCAATTTGTGCTATCAATTCGTTTCTTTCCTTGGTATGCTCTGCAGTGAGCAGGTCGATTTTACCATTAAATTCATCATTTACTCTCGTAATATAATCGCACACTTCGGTCTTGGAAAAGCCAAAAAGCGAGGTTCTAAGTAACTTCTTTTGCATAACCGTTTACTCCTTATTTTAAATTTATTTTTTTGCGTTCAATTCTGCCCCAATTCAGTTTTTTCTTTTTATAACCGAAAAAGGCGGTTGCTCTGACAAATGCCATAATAAATCTCAAAAAAGTGATTTCAAAAAAGCATAATAAAACTGCTTTCAGAGCGTCCATTGCTGATATTTTGAGGTCGATCGTCTGTGTTCTTGCAAAAAATGCGGTTAGGGTTAAAATACAACCAAATACAGCATAAATTGCGAAAAACAAAATCATAAACGGCACATTGATCAAATCAAATATAAAGGCAAGCACCATTGTCAGTATGCCGAAGATCTCTATAAATGGGGATAACAACTCATATAGAAGAAAATAAAAAAACGAAACAAAACTAACGGCTCCAAATTTAGCATTAAACAGCATAACTTTGTGCTTCCACATGCTTTGGAACAACCCCAAATGCCAACGTTTTCTTTGTTTGCAAAGGTCTTTAAGTCTTTCAGGAGCCTGCGACCAACAAATCGCATCAGTAGCATATTTCACACAATACGGAATTTCGTTCAAGGTGCAGTACTCGTGCAACTTTACAACAAGCTCCATATCCTCGCCCATTGTAGAATGATCATATCCGCCTGCAGCAATCACAACGTCCTTCTTAAAGAGACCGAATGCACCTGAAATAATAAGCGAACCATTAAATTTATCAAACAAAATACGTGAAGCAAGAAATGAGCGGTCATACTCAAGCACCTGCATGCAGGCAAGAATATTGCTTGGCAATTGATAATTCAAAACTCTTCCATGGTCTAATGTAACACTATTGGCAGGTCTTACTACACCGCCGACGGCTACAATATTTTCTTGTTCTAAAATGGGACGAGAAATTTTACTAAGAGAATCATACTGTAAAACGGAATCGGCATCCATACAGATAAAATAAGGATATTTACAAGCATTAATCCCCATATTCAGTGAATCGGCTTTTCCGCCGTTTTTCTTTCTGATGAGTGTAAGCGGCACCTTTTCGCTAACCGATTCATAAACAAATTCTTCTGTTTGACAGTTAATTTTTCTATGAATTGGGCGACGGATAGGTTTCATATCGAACGCTTCAATCAGTTTTTGCGAAGTGCTGTCTTTTGAGCCGTCATCCACAACAACGATTTCATAGAGTTTATATTCCAAAGCTAGCAAGGATTTAACCGTTTCAACTACGGTTACTTCTTCATTATATGCCGGGACAATAATGCTGATTGGCACATAATAATTTTGAAGCAGTGTGTTTTTAAGTTTCTCTTGATGCCTTTTTTTGTAAAGTTCCGAAGACCCAACGACTACCGCCAGAAAAAGAAACGAGGAATAACCGATAAGATAAATAACAAAAAATATATTTATATAATCCAGTATGGTTTTTACAATCATAAAAGCGTTGTCACTTATCATACTGTTACCGCCTCCTTTTCCTTTAATTTTTTTCGGTCAAAACGATAGCGGAGCATTTCGGAGGCATAGCGGTCGCCACCTTCGAAAACATCAATCATTTCATCGTATTTAACGCCCAGTCGTTCAAGACTATCCGAAGCATTATAGCGCACATACCAATTCCTGTCACAAAGCAAGTCCTTAAGAGTTTCCTCTGTCTTTACAGACGGATAATTCCCAAGTGCAGTTGCCGCAATTGCTTTATATTCCCATATAGGTGAATTATCGGTGGCAAAGCCATATAAACAATCAAGTGCAGGTTCGTAATGGTATTTTGCAAAATATCGAATAGCGCTGAAACGCAACTCCTGATTTTCGTCCTTGTCGTTCATAATGTGTAATACCTTTTCTTTATGCGCATCAGAACTAAAGCGAAAGTAATCAAGAACCGGCAGTTTAAGACTTAAAGAAAACTCATTAAAGCTCTGCCAGAGCTTTTTATCAAGCAACTCTCTTTCTCCACCAAAAGATAAAAGGCCGTCGGCAATCATTTTTGAGTGATGAAAACCACCTATTCTGTCTAATGTTTTAAGTGCTTTTATTACACACTCTGCAACTCCTATGGAATAAAGCGCCTGCAATGCATTTTCACGGCAATACAAATTGGATTCTTTAACAAGCTCCATAAGAGAATCTATGACAATACCTATGTATGCGCCTTTAAATACAGTGTATTTCTTGATTATGTAAGGAAAATAAGCCGCTTGTATTTTGTTTTTCTCGCTGTATTTAAAGGTCAGAAAAACGAATACGGAACTTAGCTTCATAATATAGTTTTGAACCTGCTCGGGCTTTTGTGTATAAAGCTTTTCAAGCGTTTCATCAAAAGCCATCATATGATTGATTTTCTTTAATTTCTTGCGAAGAAACTTCTTGTGCGATTCATCAATCGTATCCTTACTTAATTGTTCCTCGATACCGTCTGTAAAATCTATGCTTCGCTTTTCGATGTTTTTATCCTTTTTACGAAACACAAAAATGCACACAATATTAAATATAATCATAGCGGCACATACGGCGAGATAAGCATAAATCAGTATTTCAACCTTCATCTTTTTCCCTCCATATGCTTTGCAAAATATAATAAGACGGCTTAAGCCTTTCGTGATAGGTAACCTTGTTTTCCCAACCCTCTAGTTTTTGAGCATAAAGTGGAATCCTTCTGTCGTTTGTTCCGTCCGATAAGCCAATATACATTTCATCAATCGTAATATATTCAATTCCGTAATTATCGTCGTAATAATCGTCGTGAATAGTCATACGGGACGGGTCGGCAAAATTCAAAAGCTGCCAGGGCAGTTTAATTTCGATATAATCTCCGCTAACAATAAAATCAGCAAGGGAATTATAGTCTTTGGCCTTTGGATTGGCATTTCCGTAAGTCAAGATTCCGGTTTCAAAAACCTCTGATTTTAATTCGGTTCCCAATTCATCCGAAAAAATCTCTGCCTTTAATATCATATCAATATTGACAAATTTGGGAGAATCCTTGTCAGGTACGTTTTCTTCAATATAGGTATCAAATTTATAAACGTTCTCGCTATAAGTAGAACGCAGCACCTCATAACGCTCCTGAACCTGAAGTCTGCTATTATCTCTGCCGTTTATTGTAATTAAAAAATCGGCTGCGCGGTCAAATAACAGACCGTTGTTTTCGCAGTAACTGCTGCCGCTTTTCGGGGTAATATCAAGTGGTAAATACAACGTATCGTTTTCAAAATTGAAATTATTTTTCTTTGCAAGAAGATAGATAAACCGTTCATCATATTTGAGGGACAAGCCTAGACCTTCCGTAGCAAAAACAACGTCGTCCTCTTTCCATTCTGATACATCGCCATCCACATAGCAGACCGATTGCTCCTTGCCCGGATCAAACGATAACAGGCCAAAGTACTGCTCATTCGTTTGATAATCCGACCAATATGGCGTACGCATCAGATTAACTGCATGCATTGTATTCCAGGTTCGCTTAAACCATTCATCTTGCCAAGTAAATACACAACTGCCTGCACAACCAGCGTCCATGATATCGTTATAGCACCGCACCAGTGCATCACCTTGTTCGGTTTCCGACATATGCCCCTGGTTTCTGCCGGTATTAACATCTACCTGAGCCATTCCTCTGCCCGTAGAAACGCCGAATTCAGAGATGACAACGGGCATAGAATGATGGTTTTTAATCATCGATAAATATGCTTTATACGTGTTCAATACGCCGTTTTCATAAAAATCAGCGACATTAATGTTTGTTTTGAAGTTTTTCCAATCCTTTATGTATGCCAAATAATCAGGGTAATATGGATAAATATGGTATGAAACAAACTGACCCGATAAAAACGCGTTTGTTGTTTTGATGTTTTCTACGTCAACCTGAGCGCATTTCATGAAAAATTTTATTACTTGCTCGGGATAATAAAACGGATCGGTTGTCGGCCAGTTCGAAAAAGCAACCAATTTTTGCGTTTTATATTTCTCCGATTCATATTCGATCACTTTATCGCCAAGCTTTGCAAGTAACGCTTCAAACGGCGAAGCATCTTCGGTGGTATACATATACTTGCCGCTGTAGGAATTGTATTTGTTGTTATTCTTATATTTCTCATCCGTGAACACGACGGTAACATCTTCCCATTCCACGCCTAGAATATACCCCAGCACCCAAGGAGAAATATCCTTATTATAGGTTCCATGTCCTGCCGATGCCATTCTTCCGAGATTTATCTTTTTTCTTCCGTGAAGGACATCCACGACAGTTTTTGAATCCTCAAGCAAAGTATCAAAGAATTTCTCGTCATAAGCATCACGATGTGAATTGAGTATATAATCATTAACCCAAACACCGTGAATAAGATATAGAGGATCGGGATTTTCATGATTATATTCATAAAACGCATTGTAAAATGTGTCGTTCTGAACAGTATAAATTCTTATGGTATTGGCACCCAAAGCTTTTATTTGGCCAAACCAACGAAGGTAGGTTTCCTTATCAATAGCGAAATCGGTTGACCATTCGCCCGGTATTCCCGAACCCATATTAACGCCTTTAATTTCAAATTCTTTGTATCCGTCGCCTTTGTTAAGAAGTATTTTATCATCTTCTGTTTTGATAAATGTTGTGACTTCTTTTTGCGGCTGAAAATCTATATAGAGTCCCAAACGATAATAACAAGTATCAAACAATATAACGAGAATAACAATTATTGAAACTATGGCTATGAATTTTTTCATTAGTTCACCTCTTTAATCTGTATGCTCATTATATTTTTTTACCTTTGATTCAGCAGCGTATTGACGAAGTGTATGGATGTTTTTATCTAACCAATTACCTCGTTGTGTAATCGCATTTTTTAAAAGCATTATTGCTTTTTCATAATTTCGAGGATTTCGTTCAGTAGGTTTCAACAAGTCATATTTTTCCTCGAAGGTGTAACCCCATTTTTCAAAATTTCTTTGAACAGCATCTCCAAGATATTCTATTGTTTCCTCTATATATGAATTCAAATAATCTTCACTTAAATATGTTTTTCTGAGTTCGTGATATCGGTCGATAATTTTCTCGACAAATTTTTCGTCTTTCATTAACATTACGTACCATACATTATATTGGAACTGCAAATTACTTGGTTTCAGATATGTGTCTTGATAATTATCGCACGCTGAGTTAAAATCCCAGATACACATTTTGTATTTGCCGTCAACATCCTTGTAGATAAATGTTGAAAGCCAGCCTGCATCATAATTGAGGGTCAATTCGTTGATTATGAAGTAATCGACGAATGACTCAACATCTATCATCGTTTCATAACCGTATTTTTTGTTGTCGTAATCAAAAGAATATATAGACTTTTCAAACTGCGAAAAGTCCTGCCGTATACTCTCTGCAATTTCGGGGGTCAGGTTAGAAGCACCGGGATAAACAATATCAACTTTATTGGGAAATCTTTTCGCATAAACCGAAAAAGTGTCAATATTTTTAATCGGATTTGTGCTTCCTTGATCCATTCTTAAAAGATAACCTGTAAAACTATTATCCTTTTTATCAACCGATAGATTAAGCCTTGCACCATTTTCACCTGCAGTTATGTTTTCGGCCAGAACATATAACCCCATATACTCACCATTGATCATCAGCTCGCAAAAACGGACATTCGGCGCATAATCCATAATTTCACCGGCGATATTATACCACATATAATTTCTTATAAGTGTTTTATCAAGAAAAGGTCCGTGAAGCACCCATTCGTGATGCGAATCCATATCGACAAGCGGTTGCGGATTGTTATCGCCTTGTTTGGTTACGAGTCGTATTTCATAGCTGCTTTTATCAAAGGATCTTGACGATCTGCCTCTTACGTTGATGTATGCTTGACTTTTAATGGTGGCGCTATCCGTCGTATGATTGTTTGTTCCTTTATTATCAATAAGCTGAAGGTCGCATATAATTTCGGTTTGACCGTCCTCTGTAACGGTGGGATGGTTATAGTCCTCATTATATACCTTTCCGGGGATGGCAACACCATCGGTATCAATCTGAATAAGAGGGAGATGGGTGCAAAAAAGATCGTCAGAATGAGAGCAGGCGGCTTTGGGCTCTGCCATCAAATGTTGATGATATCTTTGCTTATCTTCAATTCTTGAAAAATAGAGGGAACCGGTAACTATAACAAACGCAAGACATAAAGAAACTATGGCATATATTTTATGTTTCATTGTTTTACCCTCCCTTATCTATTGTCGATTTTGCTTAGTTGGAAATCTCGTCATTTTGCATCACGATATTGACATATTCAATGCCGCCTAAATCGTATAGTGCATCTGTTATATTGATATCTTTTTCTGTCTTTTTCAGTAACGATGAGGAAACCTCGTAAATTAATTCCATTGTATCCTCGGTTGTGTTTTTAACGCGCAAAATTGCTTTGTTTTTGAATGTTTTAAATATGTAACCTGTCACAATAGACTGCTTATTTCTTGCGCCCCGAATAATAATTAACATACGGTTATCGTTCTTAATGCTGCCCAGAATAAACAAAACAATAAAGGTAACAGCACTACCCACAAAAGCCACCATAAAATCTCCGACCCCGCAACATATGCCGACAATCACCGTCCAGAAAATATATACGGTATCCCTACTGTCTTTGATGGCAGTTCTGAAACGCACAATGGAAAGCGCACCAACCATACCGAGAGAAAGAGCGATATTGTTGCCGATAACCGTCATAACCGTTCCGGTGAGTACGGTGAGCACCACCAAGGATGCATTGAATTTTTTGCTATAAATCGTGCCCCTGTGAGTAATGTAGTAAGAAACAAAAATCAAAAAGCCGAGAACAGCCGCCATAGAAATATTCAAAGCAACTGTACCGATTTGCAATTCGCCGCTTGTTTCAAAGAGTTCAAAAAATTTATCCTTCATTTGTTCTTCCTCCTATATATGTGTTTGATAGGCATTTTGCCGTGCCAAAACGTATTTACTTACAGATAATTCGCTTTTATCTGTGCTGTTGATCAATTCCTTGATGTATCCAAGCAAAAAGCCGTTGAACTTAACCTCTAAAACCACGTCATAAGGGTCAAGCACAGGGTTCATATTCAAATTAGGATTGAAAAGTTCAAAACTGCTTTCTGTCGAGACGATTTTATTGTCAAAAGTAATTCTTATTTTATTTTCCTTAGCGATAAAAGCTTTGCGATTATACTCAACTATCGTTTTAGGTCGGTAGCATCTGCTTTGCATCAATGCGTACATCTCAGTGGCAAATGGTTCTTGGTAGGAAAGAAGGACCGCGTAATCACCATCAATTAATCGCTGTCCGTCCGCCTTGGAAACTCTGAGAGAGCGCTTTAATTGTTGAACGCCTTGCTTTTGTTTTAGTTCAAGCATAGCAAAGTCAGAATTTGGATCATAACATCTGAGGCGCACCTTTCGTCTGAGTTCGATCCCTGCCTGTTTTTCAAAATAATCATCGTCAAACGGTGTATCAAAATATAGAGAGCGTATCATATATCCGTGAGTACCATTATGGGGGTCTCCGAGCATTATCTGCTCGACTTTATGGCTTAGTCTTAAAAAATCCGCAACCGATATTAGAAACTTCTTTTCTTCACGCAATACCTTATTCAAAAAAACACCTCACAAAAAAACAAAAACCGGCCGCATCAAAAAAAGATGCAGCCGGTCGATCATACGATTTTCGCTTAGACACCGTAGCTTTGCGTCCTTGTCTTTCAACAAGTTTGCTAAATAAATATATATTATTATACCATTTAATCCCAAAATGTCAACATATTAGTGCCACAAATTTATCAAACGCACGGAAAACTGCCCAAAATTTTAAGCTTCGCTCATTTTTTATATTTCAGTTACAAATCAATTCACTAATCACTATCTCTGTTGCCATTTGGCAGATGTTGTTCATCAGCCGTACCCATTCCATTTGATTTTCCGCTTTGAGTTGTTCGGTAATACCTTCAGATTGTTTGAATTTTGTTATTATGGTTTCAAACATTTTCTCCGCTTGAGTATTAATATCGTAAAGATATAAATTGAGTTTGCTTTCTAATTGTAAGCGGTTATAGGTAGCTTTGCGATAATTTTTGAGGTAGTTTAAACGCCGCATACCCCAAATACCGATTTCTTTTTGTTCTTCGTCAGGTAGCTTTAAGCAAGGAATGTAATAGTCGCCTTGTAGTTCGTACCAAAGGCCGTAATTTTCATCATATATAAACTTTTCCATAATTAACCCTCCTGATAGATAACTTTGAATTTCTTTTGTTTTGAACGGATAATTTTCAGCAGCACTTCATCCAAAGTTTCAGTGCATTTACCGTCCTCGATGAGAGAGTTGCGCATTTTGTTCATACAGTTCACAACAACTCTGCGCTCAAAATCATCTAATGCGATATAATATTTCTTATCGTTCATATTACTCACTCCTTTAGCAAATCCACAAATGGTGCTTCATCAGAAACAAAGGTATCGTAAGTGAAATTAGCCCCAATCCGAAAACCCATAATAAAGCTATCAAGGTTGGATTCGCCGTTCACCACACCCCAAGCATTTACAAACTCAAGGAATTTCTTTTTGCTTTCAGCCGAAAGATTTTCGGTTAAATAATCCTCGTTCAGCATTAACACTTCCATTTGCTTTTGTACCGCCTTGTTCTGCTTTATACTACGGGCCTGTGGATCAAGATTGTCGTAGTAAAATTCCTCGATAAACTTACCCATAAAATAACCTCCTTTAAGTTTCTATGATAATTGTACTTAAAGAAGGTTCAACAGTCGAATGTACGGATATAAAACAAAAAACGGGCAAGAAAAAAAGAGAGAAGCCGAAACTTCTCTCGATTCTCTTGCCCGCAATACTCGTACCTTTAGGAAACTGTCCTTAAGTGTACGACGCATTCGACTTGTATTTCTTTTTCTGTCTCTCGTGTCCAAAAAAGAACTGGCTAAAAACCTGATTTTCCTTGAAATATTTAATATTTATTTAAGTAAAAGTTCCAAACACAATTACTACGCTCACCGGCGGCAAATTCATATTCTTTTCCGTCAATTATGACGGTGTA
>JAZORN010000042.1:0-3077 GCA_045656645.1 Clostridia bacterium | reverse complement strand
AACAAGCTCGAACGAGACACGTCTCGGCGCGGTTAAGGATATTCAGTTTGCGATTGATAAGTTAAGGATAAGTGACGATTTGCTGGTAATAGCAGGGGACAATCTGCTCGATTTCAGCTTGACCGAGTTTATTAAGTATGCTAAATCAAAAAACACCTCTTGTATTATGCGTTATTATGAAGCTAACCGTGATAAGCTTAAAAAAAGCGGTGTCGTTTCAGTTGATGAAAACGACAAGGTACTTGAAATGGCAGAAAAGCCGACCGAACCTAAGTCTAACTGGTGCTGTCCTCCGTTTTATTATTATACTAAAGAGGATGCAGAACTGGTCGAAAAGGGTATTGAGAGTGGCTGCGGAGTAGATGCACCGGGTAGTTATATTGCATGGCTTTGCACTCAAGCTCCGGTCCACGCTATGGAAATGCCCGGCAGACGATATGATATAGGCAACCTGGAAAGCTATAAAAGGGTTCAAGAGGAATATAAAGAAATATTGAAAAGATAATTTTTTTATTAAAAATTCACAAAAGCGATTAAAGGAGTGTGATTGTCGTGGACCGGAATACAGTTGAATTGTTTTTTTCCGTACTTCGTTGTGCAATCTGCGGCAATCAGCTTAAAGAATCGGAAAAGGAATGTCTTTCTGAGGATATTTTGCAGAAGCTTTTTTCACTGTCAAAGCACCATAATATAGCTCATTTGTATGCAACGGGACTTGATAAAAACGGATTATTAAAAAGCACCGATGACAAAATCGGCAAAGAAATAATTGTAGCCTTGTACCGCTATACACAATTGAATTATGAGTATTTGAAGCTATGCGATACGCTTGAAGCGGCCTGCATTCAGTTTATACCTTTAAAGGGTTCGGTTCTTCGTCAATGGTATCCTGAGCCTTGGATGAGAAACAGCTGTGACATTGATATTCTTGTACATAAAGAGGATATAAAGCAGGCGATAAATATTTTAACCGAAAATCTCGGATATACCGAGAGCACACGTTCAACTCACGATATTACGTTAGTTACACAAAAGGGAATTAGTGTTGAGCTTCACTTTGATTTGATTGAAGAGGGTCGAGCTAACAATGCAATTGATATATTAAGCTCGGTTTGGGATAATGTATCGCCAAAGTCAGGCTGTCAGTATCATTGCGAAATGACCGATGAGTTTTTTTACTTTTACCATATAGCACATATGGCAAAGCATTTTGAGGTTGGCGGCTGCGGAATAAGACCGTTTGTTGATTTGGTGGTTTTAGACGGTGTAGAGTATTCACAAGAAGCACGAAATGAGCTTTTGAAAAGGGGAGAGCTGCTAAAATTTGCTGAAAGTGCAAGGGAGTTAAGCAGAGCTTGGTTTAATGATGAAAAACTGACTGAGACTGCTTTTAAAATGCAGGATTATATATTAAGAGGCGGTGTTTACGGCACTTCTGAAAACAGAGTTGCCGTAAATCAGGCTGAAAAAGGCGGCAAAAAGGGGTATATATTTTCGCGAGTGTTTATTCCTTTTGAAAAATTAAAGCGTTATTATCCAATTTTGGAAAGGCACCGTTGGTTAGCACTGTTTATGCAGGTTAGACGGTGGTTTATGCTTCTGAAACCAAACGTGAGACAAATGGCCAAGCAGGAACTGTCGGCAAATAAAAATACTGACCAAAATAAAGCCGAGGAAATGAGTAAGCTGTTAAAGGAAATCGGATTATAATAAAGCAACCGACCGAAATTTTGAACAAGTCCGGTAAAAACGGACAATAGAAAAAAGACACCCCCTATGGTAGAATTAAAATAACTATCATAGGGGGAATTTTTATGCCAAGAGAATATCAACATATCAAAATGTATGAAAAAGAAATATTTGAACTCAAAGAGCAAGGATTGAGTCAACGACAAATTGCAGAAAAGTTAGGTTTTTCGTATGAAAAGATGCACGACTTTTTCAGACGACATAATCGTAATCAACGCAAAGTATCTTTAGGAGAAGGATTAAAACGACAAGGTAGACCACGAAAAGACGGTACGGAATTGCCACCATCAGTACAACAATTAAGCAAACTATCTCAATTGCAATATGAAGTTGCGAGCAAAGAAAGATATATAAAAAGATTAGAAATGGAAAACGAACTAATGCGGGATTTTCTCTCGCTCACCGAAAGGAAGTGAGAACAAGCGTTAAATATTTGGTAATCTACCGTCATAAAGATAAATATTCAATTAGTGAAATGTGTAGGTTCTTTAAAGTATCAAGAAGTGGATATTATGACTATGTTGAAAGAATGGACAAACCTGCATGGGATTTACCGTTAGCGGAGAAAATACGAGAATGTCAAAACGAGTGTGGTAAAACTTATGGCTACCGCAGAGTGCATATATGGCTTGAAAGAAAAGGTATTTATTGCAATCCAAAAACGGTATTAAGGGTTATGCAAAAATATGGCTTACTCTCGGTAATCAGAAGAAAGAAATATCGTAATTATGGAGATTATCTGCATAAATATCCTAACTTGTTGAACAGAGATTTTTCTGCTGAAAGACCGAATCAAAAGTGGGTTACGGATATTTCATATATCCACACAAAACAAGGTATGTTGTATTTGTCTGTCATTAGAGATTTATTTGACAACAGCATTGTCGCTTACAAGACCGGTACCGAACAAAACATAAATCTTGTTTTGAGTACCATTAAAGAAGCTATAAAAAAAGAAAAGGTCACCGCAGAGTTGCAGCTCCACAGTGACCAAGGCTTTCAATACACTTCACACGGGTATTTTAAGCTAACTAAAGAATACAATATTACACCGTCAATGTCAAGACGTGGTAATCCATACGATAACGCTTTAGCAGAAAATTTCTTTTCTATTCTCAAAACGGAGTGTATTTACCGCGTAAAACTTCAGACCTATGAGGAGGCTCGCCTCCTCATAGGTGAGTACATCCATTTCTACAACAGCCAAAGAATACAACTAAAAACAAAACTGACTCCCCAAGAATTGAGAAGTCAGTATGTTGCTTGAAATTAATTTTCGACTACCATAAGGGTGTTTTTGTACTGTCCGCACAAATTGGGGCAGTCTA
>JAZORN010000041.1:0-18402 GCA_045656645.1 Clostridia bacterium | reverse complement strand
TTTGGAGTAGGTACATTCCTCAAATTCATATATAGTCATATTACAACTGCCGAAATGGTCGATATCGTAGTTCTTTATGTTCATTGATGAAAAAGCTTTAAAAAGTTCTTTAGTTGCTAAAACAAGCGTGTTTTCATCTATGTTTTTATGATTAATTTTATGTTCGTAAAGATAACTTTTCAATTCAGTGCCTGTACTGAATTTGTTATAAAAACTGTCTTCTTGAAAATTGCTTAAAGTAAAACTTTCTATCGAGGGATAACTGAACAAAAGTAATCCCTGACGGAGAAAATTTTTATTTTCTCTTGAATTAGTCAATTCAGAGATAAGTCGTTTAATCAATTCCGTATCTGTATTTGAGTGTTTATCCCTGTCGAATAAATAGTAAATAGCAGAATTATCTATATCAAAGTCATAATTCTCAATAAGTTCCTTGAAAATATTATTTAAAAACTCATTGTCCCTATCTATGTTTTTAATATTGCTTTCTTCTGCATTTATTACAAAGACTTGCGAATTAGGATTTACCTTTGAATTATATTTGTGATATTTTTTGTTGCGTAACAAGGTTTCTACTTGATAATCAAAGATGTTAGCGAATAATTTCCAGAGAATATATGGTTCTGTTTTCCCACCCTCAACAATATAGAGAACCTTACCGATGGATTTATCTTTATTTAAGGTTATTTTCATATTTTGGCACCCCATTAAACACTCCGCCTAAATACATTTTCTCAAGGTTTTGTGCTTCTCTTGGTTTTTCGCTTGAAAATCTTTTTAACAAACTACCCTCTTTCGCAAAATCAACAGAATAAATCTGATCTGGTCTTAATAAACTGTTTGTTAAAAGGTTAGTTGAATGTGATACAAATATCAGCTGAGAGCCGTTTGATATTTTCATAAAGTATTTAATCAGAAGCTCTTCCAGTTCGTTATGAAATCCGCTTGAGAATTCATCAAGTAACAACATTCCTTTGTTTTCCAGACAGTGAAAAAATGATGGTAGCAATTGAAGAAGAGTTCTGTTGCCCAACGATTCCAAAAGAAAAGGAATGGGTTCTTCAATATCTTTTCTCTTAAAATAAATGCTTTTTTCAGGAGGCTCAAGTGAAAACAACTTACCTTTTGAATTTTTATCGTACTCAATAGTTTGACTAAAGTTATATTCATTAAAGAATGAATTGATTTTTTCTGTGCCGTATTCTTGAATATAAGAATTAAGTGACAAATCTATATCACGATACTGAATTACATTCTTTGAATACAAATCAAGATAAACAGAGTTACTTAGAAATTCAAACCATTTCAAAAGAATATCTACCCCTCTAAACTTCGTGTTAAAGTAAATATCTCTTAAAAACAATGTGTCTTTTGGAACATCAGTATGTGTGGTTTCATTTTTTATTTTTACTGTTGCAACAGATCCATCCCTGGTAAATACATTTATATCATTAAGATATAAGTCCTCATTCAGCTTTTGATCTATCTTTTGATAAGCAATCACATATTTTATGTTGATACCGTCAATAACAAATTCGTATTTCAGGGACATTATAGGATTATTTGAGAAAAGGCAGGTATAGCTTTCGATATTAACATCATTTTTGCCAAACAAACAATCAAGTAAAAATTTAATTGCAATAATAGAGTTGGATTTGCCGGATGCATTTGCGCCTACAAACATTACCCCTTTTAAAATATCGTCTGAAATGTTTGTTTTAGAGAGCATCTGGTAATTAGTTTTTTCAAAATCAAATTTTGTTGTGTTTTTAAAAGATTTAAAATTAGTAATCTCATAACTTTTAAGCATATAAACACCTCGCAAAGATTTTTACATTATTATTATACAATAGCAATTATAAAAAAGCAATCATTTTACACTTTAATTTAAAAATAAAGTAAAAAAATTACTTTTAGTTTGTTGGTATATAAAGTGACAAGGTTTGATAGAAAAATAATATAAAGCCTGCCATTCGCGTCTTATATGTGAGAATAGCAGGCTTTAAATCCGTAAAATATGATATATCAAACTACTTGTTCCAAAACAGTCTTTATAAAATCCTTCTTATCTATTTTCCCATCAAGAAAATCCAAACAAGATAACTTTTGGGTTTCCGTCACCTCATAGCCTTCCATCTCAACAGATGCGATAACATTGTTTAAGGCATCTTTGTATATGTTTTGTTGAGGCATATAATCACCCTTTCGTAATTATATTATATCTCTTTTTTATAATTTGCAATAGGAAACTTATAATTAAATTTACTCATGGAATTGCACGTCCAGATGTGTCTAAACTACCAAAAGAGGGTGGAGCTAAAACGAATTTGGACTATGAAAATTCAAGGTGGTAGTTTTTTCAAAATAACTCCAGGGTTAAAGCCTCATAAACACCGATATGGATAGGTATTTGAAATCTAAATTTGAAAAAGAACCAAAAAATTTCCCAGTAGGTAGGAGGGTGTGGGAAAATGATTTTCAAGTGATAAAAATCAGTATGGAACAGGGGGCGCATTTTGTTTTGCATAAGCAAAAATTGGAGGCTTAATAATATTGCAGGTATAAAAGACCGGGCATACTGAAAGTCGATGAATTTGACTTTCGGTGTGCCCGGTCTTCTTGGAGAAATTAAGTTTGCACTAATTAAAAGAGGAGAACAAAAGGTGAAGAAGTTGCAAAGTAAAATAGATGCAACTTCTTGGAGGAATTGTGCGACAATTTTTTTGAAGAGCACTAATGTGAAAATTCCAACCGAGGGTACAGGAGTTTTAAGAGAGCCTTGGAGATAGTGGGGAACAAATTCAGTTTCGTTTCGTTAGACAGGTATGGAGTGCTGCAACTTAGATAGATTATTTCATCATGCTGTTGTAGTGACAATCAAGGGAAAATCGTACCGTTTGCAAAACTATTACGGGGAGGAATGAGCATATTGACATATGCATTTATCAGACCTCCGCAAATATCACAAAAATTGTGCACTTTTATTTGATAAAATGTGGCACTTTTAATATTGAAATTTATATAAGGCTTTTAACGTTTGAATTTGTTTTAAATCCAAACATTATTTGAAATGAATTTTTTTCGATTTTGGTGGAAATTTGGTGGAAATTTTAGAGCGGTCTTGAAATGCATCTTTTTGCGTTGTTATTTATATTGTAAAACTATTGACAAAATACTCCTTTGGGAGTATAATGCAAATAGAGATGGAGAGGATGGTATTATGATTAAGAAAATATATCATGGCAGCGAAAATATAATTAAAGAACCTATCTTCGGGTACGGAAAGACGTACAATGATTACGGTCTTGGGTTTTACTGCACAGAAGAAATAGATATGGCAAAAGAGTGGGGCGTGAATTCCGACATGGATGGTTATGCCAACATCTATGAAATCGAAACGACTCCTCTTAATATTCTGGATTTAAATGATGACAAATATATCCTTCTCAATTGGTTGGCAATTCTTTTGGAAAACAGAGAATTCGATAGCCCATCAGGACTGGCGGCTGAGGCTAAGGAATATATACTCAAAAATTTTGTGATAGATTATAAAAACTATGATGTTATTATAGGTTATCGTGCAGATGACAGTTATTTTTCTTTTGCACAAGATTTCATTAATGGCACAATATCGTACCGTCAGCTTGGTAATGCCTTGAGACTTGGAAAACTTGGACAACAGTTTGTTTTGAAAAGCAAAAAGGCGTTTGACAGTATTAAATTTGTTGGATATGAAGTGGCGAAAAGTAACGACTGGTTCGATAAAAAAGATTTGAGAGATAAAACTGCGCGTAGGGAATATTTTAATGTTGAAAGAAACAAAAGACAGCGTGGAGATATTTACATTGCACGAATAATTGATGAGGAGATGAAGGCAGATGATTCACGCTTACGATAAGGTTTATCTTGAAAAAGCAAGAACCACACTTGCCAGAATGCTTGATTTTGCAGTTTATGACTTAGATTATGATATTGAAGTTTTTTTTAATATGTTTATAGATTCGGGTATTGCTGCAAAATTTGAAAAAGGTGATTTTCATCTTATTGCCGGCAAATCCGGGGTAGAGCTTGCGTATGAAGTTGCAGAAATTTCTGGTGAAGACAAAAGAAATATAAAACCAAATTACACTGTTAATAGAAGTGGAGAATACTGGGTTGGCTGGGCACTTGCCTATTTTCAATGGGAAACAGGACTTTCTTTTGCTGAAATAGTTAAATATGTTCCCATTAAAGATGTCTTATCTCTCTATAATCCATATCACGAAATGGATATAAGGCAACTTACAGATAAGATGACTGAGCTATATAAATCTGCAAAGCCTGATACAAACTTGAAAATTATAAGAACAAGATTGAATTTAACTCAAAAAGAGCTTTCAGAACTCTCAGGAGTACCTGTTCGCACAATTCAACAATACGAACAGAAACAAAAAAATATCAATAAAGCACAGACAGAATATCTTGTAATGCTTTCAAAGGCTTTATCTTGCAAGATTGAAGATTTACTTGAATACGTATAAATTAAGAATGGAGATTTTTAAATGAAAAGTATATCATTAAAAGAAACCTTCAATAAAAAGAGTATACATTCTCTTAAGGACATAGCATCTGCTTGCAAAATAAAAGGATATACAAAAATGCGGAAAGAAGAATTGGTTGATGCTTGTGCTGAGGCAGTACAAGAAAAGGGCTATTTCGAGGAACTATCATTTATTCTGTCGCCCGAAGCATGGGGATTTTATAAAAAAGTTGCTGCAAGTGATAACGGCTTAAAGTGTAATTCTGAACGAATAAAATATGTTCTCGCTGAAAAACTTGGGTTCCTACACGTGGAAAAATGTAAAGAAGGATATTGGTTTGTTGTTCCTGATGAAATTAAGATGATATATAACACACTGATTTATGAGGGCTTTTCGGAGGTTAAAGAATTTTCAGATTTAATTCACCAATATGCACAAGCTGCGGTAAATCTATATGGTGTAATATCTCAGGAGGAGCTTGTTGAAATATTCAATGCACAAAACGAGCAGCAAACAGATATAGACATTAACTTTGATGTTTTTATGAAGCATATATACCTGGACAGTGATTATTGCCTATGGGAAGAATATGTAGTACATGAAGATTTAGAAGAAGATGATTTTGAAAGTGTAAAAGAATTACTACATGATACCGAAAATAAACCAAGATATGTTCCCGAAAAAACAGAGCTTTTACGTTATGCAGATTGGAACTATTATGAAAACACAAAGCAATTAATTGATTTATCAAAATTCCTTTTAAATAAATGCGGTGTATCAAATGCTCATATAAATGAAATAATGTTTGAACTACATTGGGCATTTGCAGAAGAATTTTCTGTACAAAAATATTTTGATGTTTTGGAAAGTCATAATGTGTCTGTTTCTGAACATCAATTAAAGGAATTAGTGTCTTTAATGATGGAGTGTTGTAATAACACAAGAATATGGGCAAATAAGGGACATACACCTAATGAAATTTTAAAATTACATACAATGCCTAAATTGCAAACTTTTAAAATCGGTAGAAACGAGCCGTGTCCCTGCGGAAGTGGAAAGAAATATAAAAAATGCTGCGGAAGAGAATAACATAATTACTTTAATATTGGTGGAAATGATTGCAAGCAGATTATAATTATGTTATACTTATTATAATCTTATAGCGTTGGTGATTTTATGAGTATCGGACTTAATGATTCGTTAAAAACTGAAATTATTGAATTAGCAAAAAAACATAACATAGATAAAGTAATTTTATTTGGTTCACGTGCACGTGGTGACTACATCAAGGTCAGTGATATTGATATTGCTGTAACAGGAGGAGATATTGCAGAGTTTTCGATTGATGTGGATGAGGAAACAAATACCCTGCTTCAATTTGATGTTGTTAATCTTGAGGGCTCTGTTCAAAAAGAGCTTCTTGAAAGTATAGAACGGGAAGGAATTGTTTTATATGAAAAAATATGAAAATTTTTGTAACGCTCTTAAAAACTTAAATGATATATATAATTATAATGAGCCCTACGATAATGTGGTGTTAACCGGTCTTGTTGCATTATATGAAATATGCTTTGAACAAGCGTGGAAAGCAATAAAAGAAATTATGGAAAGAAACGGAATTCACGAAGCAGAGTCAGGTTCGCCACGTCAAATTTTAAAAGCGGCATATAAGACTGGAATGATTAAAGATGAAAAGGTCTGGCTTGAGGCTTTGGTATCCCGAAACAATGTCGCTCACGCATATAATAATGCCGTTGCGCTGGAGATAGTGAAAAAATCAAAAGAAACGTACCATAATATGTTTTCTGAACTTAAAAACGAAATAGAGAGAAATTGGTTATAATGTTTTGATGCTTAGAAAATTTATAGAATATACTTATTCAAAGATTTGAAAATATATTTTGGAGAGGGGGATAAAAATGATTTCTTTATATGAATTAAGGTTATATGATGAAACTTTATTAACTTTCAGTATGACTGAAAAAGGTCTGGAAGGTCTTGTTGCTGAAATTGATTATATAAATAATGATAAGTTGAATCTTTTTCCTTTGGATTTAGAGGTATCTAATACAGGAATTATCAAATGGCTTAGGAATCGTGTTATCCCAAAGAACCGACGTTTTGTTGATGAAATATTAAAAACCCTGAACTTATCTCAAAACGATACTAAAGGCATAATTGATGCGTGTAAAGGTTTATCACTTAACGACAGTTATTGGGTTGTCCCAAAAGGGTTTAAGAGTGAGTTTTCAGAATATAATTTATATGAAAACAGATTTTCTGAAATCCTTTCTCTGGTCGCATATACGGGGGCTGGAAGTTCAAATAAAGCATTTACTACTTCTCCCGAATTAACCACAAATGGAATGTTACCTAAAGCGTGGCGTTTTGTAGAAAATGATGGGATATACCTTTATAAAGGCGGAACTGACGGAGCGGATAATTCAGGTAAAGAGCCATATAGCGAATATTATGGAAGCCAAATTGCTGCAGTAATGGGACTTAATGCCGTAAAGTACGAATTAGAAAACTGGAAAGGTATTCTTGCTTCAAAATGTAAATTGTTTACAGACATTGACACTTCTTTTGTTCCTGTTGGAAGAATTGTTAAGGACGGCACAATTGCAGGTTGTCTGGAATACTATAAGAGCTTGGGAAATGAATTTTATGAACAGCTAAAAAGTATGCTTGTATTTGATGCAGTAATCTATAATGAAGATCGGCACTTCGGCAATTTTGGTGTTTTAAGAAATAATCACACTGGAGAGATTTTTTCTCCAGCACCTATATTTGATAACGGTTTGTCGCTGTTTAATTTTGCAATGGATGAAGATTTTAAAGATATAGAAACCTATGCAAAAACCCGCACTACACCATACGGAATATCCTTTGAAACAATTTGCGCAGAAGTAATCGGTAAAAATCAGGTTTCACAATTACGTAAATTGATTGGATTTAAATTCAAACGTCATGAATCAATCAATATATCTGAAGAAAGATTGTGTGCAATTGAAAAATTACTGCAAAAGAGAGTAACTCAACTTATATCATTGGATAAAAATTAATCTAATAACTTTAATAGAAGTGTATAAAGCCTGTTATCCTCGTCTTATATATGAGGGTAGCAGGCTTTATATTTACTAACACAAATTATTATAATTAAATAACAGGTACATTTTACTAAAAAAACACATGATTGACATTTGACAAGGAAAACAGCTTTACACTCCTGTGTTGCTTGCTGCGCGGATTTAGCCTTTTGTACATTTTCAGTTTAACATTTATAAAGTATCACAGATAATGAATGAAGAACAGTGCTTTGTGCTTGAAAATTTGAAATTTGAATTCAATGCTTCGCCAAACACAAAAACTCATAAAAATTTACTTTTTGTTAGATAAATGTTAGATAATCTGTCAACAAAAAAACCATCCTTATTCAGAAGTGAAAAGGGATGGTTTTTAACTTTCTTTATTGAAGAAGTATATCGACTAAAGAGAGATCTTTTTCTATAAGTTAAATAAGTTTACTGTGGGCGCTGGGGTGGATTTTCCACATTCCCATGCTTAATATAATGTTGATAGAGTAATAATTGTTTTTTCGGAAATCACTTTTGCACAAATGTCCAAAAGTGATTTCCGAGTGATAAAAGACATAAAAATATTTTGTTTTGCGCGAGCAAAAATACACTTATAGGAAGATGCGTGGCTGAATTGCTTTTTGGTGGATTTTCCTATAATTAATTGGAGTAGTGTTTTTATATTGCTTAAAGACTCTGGAAAAATATGAGAGTGTTGAAAATCCAACAGCATAAGCAATATCTGTCATATTCATGTCTGAATCAAATAATTCCTCAGCTTTGCATACTCTCACAAAATTTATATATTCAAAAATAGATGCACCTGTAGTTTTTTTGAATAGACTGCAAAGATAATTAGCAGTGTAATGCGATTCCAATGCTAATTATCTTTGCAGTGCAAGTGATTCATTATAGTGAGTATTAATGTATTCAAGGGTTGGCAAAATTTTTTTTATTTGTTGGGAATTTAATATCGTGTCAATGGAAGGTAATAGCTTTTTTTTGTATAGCAACGCAAGTAGTGAATACACGTTAGAGAGTGTGTAAAAATTATCAGAGAGGTCTTTGCTTTTGTGGCTTTTAGAAATTCCATAAATGTAAGATAAACAACGATCATAGTCAGGGTCATCTGTATAAAATACATATCCAGGTGCAGTATCTTTTTTAAACATTTCGTTCAGATATTTAAATTGACTCTTTACAGAACGCGGAGGAGAGAATTGAATAAGTAACTGACATGTCCCATTTTTTAAAAACTCACTTGAATGTAAAACATTGCTGTTAACAAAAATAATATCTCCTTCATTAGCTGTCAGAGAAATATCATTTGAAACCACCTCGATTTCACCTGATATAACTAAAATGAATTCTAATTCAGGATGAATGTGTTTTGAAGACACTACGCCGCTATGCCATTTTTTCCCTTTTAAGACGTTAACCGGAATTTGTGGATTTCGATATAAAATAGCCTCGCGTTTCATCATGACTCCTCCTGAATGTTAATATTTTGAAAAAAAACAATAATATTCTTGTATCTTTTCTTAATGTTCCTATGTTATTCTTATCATAAGACATAATGATAAGAATGTCAATATCTTAATTGTTAAAAAAGGAGAGAATTAACATGGCAGGATTAGACGCTTTTAAATTTGACCAAAGCAAGGAGGTAATAGACACTTCGAAAAAGGTTAGAGTTGGTATAATAGGAACAGGCTGGATTGCGGATTCTCATGTTGAAAAATATTTGCAGATGCCTGACGTGGAAATTGTTGCAGGAGCTGATATTATTCCTGATAAGGCTACAAACTTTTTTAAAAAGCATGGTGTAGAGGGTGTACGCTGTTACAATAGTCACAAAGAACTTATTGACGCTGGTGAGGTGGATGCAGTTAGTATTTGTACATATAATGCAACTCATGCTGAGTGTGCTATATATGCTCTCGAGCATGGTGTCCATGTCCTCTTGGAAAAGCCAATGTGTGTTACCGCGGAAGAAGCTGTTGCAATTTGCCGTGCTGAAAAGAAAAGTGGTAAGATTTTATCAATCGGTTTTCAGCCAAGATTTGATAGTAATATGAAGATGGTTAAAGAAATTGTTCAATCAGGTATTCTTGGAGAAATTTATTATATCCAGACAGGCGGTGGACGAAGACACGGTATCCCAACTCCTTTTGGAACCACATTTATTGAAAAAGAAAAAGGTGTAATAGGTGCTCTTGGAGATATAGGTTGTTATTCTCTTGATATGGTACTTAATGCGATAGGATACCCAAAGCCTCTTACCGTTTCCGGTTATACATCTAACTTCTTTGGAAAGGACCCCGAATATTTCGAAATGGATGGAAAGCCTGCAGAGTATGCAGATATTTTTGGAGTTGATGATTTTGGTGCTGCTTTTGTTAGACTTGAAGGGGGAATAATTCTTGACTTTAGAATCTCTTGGGCTATGCACCTCGATACGCCGGGTGATACAATTATTTTGGGTAAGAAGGGTGGACTTAGAATCCCCTCCACTCAATGTTGGAATGGTTCTATAGGTGGTCCGCTTAAACTTTATCAAAGAGTAGCTGGTAGGGATGTTGTTACGGAATTTCCGATGCATTTGCCAGGAAAGCATGATAATTTTTATCTCAAAATAAGGTCCTTTCTTGATGCAGTTAAAAATGGTGGCGAAGCTCCGGTTCCTTCAAAACAAATTATTATTAACCAGGCTATAATTGATGCTATTAACAAGTCAAGTGAAATAGGAAAAGAAATTGAAGTGGAGATCCCCGAAATATAAGAAAAACGTAAAGCTTGTTTTAAGGAGGATATGATGTCATGAAAAAATTAAAAGTTGGGCTTCAGCTTTACGGCCTTAGAGATAAGATGAAGGAAGATATGGATGCTACATTAAAGGCTGTAAAAGAAATGGGTTATGATTATGTTGAATTTGCGGATTATTTTGATAAACCTGCCGAAGAAATAAAAGAAATTCTTGATAAGTATGAGTTGACTGCAATTTCTGTACACAGATCACAAGGATTTTATATCCAAGATGAAAAAAGAGAATTAAACTATCTTAAGGTTTTGGGTGTTAAATATAGTACCATTCCGTGGTACAAAGCAGATGATTTTTATGAAAAATGGGAAGAAACAGTAGAAAACTTCACAAGCTTCGGTAATTTCTTAAAAGAAAACGGAGTTCAGCTTATGTATCACAATCATGAATTTGAACTGCAGAAGATTAATGGCGAATACATTTTGGATAAGCTATACAGTGAAATTCCAAATGATATTCTTAAACCTGAATTTGATACTTGTTGGATTCATTACGCAGGAGTTGAACCATCAGAGTATATAAAAAAATATGCAGGTAAAATTGATGTAGTGCATATAAAAGATTTTGTTTGCGATAAATTTGCCTCAGGTCCTGTTTATTCCTTAATTGGAAATGATGAAAAACCACCAACAAGAGAAGATAATGGATTTAGGTTTAAACCCATTGGAGAAGGTATTGCAAATTATAATTCAATTTTAGCTGCATGTGAAGAATGTGGTGTAGAATATGTTGTTGTTGAGCAGGATATGTGTTATGACGAAGACTCTCTTGATTGTGCGAAGAGAAGCAGAATGTTTCTTAAAGAAAACTTCGGTATATAAATAGTTGTAAGTACATAGGAGGCAGTATAATGAAGCTATCTGTTATGTCCCCGGTTCTTAATGATATGGGACTTGAAAAAGCAATAGAATATTTAGCAGGACTGAGTGTGGACAGCATTGAACTTGGAGTAGGTGGTTATCCCGGAAAAGCCTTGTGCGATGCTAAAGAATTTTTAAATAATCCCGAAAAAATAGAAAATCTTAAAATGCTTTTAAACAGGAATCATCTTGAAATTAGTGCGCTTGCTTGTCATGGTAATCCAATTCATCCTGACAAAGATATTGCCAAGACCTTTGAAGATGATTTTGATAACGCCGTATTGTTGGCAGAAAAATTGGGCGTTGACACCATTATTGGATTTTCAGGATGTCCCGGCGACTCAGAAAACAGCAAAAATCCCAATTGGGTAACTTGTGCTTGGCCCAATGATTACCTTGAAATATTGGACTGGCAATGGAATGAAGTTTTAATACCATACTGGAGAAATAAGGCGGAATTTTGCAAAAAACATTCTGTACATAAAATTGCTTTTGAAATGCACCCTGGATTTATGGTGTATAATCCCGAAACACTTCTTAGATTAAGAAAAGCTGTTGGAGATATTATTGGTGCTAATTTTGATCCGAGTCACCTTTACTGGCAAGGGATTGCCCCCGTTGAGGCAATTAAGTATTTAGGAAAAGAAAATGCAATTTATCATTTCCATGCAAAGGATACTAAAATTGATGAAGTTAATACCAAAACAAATGGCGTGCTTGACACGAAAAGCTATGCTGATGTCTTTAATCGTTCATGGGTTTTCAGAACAGTGGGATATGGTCATGGGAAAGAAGAATGGAATAATATGATAAGCGCTCTTAAAGTTGTTGGCTACGATGGAGCAATAAGCATTGAACATGAAGACAGCCTTATGAGTTCAAAAGAAGGTCTTGAGAAAGCAATCTCTTTCTTAAAAGAAGTTTTGATTTTTGAGAATGCAGGTGAAATATGGTGGATATGAATAAAATCTACAGCATAGGCATAATAGGATATGGTGCAATGGCATATAACCATTCCAAGCAGCTTGAAAAAAATGAAGTAAGGGCTAGATTAAGAGGAGTTTATGATAAGGATGAAGCTCGTCTTAATAAAGCTAAGGAAGATGGATATGTGGTATACAACTCTGTTGATGAGCTTTTGAATGATAAGGAAATTGACATTGTTTTAGTTGCAACTACCAATGAAACACACAAGGATTTATCAATCAAAGCCCTTAATAGCGGAAAACACGTTTTATGTGAAAAGCCTGTTACAATGTCATCGGAAGAGTTGTTAGAAATAATGGCTGTTGCTGAGAAAACAGGATGCATATTTACGGTGGACCAAAACAGGCGTGTTAATCGTGATTTTGTAAGTATGAGAAGAGCAGTAGAGAAAGGACTTATTGGAAAGCCATATGTTATAGAATCAAGAGTAGAAGGTTCACGAGGCATTCCTGCAGGTTGGAGAACCAACAAAGAGCAGGGCGGAGGAATGCTGTACGATTGGGGTGTTCATATAATTGATCAGCTGATGTATATGATTCCGGAAAAGGTTACAAATGTATTTTGTAAGATGTATAGTATTAACTATCCGGAAGTCGATGACAATTTTAGACTCACATTTACTTTTGAAAACGGAATAACTGCTCATCTTGAGGTATCTACGAATACATTCATAAATCACGATAGATTTTATGTGCTGGGCACGGAAGGAACAATTACCGTTAATGCATGGGATGGAACGGGCAAAGTTGTACATAAAACAGCGGATGATGATAAGTGGGGCAGAGATATTAATCAAATTAAGGCAGGTCCATCAAAAACAATGGCACCAAGAAATCCTGAAACATTTGAAACTATATGTCTTGAAGAGCCAACTGATGTTGAGGATAATCTTAATCCCGTTTATAGGCAGCTTATTTCGGCAATAGAAGGTGGAGAGCTTACTATTAAGCCTGAACAGGCACTGCGTGTTATGCGAGTAATAGAAGCTGCGTTCGAATCTGCAAAAACAGGAAAAGCGATAGACACAGCTATATAATTTTTGTTATTCTTGCAAGAAAATTTCTATGCAAAAAATAAGAAGATGAGAGGTTACAGTATGATTGAGAAAATTTTAGAAGATAACTGCTTTTATGTTTATGATTATTTGGATTCTAATTCTGAAAGTGACGATGAAGCGATTGAAAGATGTTTTTCTGAGGCTTTAAAATATGAATCTAGAACAATAATTTTTGATAGGAAGACCTGGATTATAGAAAAAGCAATTCTTATTTCGTCAAATACGAAAATCATAATAAACAATTGTACTATAAAACAAGCTGATGAGACATTTGATAATGTTTTCCGCGGGGATAATTTGCTCATAGACGAAAATAATCCATATGGATGCCCTCTTGATTGTAAAGCTATTTCGAATATAAAGATTATTGGTCTTGGAAAGGCGATTATTTCAGGTCCTGAAAAAAACAGAAGAGGCTTTCATCGTGTACTTAATGAAGAACAGGAAATGGTGGGAGATTTTTGGGGTTGGAGAACGTTACAAATTTCAATTTCAAATTGTTGTGATGTAGAAATATCTAACTTAACTTTTGTAAAAACTCGTTGTTGGGCAATAAGTTTCGATCTATGTGAAAAAGTTTACGTTCACGATCTCGAGTTTGATTCTAATGTAAAGAATGGTGATGGCATTGACTTTCGTTCAGGATGCAGGAACTGTGTGGTGGAAAATATAACGGGAAAAACTTCTGATGATACTGTCGCTTGTACAGCGCTCACCTCAAAACCTGGATTTCTTTCCCAAAAAAATTATTTATACCCAATGGAACCAACCAAATGTATTATTAGAAGAACTCCTGAAGAATTTGATGTATCAAACATAACTATTAAAAACATATCTACAACAGGGGCTCATCATGGTGTGATAGTTCTTGCTGCGAATGGTTGTAAAGTACATGATATTTTAATTGATGGATTTAATGAGCAAGATGGAGAGTGGAGAGAGGCAACTATTAAAATATATACGGGATATGGGAGCGGATATACCCCTGGCGATATTCATAACATAACCGTAAAAAATGTAAAATCTACTTATGCCGATTATGCTTTGTACTGTAATGCCCAAGTGAGAAATGTCTTATTGGAAAATATTACTCACGCTAAAAAGACAGAAGGTATTAAGTTGGATTATGAAGAGGGGGTTGAAATTGTAATATAATTAAGCATGTGTTTAAAATGCACAAAGAATACTATGTACAGCTTCGCATAGCTGAAAATTTTGAAAGGAGAGTAGTCGGATAAAAATATTTCGACTCAAAAAAAGATGAATAAAACAACAAAAATTCTTGCCCTCATACTTTCATTAGTTCTCTTATGTGGAACGGTAATGACGGGATGTGGAGAAAAAGAATCTTCAACAAGTGATGGAGTAACTACTTTAAAATGGTGTGTTAACGGTTTTGAAGCGGAAGACACTCCGGAAGTTCTTGAAAAAATGAATGAAATCCTTATTGATAAGTGCAATGTAAAGCTTGAATTAAAATTTTTAAGCACTGACACTTATGACCTTGTTCTTTCTTCGGGTGAGGCGTATGATTTGATCTGTGCGCCTGACTGGTTGGGTTATTGGGGAAATGCGGAAAAAAATGCTTTTGCGGAAATTACTGATGAAGATCTACAGAATTTTGCTCCCTATGTATGGGAACATGGTCAGAATTATTTGTTTGCATCAAAGCTTGATGGTGTCAGATATGGTATCCCTTCATTTACAGAATATGCTCCTGACAGATGCTATGCTGCAAGAGGCGATTTGATGGATAAGTATGGGATTGATGCATTAGACTCAATTGAGAAGGTTGAAGAATATCTTTTTGCTGTTGCAGAAAATGAAAAGAATATGATACCCTATGATATGCCCGGAAACTCACCATATTTGATAACGAGCATGTGGGCAAGTGATTGGGGCTGGGCAGGTGTAGGAACTCTTAGCTTTTCTGAACATGTTTACTATAGAGTAGATGACCCGCAAAGAAAACTTTTCATTGCTGCAGAAGCTCCCGAAATGGTTGAATTTACAAAAACCATAAAGAAATGGAATGATAAAGGTGTATTTTCTAAGAGTGTTCTTTCAAACAAGAAAAGCTCTATAGATTCTTTTAAAAACGGAAGAAGTGCACTTGCATTTGTTTCAAATCCGCAAACTTGTCAGAGCATGTGGGAGGAATTGCAGGCAGCAGGTAAAGAAGCATGGAATGTTCGTTTTTATCCTGTTTATAGTAAATCGCAACGTATGTATAACTATTTGAACGCTTGTGTAGCAATTTCAAAAACAACCAAAAATAAAGAAGCTTCATTAAAAGCAATCAATGAATTTTTTGCTAATGAAGAATTATATCAGCTAGCAACCTATGGAATTAAAGGGAAGCATTGGGATATGACAGAAGATGGCTATTTTGAAACTCTTGATAATGACTCTTTTGTTCGTTTGCAGCTTGGTATCAGCTATGAGGAGGCTTATAAGTATCCCACAAAGCTTACTTTCCCGGGAAACGAAGAGCTTGTTGCTAAAATAGAAAGTACAAGAATAGCTGACCCGATTGTAAACTGTAATACGGATTTGACAGAACTCAGAAATGAAAAGCTTGCAATGACAGAGGTGTATAATGCTTACACAGCCGCAAGATGTTATGGTGCTGTTGATGATGTCGAGAAGGCTCTTGATGAAGAAGTGAAAGCACTTAAAAAAGCAGGCATAGATAAATATATAAAAGAG
This sequence comes from Clostridia bacterium, assembly GCA_045656645.1. Classification (GTDB taxonomy): domain Bacteria; phylum Bacillota; class Clostridia; order UMGS1883; family UMGS1883; genus UMGS1883. Next base: position 2,371 of record JAZORN010000041.1, on the reverse strand, counting down.
CTGCAAAAAGTAGTGGACAAATATGTGAAGGATAATAATCTTTAATCTTTTTATTAATTATAAAGCATGTACCTGTTAAAATGGATAAACATTAAATTTTGATTTACATTAAGAGTAAAATTATTGATATCGTAGAGGTGTTTTTTTAATGTTGCTTTGCAGGTAGTATTATTTGCTTTGAAAGTCTATTAGTGGAGGGTGGTTTAAATGTTCAGAAAGAATACAACTAAAGAATGCTCGCTAAGAAAAGAATCAGCATGGAAATCCTTTAGTAAAGAGCTTTCAAAAAATAAAATCTTATTTTTAATGCTCCTGCCGGCAACACTCTATGTGTTCATTTTCCATTATTTACCGATGGGTGGCGCAATAGTTGCTTTCAAGGATTTTAAATATGATTTAGGTATTTTAAGAAGTCCATGGGTTGGATTGGAAAATTTCCGATTCTTCTTTGAATCCGGAAAATTGTGGGAACTTACTAAAAATACTCTTTCGTATAATACTATTTTCCTTGTTGTGGGAACCATAACTAAAATTTTCACAGCAATTATTATAGCAGAGATGGGAACAAAATATTATAAAAGAGTATTGCAAAGTGTTATGATGTTACCTCATTTCTTATCCTGGGTTATCATAGGTGGCCTCTTTTATAACTTGTTTAACTATGAGTATGGTGCAGTAAATATGTTGCTTAAGGAAATTGGATTAGCACCGCTGGATGTTTATAATGACACAACCGTTTGGAAACCAATTTTAACATTTGTTAAGATATGGCACGAAACAGGATATGGAATGATATTCTATTTGGCTGCAATCACCGGAATAAACAGAGAACTGTATGAAGCAGCATATGTAGATGGAGCGGGATTGCTCAAAAGAATATGGTACATAACGCTTCCTTTGATGATGCCGACAACAATAACCTTGCTTTTACTTAGCTTAGGTGGAATAATTAAGGGTAATATGGATATGTTCTATCAGATAGTTGGAACAAATGCAAAGCTTTATTCGGCAACAGATGTAATTGATACATATGTATTCCGTTCGCTTACACAATTGAGGGACTTTACAGTCACATCTGCAGCAGGTCTTTATCAGCAAGTAATTGGTTGTGCACTGGTACTTACAACAAATACAATTGTAAAGAAAATTGATAAAGAAAGCGCATTGTTCTAAACACTCATGTTATAATGTAAAAGGAGGAAGGCATCGTGAAAAAAACATTTGAAGAGAAAATTTTTAATGTTTTTGCGCTAACACTTGAAACAGCTTTTGCTATTATCTGTATACTTCCGATATTACTTACAATATCAGGTTCATTTACAGATGAGGTAGCGCTTTTTGAGGGAATAAGTTTAATTCCCAAAAAATTCAGTTTAACTGCATACAAGCTTATATTAAAAAACGGAGAGAACTTACTTAATGCATATAAAGTAACGATAATCATAACAGTTGTAGGAACCTTTTTACAGCTTTTTGTAACCAGTATGACGTCGTATGTGTTGTTCAGAAAAGATTTTAAATACAGAAATGCATTTTCATTTTATTTTTTCTTTATAACATTGTTTAGCGGAGGACTTGTTCCTACATACATAATAAAAACTTCACTGGGATTGAGAAATTCATATCTTGTATTAATTTTATTATTTAGCGTATTTAATATGATTATCATGCGGACATTCTTTTCCAGTAATATCCCTATGGCACTGGTTGAATCTGCAAAGATAGATGGGGCAAATGACTTTAGAATTTATATTAGTGCAGTACTTCCGTTGTCGGGGCCAATTTTAGCATCAGTTGGATTATTGATTGCATTAGGCTACTGGAACAACTGGTATACAGCGATGTTGTATATAGACGATTCGAAATTATATCCCCTGCAATATTACTTACAGAGAATTTTTGCTTTATCGAACTTACAGCAACAGATGCTGGAAGCAGGTGTTGACCCTGGTCAGACATCTCCGACAGAAAGCTATAAGCTTGCAATGACAGTATTCACTATGGGTCCGGTTGTTTTGTTTTATCCGTTTGTTCAAAAATACTTTGTCTCTGGTGTAACAATAGGAGCTGTAAAGGGATAATACAATTTGGTAATTTAATTAAATTCAGACTATATTAGTCTGCCATAATTATTTTGTCACTGGTAATTATGCGAATAAAAATTTAGTGGCGTGAAAGGATTTGAGAAAAATGTTAAAAAAGTTTAACGCAGTTTTAGCACTTGTTCTTAGTCTTATGATGGTTTTAAGTGCAACAGTGAGTTTTGCGGCAGGCAATCCTACTGTAGGACAGATTTCTTGCATTTATAACGAATCATCAAATACCTATACTGCATCGGTATACACAAAAGGTCTTACCGATGGGGCGAGGC
>JAZORN010000040.1:0-50504 GCA_045656645.1 Clostridia bacterium | reverse complement strand
TTTAATGATATGTTTTACATAACTGCTGATTTCTGCGCATGCGTTCTTATCAGCTAACTCTTTTACCGCAAAAAGGTGCTTATCCAAATCATGCTTTAGCGAATATGTGCTTTCGTACAAAGCTTTCATATTTGCTTCTGTACTAATAATATTATTGTATTGCATTTTCAAAAGCTCATATTTCATTATTGTGTTTGAGTCTTCTTTAATTTTAAACATAAAGAAGTATATTATTATATTAATTGCAATCATTATCAATGATATGTAGAACATATAGGGAAGTATTTCTTTAGAAACTATGGTTGCGTTCGTCATAAGTGTGACCGCAATCCAAGTTAAAATCGGCATAGCAATAAATAGTATCCACTCTTTTTTTGTCAGTTTATATTCGTTGTTTGCTTTTATGACGAAACTAAATAAGGTAAATTCAATTATTCTTGCGCTAACCATCATTGTAGTTCGCCACACGCCGGACAATACAATCAAATCCTCAACAGTATGACCGGATAATGAAGAACCAACAAACAATATTATACTTGAAATAGTAAAAATTATAGCTGCCGAGAGGGAAGAAATAAAGATGTGAAAGAAAAAAGATCCCTTTAAAAAATAATGGGAGTAAATAATATATGTGAAAATAAGAAGTCCCGATAATAAACCATCGTAAACGATTATTTGGTTGATAAATGATATTTCCACAAATGATATTAACCATACACACAAGAAGCTTATTTTTTTGGTTACACCATTATGTTTGTAACCAAAAAAGTTGGATATAAACCACGTTAATATAAACATTTGAATTAAATTTGAAATTAGTTCTATGTATATTCCCATTATTTCATACTCCTTAAATAATTTTGAAAGCATGATTTTGTAGCTGCCATTTTATTGCGGCTGATTGGTATTCTTTCTTCGCTGTGTAAGATACAAAAATTGCTTTGTATTGTGCTGATATTTCTGCAATTAACCAAATAACGATTATGGCATCTTACAAAATAGCAGTCCTTAAGTTGTTCTTCGATCTTGTCCAGACTGTTTCTGTAGCTTTGTGAAGCATCTTTTTTGTCAATATAATAAATATTTAAATAATGGGCTGTTGACTTTATATAGGCAATTTCCTTTAAATCAAGCTTAATAATCGTATTCTTTTCCATTTTTACAGATGGTGATATATTTGCCGCCTTTTTAGCTTCAATTTTGCTGATGATTTTATTTATTGCCGTTTCAAGGAGCTGTAATTGGGACTTTGGTACAAACCATAAAGGACTGTATTCGTAGGAAGAAAACACCAATGATTCCTGACTTGAAACAAATGCTAAATTAATATCAGGACAAATTTTAACAAGTTCTTTTGCTATGTCAAAACCATCGTTTTCAGGCATTGCTATATCTAAAAAAACTGCGTCAAATTTCTCTTTTTTGCACGCCTCGATAAGTTTTGTGCCCGTGTTAAAGGTTTGTATATCGCTATCTATATTTTTAGATTTTGAAAGTGCTGTAATGCGTTCATAAACACGGGTAATAAAGGTTTTTTCATCATCACAAATTGCTATCCTCATAGTTGCCCTCCGATGCCATATATAATATGCTTCCTCATTCTATCACAGAAAGTTTTTATTAGCAAGGTTTTTTGCTGCTGCGATTTTGCAAGCAAGATGGCTTTTCGACAATTTATTTTATTGACTTTTTATGCTGTTATGGTATAATTACTAATTGAAGAGGTGTATAATTTATAATATAAACAAGCCTCAGTAGTACTGAATACAGCAGTGGAGATAAAAAGCAAAAATGTACATATAGGGGTGTGCAGGGCATATCTCCTAAAACTGCGGAAATGAAAAGGAGAAAGTAATGGCAAAAAAATTAAAATTAAAGATTATACCTTTAGGCGGATTTAATGAAATCGGCAAGAATATAACTGCCTTTGAAATCGGCGGTGATATTTTAGTGCTTGATTGCGGTATGGCTTTTCCTGATGACAGTATGCTCGGCGTTGACTGCGTAATTCCCGATATGACATACCTTATAAATAATAAGGACAGGGTAAAGGCGGTAGTAATAACGCACGGACATGAGGACCATATAGGAAGTATTGCATATCTTCTGCGCAGTGTTAATGTACCAGTTTACGGTACAAGGCTCGCACTTGGACTTATTGAACAAAAGCTCAAGGAGCACGGCATTTTAAGTGTTGCAAAGCTTAAAAGAGTTACCGCAGGCGACAGTGTGAATATCAGTAAAAATTTCAGCGTTGAATTTATAAGGGTGAATCACAGTATAAGCGATGCTGTAGGTATGGCAATAAAAACGCCCGTCGGAACAGTTGTGCATACGGGTGACTTCAAGATTGACTGTACGCCTATTGAGGGCAGTATGATTGACCTTGCACGCTTTGGTGAACTTGGGAAAAAAGGCGTGCTCGCACTTATGAGTGACAGTACGAATGTTGAACGTGCGGGTTATACAATGAGTGAGCGTACTGTGGGCGAAAAATTTGAAACTATATTCAAGGGTACACGCTCAAGAATATTTGTTGCAACCTTTGCCTCAAACGTTGACCGTGTACAGCAGGTTATAAATGCGGCAGTGCGTAACCGCAGAAAGGTTGCCGTATCTGGCAGAAGTATGGTAAATATAATAGAGGTTGCGTCAACTCTCGGCTACCTTAAAATACCCGAAGGAACACTTATCCCGATAGAGGATGTTAAAAAATATCAGGACCATCAGCTTGTTATAATAACGACGGGAAGTCAGGGCGAGAGGATGAGTGCCCTTACAAGAATGGCATTTTCAGACCATAAAAAGGTGGAGATTGGAAAGGGCGACCTTGTAATAATTTCTGCATCACCCATCCCCGGAAATGAGAAAACAGTTTCCAATGTTATAAACGAGCTTTACAGAAAAGGTGCGGAGGTAATTCATTCAGCACTTACCGAGGTACACGTGTCAGGTCATGCCTGCAGGGAGGAACTTAAAATAATTATGGGACTTGTAAAACCCAAATATTTTATTCCCGTGCACGGTGAAAGCCGACATCTGCGAAGACACGCAATGCTTGCCGAGGAAATGGGTATAAATAAAAGAAATATTTTCAAGCTTGAAAACGGCAGTGTGCTTGAATTAACTGCTGACAGTGCAAAAATTACGGGCAGTGTTCAGGCGGGTGAGGTGCTTGTAGACGGCTACGGCGTAGGTGATGTGGGAAGCATCGTTCTTCGTGACAGACAGCATCTTGCCGAGGACGGAATTATTATGGTAGTTGCCGCAATAAACGGAAAAACGCATAAAATGGTAACAGCCCCCGAGGTTATTACACGTGGCTTTGTATATATGCGTGACAACGAAGGTCTTATGGAAGAACTCAGAAGAATTGCGACAGTTTCAATTCAGGATACGCTTATTTCCAAAAACCGTGACTGGAACACAATCAAGAATAATCTGAGGAGCGCACTCGGTAACTATATTTATGAAGGAACGCATAGAAAGCCGATGATACTTCCGGTAATTATGGATGTTTGATGAATTCAGCTATGCTGAATTCATCAGCGATATAAATCCCTGACGGGATTTGCGATATACCTTGCAGTGCGATATGTGACAAGTCACGCGATATGTCCCTTCGGGACGAGGTGTAAGGGATTTATATCATATCGCATACGAATGTGATGAGGATATATCGCATTTGAGCGGTAGCGAAAATATATCGGGCAAGCGTAGCTTGTATATCGCCCATGATGCAAAAGATTATTAATTGCTAAAAGGAAAAGAGAAATTATGTTTACACTATTAAATCAGGAAGGACGTGCACGCAGAGGAACATTTAAGACCGTGCACGGAGAAATACAGACCCCCGTTTTTATGAACGTGGGTACATCTGCGGCTATAAAGGGCGCAGTATCGTCACTCGATTTAAAGGAAATAGGTTGTCAGGTGGAACTTTCAAACACGTACCATCTGCACGTTCGCCCCGGGGATGAATTAATCCGTGATATGGGCGGACTACATAAATTTATGAACTGGGACAGACCTATCCTTACCGATAGCGGAGGATTTCAGGTGTTTTCACTTGCATCACTCAGAAAAATAACGGAGGAGGGCGTAAACTTTCAGTCGCATATCGACGGAAAACGCATTTTTATGGGGCCCGAGGAGAGTATGCAGATACAGTCAAACCTTGCATCAACTATTGCAATGGCGTTTGACGAATGTATAGAAAACCCCTCTCCGTATGAATATGTCAAAAACTCCTGCGCACGCACATACCGCTGGCTTGAGCGTTGTAAAAAAGAGATGGAGCGGCTTAATGCCCTCCCTGAAACGATAAATAAAAATCAGATGCTTTTTGGTATAAATCAGGGCGGAACGTATGAGGATTTACGTATAGAGCATATGAAGCAGATTGCAACGCTAGACCTTGATGGCTATGCTATAGGCGGCCTTGCAGTAGGTGAAAGTGCAGAGGAGATGTACCGCATAATAGATGCGGTGGAGCCGTATATGCCAAAGGACAAACCACGCTACCTTATGGGAGTTGGAACACCGCAGAATATTTTAGAGGCAGTAGAGCGTGGAGTGGACTTTTTTGACTGCGTTATTACGAGCCGTAATGCACGTCACGCAAACCTCTTTACAGATATAGGTGTGCTGAACCTTAATAATAAAAAGTTTGAAAAGGACGACAGACCTCTTCAGGAGGGGTGTCAGTGCCCCGCCTGCAAAAATTATACACGCAGCTATATCCGCCACCTTATTAAGGCGAAGGAAATGCTTGGAATGCGGCTTTGCGTTCTGCATAATCTGTATTTCTATAATAACCTTATGGCAGAGATACGAAGTGCGATAGAGGAAAACCGTTTTGCAGAGTATAAAGCAATGATGCTTGAAAAAATGAATAACAGAGTATAAATAAATTAAAATGGCACGATTTGGGGACTGTCCCCAAATCGTGCCAAAAAATTTAAACCTTTTTTTATTTCATAGCGTATAATAGGTGAAAGTTTACAAGGGAGGAATTATATATGAAAAAAGTTATTTCTTTAATGATGATTTTTCTGATGCTTCTGATGCCTCTTACATCATTTGCCGATGCAGGTGCAGAAAGAATGCAGAGTGTTCTCCTTATTGTGAAGGGGAAGGCAGAAATCCCGCAAGAGCTTAGCGAGTTTTCAAGCCACATTGCACAAAACGGCGATAAAAAAAGCTACAGCTTTGAGTGGACAGACAAGGATTATAAAAAATCAATCAGCCTGAGCTGCGATGATGAAGGAAGAATTAATTCCTACTACAATTATTCCTTTGAAATGTCAGAAAAAAAGCTTTCAAAGATTTCTAAAAATGAAATTATAGCGTATGCACAGGCGTTTTTGAAAAAGACCGTTCCTGAGGCTTTTGAAAATGAGAAAGACCTTCTTGTATATGATAAAAAATCGTATAATGCAAGAGGTAATCTTCGTTACACACTGACATTTAACAGAATGAGAAATTCCATTCCCGTAAAGGATAATAATGCAAATATTACACTGTGTATAGCTGATGATAAAATATATGTGCGTGATATGTCAGTAAGCTTTAATTACGATGCGCAGTTTGATGACGGCATTGAGATAGAAAATTTTGAAGAAAAGTATACCGAGGCTTTCCCACTTGAGCTTGTATACTGTGACGAGTATAATTATAATGCAAAAAAGGGAGAGGCACATGCGTATCCCGTTCTTGTATACAGAATAAAGGATAATAATATCGGCTACATATCTATGGCTACGGGTGAAGTTATAGATGAAGATACATATAATTCCGTCTTCCGTGAGGAAAGCGCAGTAATGGATTCTATGGCAATGGGCGGCTCAAACTCCGCCTTAAAGCAGTCGCTTACCGAGCAGGAGATTAAACAGATAAGCACTGTAGAGGGACTTTTAAGCCTTGATGATGTGCAGAAGATTTTAAAATCACTTCCGTATATCAATTTTACAAGTTCTTTGAAACTTAGTAACAGTTACCTTACAGAAAATGACAGAGGAGAATATTTGTACAGACTTCATTATAACAATTCGGACGAGAAAAATTACAGATATTTAAGTGCTGTTATAAATGCGCATAACGGAAAGGTTATCAGCATTTCAAATAATATCCCTTATGACGGTGCATCAGACGTAACCCTTTCGGAGAGGGAAAAGGAGCAGGCAGTACAGAAAATGCAGACCTTCTTAGATAAGGTTGCGGCAGATGAAATTAAAAACAGTGTTAAAAAATCCTCTGACAGCTATGGGGATACAGTAAGCGATACATATATAAGAATTGTTAACGGAACCCCGTATGTTGATAATACGGTAAATATAAGCTTTGATGCAAAAAGTGGTATTGTAAGAAGCTTTAGCATCGATTTTCGTGACGGAGATTTTAAAAGCCCTGATGCGGCAATTACGCCCGATGCGGCATATGAAAAAATTCTCGAATATTCACCGGTTACGAAAATGTATATTTCAAGCGGCGGGAAATATATAAAGGCAGCCACACTTGAAAAAAACTATATTAAGCTTGATGCGTTGACAGGCGAAATAAAGGACGTGTACGAGGATACACAAAAAAGCTATGAATACAGTGATATTGACGGTCACTGGGCGCAGGAAGCGGCAACAAAGCTTGCTGAAATTCAGATAGGCTTAGAGGGTGGAATCCTTGATGGGGCAATTACGCAGGAGGAATTTTTCCGCCTTGTATGCTCCGGAATGATAAATAAGTATTACGGAAGCTATACCGCAGAGGAGCTTTATAATATTCTTATTGCAGACAAAATCCTTGAAGAAGGGGAGAAGAAGCCTGACGCCTTTGTAACAAGGGAGCAGGCGTTTATATACATAATCCGCCTTGCAGGACTTGAAAGGGTTGCAAAGCTTGAGAACATTTATAAGGTTGAGTATAGAGACAGCCACCTTCTTGCAAAGGGAAGTGTAGGATACAGTGCAATTCTCAGCGGACTTAATGTAATAGAGGGTGACGGAGGCAATCTCCGACCAAAAGATAACCTTACAAGGGCAGAGGCAATTGTAATATTGTATCGGTATTTATTGACGTTATAATTACATAAAATTAAATGGCAGAACGAAATAAATAGTTCTGCCATTTGAATTTTTTTGCAAGATTTTTCACAAGATATTAAAAAAACTATTGAAAAACAGATAAAAAAATGTTAAAGTATATAGTTGTATTTGAACAACCGAAAAGAAAATCTTTTATGATGGATGTGATTCAAATGGCAGAAAAAGAAAGAAGAGTCGGCACAATTTCAAGAGGTATCCGTTGTCCCATAATCCGTGAAGGTGACAATCTTGCAAAGATTGTATCAGACAGCGTTTTAGAAGCGGCGGAATATGAAGGCTTTGAGCTTCGTGACAGAGATGTTATTTCTATTACAGAGTCTATTGTTGCAAGGGCGCAGGGTAATTATGCTGACATTGATGATATTGCCAAAGATGTTAAGGCAAAGCTTGGCGGAGAAACAATCGGTGTTATTTTCCCCATTCTTTCGCGTAACAGATTTGCTATATGCTTAAAGGGATTTGCAAAGGCTGCTAAGAAAATCGTTCTTATGCTCAGCTACCCCTCTGATGAAGTTGGTAATGAGCTTATAAGCATAGATAAAATTGATGAGGCAGGTGTTAACCCTTACAGTGACGTTCTTTCTCTTGAGCGCTACCGTGAGCTTTTCGGAGAAAACAAGCACGAATTTACAGGCGTTGACTATGTGGAATATTACGGTAATTTAATCCGTGAGTGCGGCTGTGATGTAGAGATTGTTTTTGCAAATCAGGCAAAGACCATTCTTGACTATACAGACTGCGTTATCAATTGTGATATTCATACACGTGCACGTACAAAGCGTATATTAAAGGCGGCAGGGGCAAAGGTTGTCTGCGGTCTTGACGATATCCTCACTTCATCTGTAAACGGCAGCGGTTATAATGAAAAATACGGACTTTTGGGTTCGAACAAATCTACAGAAGAAAAAATCAAGCTTTTCCCGAAAGAATGCAAAGACCTTGTTCTTGAAATTCAGAAAAATATCCTTGACGCTACCGGTAAGCACGTTGAGGTTATGGTGTACGGTGACGGTGCATTCAAAGACCCGCAGGGTAAAATCTGGGAGCTTGCTGACCCCGTTGTTTCACCTGCATTTACAGACGGTCTTGTAGGAACACCCAACGAGCTTAAGCTTAAGTATCTTGCAGATAACGATTATAAGGATTTGTCGGGTGATGCGCTTAAAGAAGCTATTTCTGCAAGCATTAAGGCGAAGGAAGGAAACCTTGTAGGCAATATGGCTTCTCAGGGTACAACCCCCCGTCAGCTTACAGACCTTATTGGTTCGCTCTGTGACCTTACAAGCGGTTCAGGCGATAAAGGAACTCCCGTTGTTCTCGTTCAGGGCTATTTTGATAACTATACTAATTAATTTATTTAGGAAAATAATAAAACGTACTTTGCAAAGGCAAGGTGCGTTTTATTTCTTTTTTGCATAGAAAATTTTGTTGCAAACAATTAAGCGATGCTTAGGAAAATGATGCTCGCAATTTCTCGGTAGTCGACGAAAAACACGGAAAAACGCAGCTTTATCGCTATGGTTAGTTTGTTACAAAAACTATCTAACTACCACTATTTTCGAGTTTGTAAATTTGCTTTGCTTTCTTGGGTAAAAATTGCCCGTATCAATTTCCGCTGCTGACGGGCAATTTTTAGTCCATCTTGAAAATGAGTTTTTCAATGCGGACGGCGCAATGAAAGAAACGCAAATTTATAAACAAAGACCAATTATTATTTATCTTGCACGCCCGAAACTGAAATCGCCCCTGCGAGGTCGTTTTAAAGGGGCTCGGGGGAAATCGAAATCCCCCGACGCTTTTCGCCATTTTGGCGCTCAAAATGGCATAGAATTACCCCCAAAGATTGGGGGTAGGGGGTTGAATGTGTCATTTTATAAAGGATAGCAAATATGCTCCCAACACAACCATAGAGCAGATGTAAAGTGCCGCAGTGAAAATGAGCCGAAGCTGCGGCTTTTTCTTTTGCTTTTTTAAAATCGGGGAATAGAGGTTTTTTACATATGTGTCCACAATTCGCTGTGCCTCTTTGACGGCGGCAGATTCATCGGAGCAGGAGGCTTCATCTTTTAATATAAAAATAGCCTGCTCGATACGTGGCGAGTCTATGTTATTTAACACCACAATTTTCCGCGTGTTATTCTTCATACAAATCAGCTCCTTTTTTACGATTATTGACATAAATAAAACCTCTTATACAAATAAATTATCCTATATGTGCGGCAAGAACGGTTAAATCATCAGTGGGGTCCTGGTGTGAAATTTCCTTTGCGTGCTTTAAAATCATTTGTGCAAGTGCCTCAGGCTCGTTTCCGTCAAATGCTTCTATCATATTTTTTATCCATGGCAGGCGACTTGTTTCAGAGCTGCTTATTCCATCAGAAACGAGAACCACCATACTGCCCCGCTCTGACGGAATTGAATAAACGGAGGTATCACCCGGTACAAAGGAGCCTGCAGGAAGGGAATCGGGCGTAATATGCGTTGTTTCCTTGCTTGTTTTTGCATAGCTTCCTGCGCCACCGCATTTATAAAGACGGGATGTACCGTCATCAAGGCTGATTAAGCATAAATCAATTGCGGCAAGTGTTCCCGAAAAGGCGCAAAGCAGCATAGAATTTATTATATTGATAGCACTCTGTGCATCAATGCCCGACCCAAGAAGACGCAGCAGAAGGCGTGCACAACACCTGCTTTCCTCACGTGCAATTTCACCGCTACCCATTCCGTCGCATAGAATAAGAGCATAGGTGTGTCTGTCTACAAGGGAGTAAAGCGCATAATCTCCGCTTACTTTTTTGTTTGCCTTAATGGCACTTGCAACGGCGGTAGTAATGGAGAAAGACGGTTTTACAACATATGTACATGTGCAATCGGGGCAGGAACGAATTCCCGTGCGGACAAACGGCATACCGAGTGAATTTTCAAGCACCTTGCAAACAGCACTTTCACATCTGCCGAAGCCTCCGCATTCCTCAAGCTTAATACGTATCTGTGTTTCTTCATTTTTGCCGCTTACATACACACTGTGCGCTAAAATTCCCTCTTTTCGGAGCTTGTAGCGGATATCATCTGCGGCAACACTGTCACATTCAGGGGTATTAAGAAGTGCATCGGCACTTTTGCCAAGAATTTCTGCAATACCGTTAAAGCTGTCATATACTGCCCCCCTGAATTCGCTTATTTTTTCTGTCCACATACAGTCATTTTTATATACCTCAAACATACGATGGAACTCTGCGACAAACTGCTCCTTTCTCAGGCAGTGGGGAGGTGCGTTTTCGGGGGTTGCGCTCTCACCGTTTTTAAGGCTTGTGCTGAGAATATCCATTGCATCCTTGGTAGCCTTTATATCACGTCCCCAGCAGTATTTCCTAAGTCCGCAGCTTGAACAGACATTGCGTGCCGTACGTCTGTAAAGTGCGAGGGTGTTAAGCTCGTTATTATTGCGAAGCTCAAAAATCCGTTTAAAGCTTTTTTCGCAATCGTTTATTGTGGAATGTGCCGCCGAAAGCTTACTTGCAGCAAGGGAGAAAGCAGGATGCGATGCAGATGAAAAATGACTTATTGTATCAAAAACCTTTTGCGGCATAGCATAAAGAATGGCTGCGGCAACAGCAGTGTCAAAAATGTTTATAAGAACCTCTGTAGAACCGTTTGAAAGAATGGTAACAACGGCATTTGCCATAACAAAAGACAGACACGATGCCCATTTTCCACGCTTTGAAAAATAACCTGCACAAAGACCGGAAAGGGCAAATGAGGCGGCGCACGCATCAATTCTTCCTCGGGCAAGGCAGCACACAAGTCCCATGATTATACCTGCGCAGGAGCCGTGAAGAGGACCAAAGGCAATTGCAAAAGACAATACACATAACACGCACAATGTTCCTGCAATGCTGAAAACTCCGCCGATGCCCCATGTGCCGAAACCGCACAGAACACCACCTGCAAAAAGAGCAAGGCATACGGTTTCCTCTGCACTCAGACTTCTGCGAAGACGCAGACTGAAGACAAGCGGCATCGCAATCCGAAATGCCGTTACACACGCCCATATGGTTGCACATTCTACAACGAGTACGGCACTGTCATAAAGAAGGGGATAGCCGCCGACTGTCATATCGGCAAAAAGCAGGAAAAAACCCGAAAGAAGTACGCAGAGCGCACTTATAATCGAGTTTATTTTAATATTTTTAAGTTTTTCGGGAAGAAAGCGTTCTTCTATAAGAGAGAACATTATTATTGCAATTATGTACTTCCCGAGGTTTAGCAGGCTTGTCCCCGAAAATATAAGTCCGAGGATTGCGCCGAGTGCGCAGACGTACGCACCGCCCGATGCAAAGCTTGCTGCAAAAAGGGAAAAGCCAAGAGGTCTTGCCCCACCGATAAAGGCTGTTCTGGAAAGCAGAAATGCGCATATGAATTTAAGCGCAAGCTGCGGAGTAATAAATTTTGCAAGCGGCAGGGAGAAATTCTCCTTATCAAAGCTGCACTTTTCTTTTTCCCGCTTTTTAAGCGGTTTAAGCCTGAGTTTACTCATTTGTAAATCATCCTTTCAGAAAACATCTGCTTATAGTTTAACATTTAATATATGGTAATTTTTGTCAAAAGATGCGTGGCTCTAAAAAAGTTTTCGTCAATAAAAAACACTATATTTTATTTAATTCAAAAAACAATCAAAATATATTTTAAATCTGCTTGACTTTAAATTTTTAAATAGTATAATGAAAGGCGAAAAGAGGCGTTTTCTTATGAAAAAACACACTGTTGATATGACGAAGGGCAGTATTTTTAAGCACATTATCAAATTTGCAATACCTATTATGATGGCAGGTGTTCTGCAAACGCTTTATAATGCGGCGGATATGGTTGTTGTCGGCAAATTTGCAGGTAAGAATGACCTTGCGGCAGTTGGCTCAACATCATCTGCGATAAATCTTCTTATCAGTATTTTTGTAGGACTTTCCTCGGCAACAAATGTTATTGTTGCAAGAAAGTTTGGTGCAGGAAATAAAAGCGGTGTTTCAAAGGCTGTGCACACTGCAATTGCCGTATGCATATGCGGCGGTACGGCACTAATGATATTAGGAATTCTTTTGTCAAGGAAAATTCTTGTCTGGATGGATTCCCCTGATGATGTAATCGGCCTTGCAACACTCTATATGCGGATATATTTTGCAGGTATTCCCGCAATGCTTCTTTATAATTTCGGCAGTGCAACGATGCGCGCAGTAGGTGATGCGAAAAGACCTACATATTTCCTTATGGCATCGGGACTTATAAACGTATCTCTTAATCTTGTGTTTGTAATAATATTTAAAATGGGTGTAGCAGGCGTTGCAATGGCAACGGTTATTGCACAGATTGTGTCGGCACTTCTTGTTTTAAGATGTCTTGTAAAGGCGGATGATTGTTACCGTCTGGAGTTTAATAAAGTGAAGCTTTACGCAGCGGAGCTTAAGGAGATTGTTGCGCTCGGCGTTCCTGCAGGTATACAAAGTGCGCTTTTCTCAATTTCGAATGTTATTATACAATCCTCAATAAATGCTGTCGGTTCGGACGCTATGGCGGGAAACTCTGCCGCAGTAAGTGTTGAGGGTATGGTGTATATAGCAATGAACGCATTTTTCCATTCAACACTGACCTTTGTAGGTCAGAATTACGGTGCGCATAATTTTAAACGTATACGAAAGGGCTTTCTGGTTTCAATAGCGATTTCGTTGGTGGTGGGCGGTACGCTCTCCACGGTTGTTTCAAGGTGCGCAGGATTTTTTGTAGGCTTTTATACGGATATTCCTGAGGTTAAGGCTATTGGAGTTATGCGAATGCAGATTGTATGTGCACTCTATTTCCTGTGCGGAATAATGGAGGTTGCCACGGGTGCAATAAGGGGAATGGGCGTTGCAATGCGATCGATGATAACGTGTATTGTCGGTGTGTGCTGTGTAAGATTAACGGCAGTTATAATAGGAGCTCCCTATAAAGAAATTAATGACCTTAAAATTCTTTATTATTCTTTCCCCGTTTCGTGGACGATTACAACTGCTATTCTGACGATACTGTTTTTTGCAGTTCTGAAAAACAGAGAAAAAAAGTGGGTGAGGACAATTAATGATGAAAAAAGCAGCGATAGGAATACTTGCACATGTTGACTCGGGAAAGACCACTCTTTCCGAGGCGATGCTTTATAAATGCGGTGAAATCCGCACGCTCGGCAGGGTTGACCACAAGGATGCTTTTCTTGATACAGATTTAATGGAAAAGGAAAGAGGTATCACCATTTTTTCCAAGCAGGCGGTAATGGAGCTTGACGGAATGAAGGTGACACTTCTTGATACACCGGGGCACGTGGATTTTTCTGCCGAAACGGAGCGTGCACTATGGGTGATGGACTATGCAATTTTGGTTATAAGCGGTCTTGATGGTGTGCAGAGCCATACACAGACACTCTGGAAGCTACTTAAAAGACACGGTATACCCGTGTTTGTTTTTGTCAATAAGATGGACATATCAAACTTTACTAAGGAAGAGCTTATGTCACAGATTCAAGAAAAGCTTTCATCAGGATGCGTTGATTTTGAGAGCGATAATATGGCGGAAGAAGTTGCCCTGTGCGATGAAAAGCTGATGAAGCAGTTTCTTGAAACAGAAAACATAGAAAAAGAAGATATAAGCAGTGCAATTTATGAAAGGAAGGTTTTCCCCTGCTTTTTCGGCAGTGCATTAAAGCTTGACGGTGTCCAGAGTCTTCTTGATGCACTTAGCTCCTTTATGGTGACATATGAAAACGAAGATGCTTTCGGGGCAAAGGCATTTAAAATATCAGAAGATGAAAAGGGAGCACGCCTGACACATATGAAAATAACGGGAGGCTCTCTTTGTGTCCGTGATAAAATAGAGTATGGAGATACTGAAGAAAAGGTCAGTGAAATACGCATATATTCAGGTGCAAAGTATAAAAGCGTGCCTGAGGTACGTTCAGGTGACGTATGCGCCGTATGCGGCCTTACAAAAACGTATGCGGGAATGGGGCTTGGAGTAGAGGAAAATGCCCCAACACCCGTACTTGAAAGCGTTTTTACGTATAAGGTTACTGTTACGGACGGAACTGACGCACGTGTTGCCCTTGCAAAGCTCAAAAAGCTTGAGGAGGAGGAAAACCGTCTGCACGTTATTTATAACAGTGTGCTCGGGGAAATCCATATACGCCTTATGGGCGAGGTGCAACTTGAAATAATGCAGCGTGTTTTAAGGGAACGGTTTTCCCTTAATGTTGAATTTGAGCAGGGCAGTATTGTATATAAAGAAACTATTGCAGAGCTTTCAGAGGGTGTCGGTCATTATGAGCCGCTAAGACATTATGCAGAGGTGCATCTTGTTTTAGAGCCTCTTAAACGGGGAAGCGGTATTGTGGTGGAGACTGACTGCAGCGAGGACGAGCTTTCACGAAACTGGCAAAGACTAATTTTAACGCATATAAAGGAAAAGAACCATATAGGTGTACTGACAGGCTCGCCTATTACGGATATGAAAATAACGCTGAAGGCAGGCAAGGCACATTTGAAGCATACTGACGGCGGAGATTTCCGTCAGGCGACATACCGCGCAGTGCGTCACGGCCTGAGGTGCGCACAGAGTGTCCTTTTAGAGCCTTATTATTCATTTGCAATCGAGCTTCCTGCTGAAAATGTGGGCAGGGCGATGACAGACCTTGAAAAAATGTATGCACGCATTGATGCACCGCAGATATTTGAGGACAGTGCTCGCATAACGGGCACAGCCCCCGTTGCGACGGTTGAGGGGTATCAGAAAATACTGACAGGATATACACGGGGTGTTGGGAAAATGTCTGTGGCACTTTGCGGATATGATGTGTGCCACAATACTGACGAGGTAATTGAAAAAATTTCATATAATGCTGATGCCGACCTTGAAAACAGTGCGGATTCTGTTTTTTGTAAGCAGGGGGCAGGCTTTGTTGTGCCGTGGAATGAAGTGCAGGATTATATGCACATTCCCAGTGTTCTTGCACCAAAAAAGGAAGAGGAAATAACAGCCCCCATCGTAAGACAAAAGGCGATAGTATATGATGAGGATGAGCTTATCGAGATATTTGAACGTACCTACGGAAAAATAGTGCATAAAAACCACAATGCAATGAAAACTCCCAAGGATGTTGTGCGGGAGAAAAAGGTGCGCTCTGCCCCGCAGAAGCAAGGCCCCGGGTATATACTGGTTGACGGTTATAATATAATTTTTGCGTGGGATGAGCTTAAGGAAATTGCAAAGGACAGCCTTGAGGATGCACGTAATATGCTTATTGACAAGCTATGCTCCTACAAAGCGATAAGACCGCAGGAGGTAATCCTCGTTTTTGATGCGTACAAGGTTAAGGGAAACCGTGGCGAGGTTGAAAAGGTTCATAATATTACCGTTGTATACACAAAGGAGGCACAGACCGCCGATGCGTATATTGAAAAGGCGGCGCACGAGCTTGGGAAAAAGTATCACGTGCAGGTTGCAACGAGTGATGCACTCGAACAAATGATAATATTAGGCAGCGGTGCACACCGTATAAGTGCCGCATCCTTTATAGCCGAAATGAAGCAGGCAGAAAAGGAAATAGGCGAGCTTATAAAGGAAATATCGGGAGAAACTATCTAATATATGTAACATTATTTCAAAATATTCAGTTTTTAGGTTTAAAAACTTGACTAAACAAATAAAAAGAGTTATACTGTAATGTGGTAAGTATCGTGCAGTGTTATGCTATGCATGATACTGATGCCTTTTTTATCAAGTGTAATTTTTTAACATACAAGGAGGTAAACATTATGGCAAGACAGAAAAAAACCATGGATGGTAACACCGCTGCCGCATATGTCTCATATGCGTTTACAGACGTTGCTGCTATCTACCCCATTACGCCTTCCTCTAACATGGCTGAGGTTACAGACGAATGGGCTGCAAAAGGAAAGAAGAACATATTCGGAAGAACGGTAAAGATTGCTGAAATGCAGTCTGAGGGCGGTGCTGCAGGTGCAGTTCACGGTTCTCTTACAGCAGGTGCACTTACCACTACTTATACTGCTTCTCAGGGTCTTCTTCTTATGATTCCCAATATGTACAAGATTGCAGGTGAGCTTCTCCCGTCAGTTATTAACGTATCTGCACGTGCTCTTGCTTCACATGCACTTTCAATTTTCGGTGATCATCAGGACGTATATGCGTGCCGTCAGACAGGCTATGCAATGCTCTGCTCTGTAAATGCGCAGGAGGCTATGGACCTTGGTGCTGTTGCACATCTTGCAACTCTTAAATCAAGAGTTCCGTTCCTTCATTTCTTTGATGGTTTCAGATCATCTCACGAATATCAGAAGGTAGAGTGCTGGGATGACGAGCAGCTTAAGAAGCTTATCGATATGAATGATGTTGAAAGCTTCCGCCGTCGTTCTCTTAATCCTGAGCATCCCGCTCAGCGCGGTACTGCACAGAACCCCGACGTTTTCTTCCAGGCAAAGGAAGCAAACAACAAGTTCTATGAGGCAGTTCCCGAAATCTGCCAGAGCTATATGGACAAGGTTAATGCAGAAATCGGTACAGATTATAAATTGTTCAACTACTATGGTGCAGCTGATGCCGAGCACGTAATCGTTGCTATGGGCAGTGCCTGCGACACTATGGAAGAAACAGTTGATTACCTTACAAAGAAGGGTGCTAAGGTTGGTCTTATCAAGGTTAGACTTTACAGACCTTTCAGTGCTAAGCACCTTATCGAAGCTATTCCTGCTACTGTTAAGAAGATTAGCGTTCTTGACAGAACAAAGGAATGCGGCAGCATCGGTGAGCCTCTTTACCTTGATGTTGTTGCAGCTCTTCGTGACAGTCAGTTCAAGGATGTAGAAATCTTTGGCGGACGTTACGGTCTTGGTTCAAAGGATACAACTCCTGCTCAGATTATCGCTGTATTTAACAACAACGATAAGAAGAGATTTACTATCGGTATCAATGATGATGTAACATTTACATCTCTTGAAATCACAGAAAATCCCGACACAACTCCCGAGGGTATTACAAGCTGTAAGTTCTGGGGTCTTGGTGCTGACGGTACTGTTGGTGCTAACAAGAACTCAGTTAAGATTATCGGTGACCACACTGATATGAACGTACAGGCATACTTTGACTATGACTCAAAGAAGTCAGGCGGTCTTACAGTATCTCACCTTCGTTTCGGTAATGCTAAGATTACAAGCACATACCTTATCAACAAGGCTGACTTTGTTGCTTGTCATAAGGCTTCTTATATCAGAAAGTACGATATGGTTTCTGACGTTAAGCCCGGCGGTGTATTCCTTCTTAACTGCCCCTGGACAAAGGCAGAGGAGTTCGAGGCACATATCCCCGGACAGGTTAAGCGTTACATTGCTGAAAACAACATTCAGTTCTATGTAATCGACGGTGTTGCTATCGGTAAGGAAATCGGTCTTGGTAACAGAATTAACACAGTTCTTCAGAGTGCATTCTTCAAGCTTGCAAACATTATCCCTGCTGATGATGCAATCCAGTATATGAAGGACGCTGCTACAGCTTCTTACTCAAAGAAGGGTGAAGCAATCGTTAAGATGAACCACGATGCTATCGATATGGGTGCACAGAAGGTAGTTAAGGTTGACGTTCCTGCTTCATGGAAGGATGCTAAGGACGAGGATCTTTCTGTTAAGTTTGACGGTGAAGGAAAGCTTATTGACTACGTTAATAACATTCTTAACCCCATCAACTCTTTTGCAGGTATGAAGCTTCCCGTTTCTGCATTTGTTCCTTATGCTGACGGTGAAGTTCCGCTTGGTTCTTCTGCATTTGAGAAGAGAGGAATTGCTATCGACGTTCCCGAGTGGAAGAGTGAAAACTGTATCCAGTGTAACTTCTGTTCTTATGTATGTCCTCATGCTTGTATCCGTCCTGTAGTTCTTACAGAGGAGGAAGCAAAGAATGCTCCCGAGGGTATCAAGTATATCAATATGACAGGTCTTAACGGTCTTTACTTTGCAATGGCTGTATCTGTACTTGACTGTACAGGTTGCGGTTCTTGTGCAAATGTATGTCCCGGTAAGAAGGGTGAGAAGGCTCTCGTTATGCAGCCTCTCGAAACTCAGGAAGCTCAGCAGGCAATATTTGATTATGCAATCAAGGTTCCTGCAAAGAAAGAAGTATTTGAGAAGTTTAAGGAAACAACAGTTAAGGGCAGCCAGTTCAAGCAGCCTCTCCTTGAGTTCTCAGGCGCATGCGCAGGCTGCGGTGAGACACCTTATGCTAAGCTCGTAACTCAGCTTTACGGCGATAAGATGTACATTGCAAACGCTACAGGTTGTTCTTCAATCTGGGGTGGTAGCTGCCCGTCAACTCCTTACACAGTTAACGAAAAGGGCGAAGGTCCTGCATGGGCTAACTCTCTCTTCGAGGATAACGCTGAATACGGTTACGGTATGTACCTTGCACAGAATACTCTCCGTGAAGACCTCGTTAAGAAGGTTGAGGGTGTTAAGGAAACTGCTGATGATGCTGCAAAGGCAATCATTGACAAGTTCCTTACAACTAAGGAAGATGTAAATGCAAACAAGGTTGCTGCAGAAGAGCTTGTAGAAGTTCTCGCTAAGATGAACACACCTGAGGCAGCAGAAATTCTTAAGGATAAGGAATACCTTTCCAAGAAGTCTGTATGGATCCTCGGTGGTGACGGCTGGGCATACGATATCGGCTACGGCGGTCTTGACCACGTTCTTGCAAGCGGTGACGATGTAAACATCCTTGTATTTGATACAGAGGTTTACTCAAACACAGGCGGTCAGTCTTCAAAGGCTACACCTACAGGTGCTATTGCGAAGTTCGCAGCAGCAGGTAAGGAAGTTAAGAAGAAAGACCTTGCAGCTATCGCTATGAGCTATGGTTATGTATACGTTGCACAGGTTGCTCAGGGTGCTGACAACAACCAGTGTATCAAGGCATTTGTTGAGGCTGGTTCTTACAACGGACCTTCTATCGTTATTGCATACGCTCCGTGTATCAACCACGGTATCAAGGGCGGTATGAGCATTGCTCAGACAGAAGAGAAGCGTGCCGTTCAGGCAGGTTACTGGCATCTGTTCCGTTTCGACCCCAGAAGAACAGCGGAAGGTCTTAATCCCTTCGTTCTTGACTCTAAGGAACCCAGCGAAAGCTATGAGGACTTCCTTATGAATGAGGTTCGTTACAATTCGCTTGCTCGTAGCAATCCTGAAAGAGCAAAAGAGCTCTTCGCTAAGGCTGCTGCTAATGCAAAGGCTAAGTACGCAGAACTTGTAGAGCGTGCAAGCAAGTAATTAATTAAAAACTATTAATATAAAACATCGCAGGAATTTTCCTGCGATGTTTTTGTTGGATAGGAATTTGCGTAATTTTATTGCGAGCGACATTTGTCGTATTTGAATTTAGTCGGGATGTGAAATGGGTGAAGCGGCACGCTTCTTTTTTATGCAATTATTTAAATAAATCACTGTGCGTTCCCGTTCTTTCAAACACTATTATTCCATTTCCAATTTGGTAAATTAATAGCCAGTCAGGTGAAATATGACATTCTCTACAACCGGACCAATCGCCTGATAAACTATGGTCTTTATTTTTTAACGGCAATGGTTCTTCTAAACAGAGCTTTCTGATAATTTCTTTCAAAAGCTCTGTATCAAGATTTCTTTTTGCAATTGTTTTAAGGTCTTTTTTAAATTTAGTAGTATATTCAGGCTTTAGCATATTATATACCTAAATCGGCAAACATTTCATCAACGCTGTTAAAACGTGCTGTGCCTTCCTTTATGATTTTTTCACCTTCACTGATTGCTTCAAGTGTATCGCTGTTAGGGCGGTTTATTTTAAGCTCAAAAGGAAGTCCGTTTTCACGGATAGACTGCTTTAGGAAGATATTAATAGCAGTAGTCATATTCATACCAATCTCACTAAAGAGGGCCTCTGCCTGCCTTTTTACCTCTGCATCCATTCTGATATTCATACTTGTATTAGCCATATAAGACACATCCTTTCATTATTAGTATATTTATTTTATCAAAAAATATGCCTATTGTCAACACAATAGGCATATTTTTGTAATTGTATATTTTTCCGAAATATGCAAAAACACTTTATTTTAAAAGAGATTTATGCTATAATACACATAAAAAATGTGTATTATAGCATAAACAATAGGTAAATACAATCTAATAGGGTGCAAAAGCAACATTTTGAGTTGTCGATAAAAAGCCAAAATACTAATATAATAAATACGAGGTGAACTCGTATGAAAAATATTCATTTTGATACTTGGCTATCTATAGGTCTTAATATTCTGCATTACAGGAAAGAACAGGGCTTGACACAGATGCAGTTGGCAGAAAAATGCAATTTGAGCAGAAATCATATTCAACGGATTGAAACTGCTGCATCGTCGTGTAGTCTTGACACGCTTATGGATATTGCGGAAGCGTTGAGAATCCCGCTTAAAAAATTATTTGAATTCAGGGATTGAGAAATTGTCGGCAATGAAAGCTTATTGCCGGCAATTTTTTTCTATATTTACAAAGAAAATATATTATTCTAAGCTTTTTATTATTACAAAGGATGGAGGAAAGGTTTGTGAAAATAGCAATATGTGATGATGACAAGGTTTTCAGAGAAAGTACAGCTATAAGTATTGAAAGGCTGTTTGAAGAACGAAATATCCGGTGTAGCGTACAGACTTTCGAAAATGGAGAAAAGCTGATTGCAGGGTATAACGAGGAAAAGTTTGATGCAATATTTCTTGATATTGAGATGCCTTTAATGGACGGATATGAAACTGCAAGAAAACTGATGGCAATAAACTCAGATATAAATATAGTATTTATATCAAATAAAGAAACAATGGTATATTCTTCGTACGAATATAACCCGGTATGGTTTGTTCCAAAATCGCAAATGAATTATTTGTCCGAGGCTATTAATAAGATAATCGCAAAAATTGAAAACCAAAAAATAGAGGAGGAGTACGTTTCTTTTGGTGTTGAAAAGAACAAGTTGGCTGTAATAGATGTAAAGAATACTATGTATATAAAATCAGAATCACACTATATCAGAATTTATCATGAAAACGGTATGGTTTCAGAAAGCTACAGAAACACACTTGATTTTATGGAAAAGAAATTGAGTGATTACGGCTTTATACGATGCCACGAAAGATGCCTTGTAAATTACCGAAAAATCTATACAATTAATTCAGGAAACTGTATTTTGTTTAGTGGGGAGAAAATTCCAATCAGCAGAAGCAGGATGGAAAAAACTAAAGAATATTATCAAAGCTATATAAGGAGTATGGATTGATGGGTACATATGTAGAGTTACTTTCAAATTTATTGCAAATGTTTATTTTAGCTTGGTTTATTACTAAGTTTTTTGGATGTAAATATTGTGGGGCTGCAAAAATAGTTGCTTTCTTGTTTGTATGGTTCGCAACTTTTATCGAGATTTCATTTATAAACTCAATAACTGTTTATGATGGACTTTTTACAGGCATTCTTATTGTAACACACGTACTATATTCACAATGCTTTTTAAAAGGACGTTTTTTAGCTCATATTTTTGTTGCAATATTTGCAGAAGCAATAATATTTTCAGCTTCAAGTGTTATACTCTTTTTGTTTTCTTATTTATCAGGCAATAATATTGAAAGCTTAATTTTAGATTTTAATATATGGCGAATTACAATGATTTTACTTATCAGGAGCGTTGAGTATACTATTTTTAGCTTTATTATAAAGATAAATGATGAATATATCCTTACAAAAAAAGAATGGGTACTATTTATTTCAATGCCGCTTATGACATGGGTTGCCGTCACATTTATGACTAATGCCGCAATTATATCCAAAGAAATTTTATCATATATGTTTTATATTGCAGTAACTATGGTGTTTATAAATGTTATTACATATTATTTTATGTTTAAAATAAGGCAGGATTCCAATACAAAGCTGGAATATGAATTGCTGAAAATGCAGCATGAAAATATTAAAAGCACAGAATCAAATATGAAAGCATTGTTTGAAAGTGTTTATTCTCTGAAGCACGATTTGGACAAGCATCTTTTTGCAGTTAAGGATATGGCAGAAAGAAATGACTGCAAGGAGATTGAAAAGTATATATCAGGTATCATTGCGCATAGCGCAGAATCGGTACAAAAAGTTATTTTCACTGACAATGATATCTTTAACGCAATTATCAATACGAAGCTGACAATTTGCAAACAGAAAAAAATCACAACAACTGTCAACATAGATAACGAGGCAGTATCCTGCCTGCAGAATGAATGTATAACAGTAATTTTTGGAAATCTTCTTGATAATGCGATTGAGGCAGCAGAAAAAACAACCGAGCGTGCATTATCCCTCATTGTGACATTAAAAAGGCAGTATATCTCTATACATGTGGAAAACAGCTTCAACAAGGAGTATTCAGACATAACTCTTGAAACAACGAAGAAGAATAAAACAGCGCACGGCTTTGGAACAAAGAATGTTCGCAGAGTTGTGGAGGAGTATGACGGAATGTATCAGCATTTTTTAGGCGATACAGGTAGGTTTTGCAGCCATATACTTTTGCCGAAGGATGCAAAAACCAAAAAATAATTGCAGAATTTGACAAAAAAGTGACTGAATTTGACAAGTGTATTTAATTACAAAATTTAATCAGCTATACTGAAGACAGAAAATTACTTGGGGGTGTTCCCTTGATAAAAAATCTGTCGGCAAGTATAGCTGATTTTTATGTTCAAAAAAATATTATTAACAGCGATGAAAAGGAAGTATATCAATGGGGCGTTTCCTTAGTGTTAAATGATATAGTGACTTTTTCCTTGGTGCTTCTTTTGTCTGCACTGTTATCCCATGTTCGTTTTGGTGCAGAATATCTGATAGTATTTTGCCTGACCAGAATTTATTGCGGAGGATATCATGCACGGAAGGAAAGTATATGCAGATTTACCATGATAGTTGTTTTTTTAATTGTGCTGTTCGGTGCACACATACTGTCTGATTGTTCCCGCTATATTTTGTTATCCGTTCAGGCAGCTTCTTTCATGGTTTTACTGCCGTTAATACCCGTGAGGCATCCCAATAAGGTTATGACAGAAGAACTCAAAAAAAAGGGGAGAGTCAGGGGAACTCTGTCATACCTTGCATTTGCAGTGTTGTCATTGTTATTTTACTTGTTTATAAGTAAAATTGATGCATTTTTAATTGCCTTATCCCTAAGTGCCGTTTCGGTACTTGCGATAATAGGAACATTTACTAATGAAAGGGGGGTAAACAAATGAAAAAGGTTATGGAAAAACTTCTTGCTATGACATCAGGTGTTGCACTTTTGGCTGTAATCACAGCAGCAGGTATTCCTTCTGCTGGAGGAATCCATCAGGCGAAGGAGCCTGCAAACCTTAACGAAGTGATTAAGAATCACAGAGGTTAAAAAAGGTTTTTTAAACCGATGAGGGGATACATATCCCTTCGGGTGAAAATTATTTTCCCCAAAAAAAGAGAAGTCCCTTAAAATCAGAACAACCACTCGCGAAAGTATTGTAACAGATTTAATTACGGAACTTCTTATACATAGAATACCTTTTTTTTCAGCTTTTGTCAAGTACTATGTTTTTTTCAGGGGAAGTATATCACATTAAAAAAATATTACAGTGAAACAATCCCAATAATATTGGGACATACCAAATGTGCGGGAAAAGTTTGTTGTATTACAAATATGACTTCGTACGTCATTTGGTGTTGCTAAAATCCCAAGACCTTCGTATTTAAACAAATTTCGTCATTTTTTGACAACACGAAGGATGCTTCGTGGTATATCTTGTTACATTGTTATAAAATTTTTCCTGCATAGAAAAATAGGAGGAATTTTATATGGATATCAACCTTGTAATTGCATCATATTTATATGCAGTAAGAGAAGAACATAACCTTACCCAGGAAAAAATGGCAGAAATTATTGACGTGTCTGTCAGATGGTACCAAAGTATTGAAACTGGGAGAAATGTCCCGAACTTCAAAGTTATCTGTTTGCTTGTAAAAAGCTTTGACCTTGATTTGCGTTATCTCTTGAGGGAGGTGACGTATAATGACTTGTTACAAACTACGCAGAGATAAACTTTTCTGTGAGGATGCAGGTAATTATATATCATACGGTATGGATATATACAATACCCAAACGCAAAAACTTATACGCTCGATAAAAGATATTTGTTTAAAGAAAGAGCCTCTTGAAAGGTTAATCACCAAATGCAATAAATTACAACCTGACATTATACATATAGGCGACATTATTGAGGATTTCCTCGTTGAATACTAGGAAAAATACATTATTTACGATAGGGGGGTAAGTCCAATAAATAATCTGCCGAAACACCGAAAAATAAGCATAGCTCCCGGATGTCGTTCAGGCTAGGCTCATACTTGTTATTCTCAATATACGAAATTTTCCTCTGTGTCATATTAGTTCTTTTGCCAAGCTCGCTTTGGTTTAAGTCACTATCTTCACGGAGATTTTTGATTTTTTCACCAAATGTTAGTTTCATAAACACCACTCCTTTTATTTAATTTAACATAGAAGGAAAATTTCTATTGACTTTTAGACGGAAACTGTCTATAATGTGTATTATGAAGAAAATTCTTCAAAAAAATCGAAAGGACGAAAGAAATGGACAGAAAAAGAATGAAAAAGCTGATAAGCATTTTGACAGTAGCAGCCATTTTTTCAATGAGCTTTGCAAGTGCTTTTTCAGTAAGTGCAGAGGGAGCGCCCTACACAATAGGTGTAGATGATGTAACGGAAGCAATTCTTTACGATCATACTGACGGTGCAGAAGCTCCAGAAAATGTAGTAGGTGGTGGTGATTATGATGTAGTTTCATCACTGCGTGAGGATGGTAAAATTGAAGTTGCAATTACAGCAACGGATGTAAAATTGCACAAAAACAATGCAGGTACTCCCACAAACGGTTACTGGGTAGGTTTTGCAGTGGAAGGTCCGCAGGGTGCTACACACGCGGAGGGTACTTTTGGCGGTATATTATATGAGGAAAACGTTGGCGGAATTAATGAAGATGGCGATATGGGTGTTGCCTTCTACATTAATGCTGGCGTGCTTAATCCTAAGACAGAGGCAACGCTTACATGGTTTAACGGTGAAGATGCAATTTCAGAAGAAGTAACCTTTATCATAAAAATTGATGGTGTGACACTTGATGTTGATTATGCGGTTGAAGAAAACATCGGCAAAGCTATAATTGCTGACACGACTAATCCGACAAGAGAAGTATATGCAGAAGGTACTTATGAAGTATCATATGCTGATGGCGTTGTTAGTATTGATATGGAAAAGCTTGAGCTTCATAAAAATGATGAAACTCCTGCCAAGGAAGGCTTTTGGACAGGCTTTTCTGTTGAAGCGCCTGTTGGTGCAACTTTTGCAAAATACACATTTGGAGAAACAACTGATACTACAAATGTTACTGATATTGATGGCAACGAAGGTGATAAAGAAGGTATAGCGTTCTACACAGATGCAGCAAATCCAACGACATCAGCAAAGCTTCAGTGGTTTGAGGGTGCGGCAGATGGAGAAAATAGCGCACTTTCAAATCCGATAGAGCTTACAATTAATCTTGACGGTGTTGACTATTACAAGGTAGTTGCTGATGATGTAACAGAAGCAATTCTGAAGGATAATGCAGCAGAGCCTGTAACAACGCTCTTTGACGAATATGAGGTTAATGCAGAGGGTGAAGGAGTAATTAATGTTGCTATTTTAGCAGAAAATGTTGTAAAACACGAAAATGAAAATCACACCGACGGCTATTGGGTTGGCTTTGCAGTGAAAGCTCCCGAGGGTGCAAAAAAGGCAGATATCAATTTTGGCGAAGATATTTATTCAAATGAACCCGTTATCAATATTGACGGAAACGGAACAGAAGGTATTGCGTTCTATATTAATGCAGGTGATGCAGAGCCGAAAACAGAAGCAACACTTCAGTGGATTGCTGAAAACGGCGAAACACTTTCAGATGTAACAAGCTTTAATATTGATTTAAGTAGTGTTTCTTTCGCTGTTGATTACACACTTGTTATTGACAAGGCAAATGTTGTTGACAAGGATGCTACCGAAAGAGAGATTTATAAAGCAGACAGCTATATTGTAACTCCTACAACAAAGGAGAATGGAACAATTCTTGTTGACATTGCTATGCAGGAGCTTGCAGAGCATACAAACGGTGATAATGATGAAGGTTACTGGACAGGTTTTGCAGTAGAAGCGCCTTATGGTGCAACAGGAATGAAATATGCATTCGGTACATCAAAAGACCTTGCCTTGAGTGAGGTAAAAAGTCTTGAGGAGAATGTTATTGATGCAAAGAGCGGTATTGCTTTTTATGCTAATATGGCAGATGCAGAGCCTATGAAATATGCTAAATTGCAGTGGTATAATGGCACTGAGGCAATTTCAAACGTAATGACTTTTGAAATGAACCTTGATGATG
Organism: Clostridia bacterium; assembly: GCA_045656645.1. Classification (GTDB taxonomy): domain Bacteria; phylum Bacillota; class Clostridia; order UMGS1883; family UMGS1883; genus UMGS1883. The sequence continues at coordinate 23,813 of JAZORN010000040.1, read as the reverse complement.
TTAAGCTTAACTGGATTAAGGCTGATGAAAAAATATCAAAGGCAGAACTTAACGACACTTCTGAAACACCTGTTTCAACGATTTGCACTGATTATGATGTAGATGCAACACAGATGGATGATACAATTACAGTTGCAATTACTGCAAAAGATGTTGTAAAGCATAAGAATGCAGATAGCACTTCCGAAGAAGGTTACTGGGTTGGCTTTGAAGTAGAAGCACCGAGCACAGATGCAAAAATGAAATATGCTTTTGGTGAAATAGACGAGCTTTCTTTAGGCGTGGTAAAAGAACTTGAAACAATTTCAGAAAATAAAAAGGGTATCGCTTTCTACACAAATGCAGGTGCATTAGTACCCAAGCTTTATGCTACGCTTCAGTGGTTTGCTGTAGATGGAGTAACCCCTCTCAGTGCGCCTACAAAATTCGTTGTTGATATCAGTGGTGTAACACTTGCTTCACTTCCTTATATTACAGCAGATAAGGTGGGTAAGGCAAATGTTGTTGACCAGGCGAACACATCTGTACAGCCGTATGTTACATATTCTGCTGTTGGTGCTGCAAATGAAAATGCTGTAATCGTTGTTGACATTGATATGACAGACCTTAAAGCACATAAAAACGGTCAGAATACAATAGGTCATTGGACAGGATTTTCAGTAACGGCACCTGATGGTGCAGTATCAATGCGTTATGCGTTTTCCCAGACACGTGAGGGCCTTTCTTCAATGCAGAAGGCAGACCTTAATGGAGAAAATCAGGTTTCATTTTATGCAAATAAGGCAGATGCACAACCCAAAAAATTTGTAAGACTTCAGTGGTTTGACGAAAACGGTGCTGCAATAACAAATGCAACAGATTTTGAAATGGACCTTAGCGACGTGCAGCTTTACGTTGCGCCTCAGCCTCCCCGTGGCGGTGGTAGCGGTAGTGTGAACTACTACACAGTAAGCTTTAATTCAAACGGCGGCAGCACAGTAGCATCAGCAAAGGTTAAAAAGGAAGGAACAGTTTCCGCACCCGGAGCACCTGTTAAAGATGGTTTTGTTTTTGACGGATGGTATACAGATAAAGACCTTACACAAAAGTATGATTTTTCAAGTGTGGTAACAAAGTCCTTCACACTTTATGCTAAGTGGACAAAGGCAGAAGGTGAAGCTACAGGCTTAAAGTTTATCGACATCAAAAAAGATGCATGGTACTATGACGTTGTAAAGACTATTGTGGAAAAAGGTCTTATGAATGGTATTTCAGAAACAGAGTTTGCACCTGAACTGGAAGTAACAAGGGGAATGTTTGTTACAATCCTTTACAGAGCAGCAGGCGCGCCTCAGGTAGCTAAAACAAGCAATTTTGCAGATGTATCTGCCGATACGTATTATGCAAAGGCAGTTGCGTGGGCAAGTGCTAACGGAATTGTAAACGGTATTACAGAAAACAAGTTTGCTCCTGATTATAATATCACACGTGAGCAGATGGCTGCAATCCTTTACAGATATGCAAAGAATGAAAACAAATCAGGTGAAATCACATATACAGATAAGGATGCCATTTCCGACTATGCACTTGATGCAACTGCATGGGCAAACGCAGCAGGTATTATGAAAGGAAACGAAGACGGAACATTTGCTCCTTTACGCAATGCAAGCAGAGCAGAGGCAGCAGCTGTATTTGCAAGACTTCTTAAGCTTTAATCAAATATGTGCAAAAACATCGCAGGAATTTCCCTGCGATGTTTTTTTGCTTTTTTTATCCATCTTACAAAAAACACTTTATTTTGACATAGTGATATGCTATAATAAATTAGATATATTATATACAGGTGATAAAGTTGAATTTACCTTTGGAATTCTTGGAAAGAATGAAAAACGATTTAAAAGAAGAATATGAAAGCTTTATAAAATGCTATGAAAAAGAGCCGTATAACGCTCTTCGTGTAAACACTCTCAAAATCACGCCTGAGGAATTTTGTGAAAAGCTTGATTTTTGCGGCGAAAGAGTGGAATGGTGTGAAAGCGGATTTTACTACGAGGGGAAAAAGGGTGCGCACCCTTCAAGCATAGCAGGGCTTTTTTACTCGCAGGAGCCGTCAGCGCAGATTGCAGCAGAGCTTGCCGATATAAAAAGGGGCGAGACGGTGCTTGATTTATGTGCCGCACCGGGCGGTAAAAGCACGCAGGCGGCAGCAAAGCTTTGCGGTGAAGGATTATTAGTGTCAAACGAGATAAATGGCGGAAGGGCAAAAATACTGTGCGAAAATATAGAGCGTATGGGAATTAAAAATGCCGTTGTGACAAATATGCATCCCGAGAAGCTTTCTGAATGCTTTGAAGAATTTTTTGATAAAATAATAGTTGATGCACCATGCAGCGGAGAGGGAATGTTCCGCAAGGACGAAACTGCAGTAGTGGAATGGAGCATTGAACACACACAGGCGTGCGCATACAGACAGTTATCAATTCTGGACTCTGCATATAAAATGCTCAAATGCGGTGGAAAACTTATTTATTCAACGTGCACCTTTGCAAAGGTTGAAAATGAGGAAGTTTGTCAGGCCTTTACGGAAAAATATCCTGATATGGAGCTTCTTAAAAGTCACCGCCTGATGCCTCATAAGATAAAGGGTGAGGGGCATTTTTCCGCAGTATTCATAAAAAAGGGAGAAGAAAAGTATAAAAAAAGGATTATGCCCAAGACAGCAGGGAAGGATATAATTGAAAGCTACAGAGCTTTTGAAAAGGAAAACCTTAACGTAAATCTTGAGGGCAATTTTATAGCCTTTGGTGAAAATCTGTATCTTCTTCCGGGGGAAATGATTTCCCTTGACAAAATCAAGTGCGTAAGGGCGGGGCTTCTTCTCGGCGAAGTGCGTAAAGGGCGCTTTATTCCGTCGCACCATCTTTGTATGTCACTCAAAAAAGAAGATTTTAAGCGTACAATTGCGCTTTCAGATAAAAAAATCAGTGACTATGTAAAGGGCAATTCAATACCCACCGATGGTGAAAAAGGGTACGGTGCAATGCTTTATATGGAAAAATTCCCGATTGGGTGGTATAAATACAGTGACGGATATGCAAAAAACCATTACCCCAAGAATTTAAGAGTATAACAGGAGGCAATAAATATGTTCAACGTATGGCATAATGTAAATCCCGAAAGAATTAAAAAGGACGATTTTCTGGCAGTAATTGAAATTCCAAAGGGCGGACGCAATAAGTACGAGCTTGACAAGGAAACGGGAATGATAATTCTTGACCGTGTGCTTTACACATCGACGCACTATCCTGCAAACTACGGCTTTATCCCCAGAACATATGCAGATGACGGGGACCCGCTTGACGTGCTTGTTTTATGTCAGGAAAAGATTGACAGCCTTGTTCTGGTTCGCTGCTATCCTATCGGCGTTATCAAGATGATTGATGACGGTAAGGTTGACGAAAAGATTATTGCCATACCCTTTAGTGACCCGACCTATGCGGCGTATAAGGAGCTTGAGGAATTGCCTGACCACATTTCACGTGAGATTTCGCATTTCTTTGAAGTATACAAAATGCTTGAAAACAAACAAACTGCCGTGAACGAGGTTTTAGGACGTGAAGAGGCGGAAAAGGTTATAGAAAGCTGCATAGCCTCCTACAAAGAAAAAATTCTTGGCTGAAAGGAATAAAATATTATGGGAAAGCCATTATTCGTACTTGCATCTGCGTCACCGAGAAGAAAACAGCTTCTTCAGAGTATTGGTCTTAGTGCGCAGATAATACCTGCAAACATAGATGAGGACAAGCTAAAAGGTCTGCCCCCTGAAAAAATGGTTTCGCAGCTTGCAATGCTTAAGGCAACTGACGTTGCACGCTCGTTTAAGGGGGAAACGTATGTTATCGGCGCAGATACATGCGTGTGTATTAACGGTGAAATCCTCGGAAAACCGCACAATATTGCCGATGCAAAAAGAATGCTCGGAATGCTTAGCGGAAAAAAACACACAGTATATACGGGTTACTGTGTGGTAGACTGTAAAAGCGGTAACGCCGTTTCAAAGTGCGAAAAAACAGAGGTGAAATTTCGCACACTCTCTGAAAAAGAAATAGATGCCTACATAAAAACACGTGAGCCTATGGATAAGGCGGGGGCATACGGTATTCAGGGAAAGGGCAGTATTTTTATAGAGAAGATAGAGGGAGATTATTTTAATGTTGTCGGACTTCCCCTGTGCGCACTCTCGCAGATGATGCGTGACGAGTTTGGCGTAGAAATTTTGTAAGGAATGAATTCAAATGAAAAAATTGGGTAAAAAGCATATTATAATATTTGCGTGTATAACCGTTTTGATACTCGCTATTTCGGCAGTTTCATTTAAAACGGGGAATAATGCCGTGTCAAATGTAATCGGAACGGTGATTTCGCCTGTGCAGAGCGGCACTGCTGCAGTAGTGCGGGGAACGAAAAATTTTGTGGTAAATATTTTTTCCTCTGGCAAAAACGCACGTGAGAATGAAAAGCTTAAGGCAGAGATAGCATCTCTTAATGATCAGCTAAGAATGGTTGAGGGATATAAAACAGAGAATGAGAAGCTCCGCTCAATGCTGCAGCTTGCTGAGAGCCGCAGTGACTTTGAAAGTACGGCGGCAAATGTTATCGGCAGAAGCATAGACGAGCTTCACAGCACTATCACCATTGACAAAGGAACTCGGCATAATATTAAAAAAAATGCCGTTGTATACACTGCAGAGGGACTTGTCGGCAGAGTTAGTGAGGTTGGCTATAACTACTCGAAGGTACAGACAATATTTGATGCGGAAAGTGCCGTTTCGGCAATCTGCCTCAGAAGCGGAGATATGGGAATTGTAGAAGGCAGTTCACTTTTGGCGGGCGGAATATGCACAATGAATTATATTGATAAATCGGCAAAAACGGTTGTTGGTGATATGGTTGAAACGTCTGCGGCAGGCGGAATATTTCCGCAGGGAATACTTATAGGGAAAATTACGCAGATAAAAGAAGATAACCGTGCACTTACCTTAAGTGCAGTTGTGGAAACGAGCGTTAATCCGAACAATCTTGATAAAGTTCTCGTAATAACACATATGGAGTGAAAACAGTGGAGAATCTGAAAAAACTGGCAGGGATATACATAGTATTTTTGCTTCAATCCCTGATTTTTGAAAACATCAGAATATTTTCCTGTCCGCCTGATATTCTTATAGCGGTTGTAATTTTGTTGTCAGTTTCGTCTGACATTACATCTGCGGCACTTCTGGGCGGTTTTGCAGGACTTCTCACAGATGTGATGTATGGCAGAGTTTTCGGTATAAATATCCTTATGTATATGTACCTCGGACTTTTGGTAAGTCTTGCAGTTGACAAAAAAAGTGACAATTCACCCCTTATAATGGGTTGGATTTCTTTTGTGTGCATTGCATTAATGGAGATAGTTGTGACACTTCTTAAATCAATGTTTGGTTATCCGTCATCGGTAGGATTTTTGACGGCAAACATTTTTGTTAAGGGCATTTTTGGTGCTGTGTTTGCGTTTTTATATGTGCTTTTAAGAGAAAAGGCGGAAAAACGCAGAAAAAAATGAGGAGGATGCAAAGTGAAAACAAGACGTTATATAATTTTCTATGTGCTTTTTGCCCTGACCGCCCTTATGATTGGTGCACGCCTTATAAATCTGCAGATTGCAAACGGAAATTATTACAGAGAAAAAAGTAATTCACGCACAGTACGCAGTGTGGAGCTTGTCGCACCGCGCGGTGAAATCCTCGACAGAAACGGACGTGCCATCGTTTCAAACAGAACGGGGTATAACGTATATATCCTTTCGAACCGTGAGAGAACAAGTGCGCAGCTTAATAAGGTTATACATAACCTTTCAAAGAAAGTAAAGTCAAAGAGCAGATTTTCTGATGACGTACTGCCCATAAGTGTAAATGGCGATAAATATGAATTCTATACGGCAAAAGAAGAAAGCCGTAAATGGAAAAAAACAAACGGATATAATGAAAATGACAGTGCGCAAAAGATTATGGACAGTCTTTGCGAAAAATATGGTATCGATACAGAAAAATACACAAAAAAGCAGACTTTAGCAATTGCCGCAACACGTATTGATATGGTTAAACGTGGCTTTTCAATGGCTTCACCGTATCTTTTTGCAGAGGATGTTCCCATAGAGGAAATATCAGTTATAAAGGAGCAGGCGGAAAATTTCCCCGATGTAAGTGTTATAACTCAGCCTGTGCGTAATTATCCGTACCCGACATTGGGTGCACACATACTCGGACGCGTGGGAATGATAAGTGCGCAGGAGTATGAGGAAAACGAGGATGACGGCTACAATATAAATTCCCATATAGGAAAGGACGGAATAGAAAAGTACCTTGAAAAGCATCTGCGTGGCGAGAATGGAAGCGGCAGAATTGAGCAGACGGCAGGTGGCTACAGTGTTGGTCATAACGTTGAAAAAGAGCCGATAGCAGGAAAAAGCGTAAATCTTACAATAGACCTTGATATGCAGCTTGCAAGTGAAAATGCTCTTCGTGACACGATTTATGAAATCAGCAGTGCATCTGACAGTGCCGAGGGCGGACGTGATGCATCAAGCGGAAGTATTGTTGTAATAGATGTTAATTCGGGTGACGTTCTGGCAATGGCATCCTATCCGTCATATGACATTAAAAACTTTGGTGCTATGTATAACGAGCTTGTAAATAATCCTTCAAAGCCGCTTTTTAACCGTGCCCTTTCAGGCACATATTCACCTGCATCGACATTCAAGCTTCTTGTAGGTGCGGCGGCACTTGAGGAAGGTGTTATAACCACTGACGAGGAAATCTTTGATTCGGGAAAATACACGTATTTTTCTGATTATCAGCCTGCGTGCTGGATTTACAATCAAAAGGGTGTAACACACGGCTACCTGAATGTATCGGAGGCAATAAGGGATTCGTGTAATATCTTCTTCTACGAAACGGGAAGAAGGCTTACCATTGAAAAGATAAATAATTACGCAACGCTTTTCGGATTTGGTCAGAAAAGCGGAATTGAGCTTAGCGCAGAGGAAAAAAGCGGGGTTGTGGCATCGCCTGAAAACAGAAAGAAAAACGGAGGAATATGGTACCCCGGTGACACGTGCCAGACTGCAATAGGTCAGTCTGATACACTTGTAACACCACTACAGCTTGCAAATTATATTGCAACAATTGCCAATGGCGGAACAAGGTATAAGCCACATTTAATAAAATCTCTTTCGGGTGAAGAAACGCAGAGAAAGAGTGAAGTCCTCTCAAAAATAAATCTTAAAGAGGAAAACCGAGCCGCAGTGGTAGACGGACTTCGCCGTGTTGTAACGGAGGGTACGGCATTTACTGCCTTTAACGGGTGCAAAATATCCGTTGCGGCAAAGACGGGCAGTGCGCAGACCTCGGGCGTGTATACAAACGGTGTATGTGTTGCATATGCACCGTATGAAAAACCGCAGATTGCAATAGCGTGCGTTATTGAAAAGGCGGGCAGCGGCTCGCACGTGGCAAAGGCAGTAAGAAAAGTTGTTGACAGCTACTTTGACAGCAGTGATGAGGATAATATGAAAACGAATGTCCTTGTAAGATAAAGGAGAGCTTTTGATGCTTAGTATTAAAGGTCGTGAAAATGAAATAGAGCTTTGCTTTAAAGAAAATATAGCTTTTGAAGGGGCAAAGCAGGCACTTTTGCATTTAAAGGAGGAAAACAAAACCTTCTTTGTAAAAGAGAATATGAAAATATCCTACAGTGGAATAACCTTGAGGTATAATGAGGAGCTTGAATTTTCAGAATTTCTTAAAGAGCTTTTCGGAAACAGTACCCATCTTATTAAAAAGCACCGCCTTTCTACAAAGCAGATTGAATATTCCCTTGAAGATGATGAAAAACTCTGCCTTGTAATAAATAAATCACTTCGCAGCGGTGAAACCGTTACAGCGAGGGGTGATGTCATAATATACGGTGATGTTAACCCGGGGGCAACCGTTACGGCGAGGGGGAATATAACCGTTCTGGGCACGCTTCGTGGAAATGCATGCATAGTAGAGGATGGCAGGGTGTTTGCACTTAATATGCAGCCATCGCAGATAAGGATAGGAAAGGTATATTCTTATAATAAAAAGGCAGAGAATGTAAAAAGTGCGTACGCAATAGCAGAAAATGACGAAATAATCTTGCAGTGTTTATAAAATCATAGTGGACGGGCTTTGAAAATTATGGTAAAATACCTGCGGAGGGTGAAAACAAATGAGTGAAGTAATAGTTGTAACAAGCGGAAAGGGCGGCGTGGGAAAAACCACAACCACTGCAAATATCGGTGCGGCACTTGCCCTTTCAGGGAAAAAAGTTGTAATGATAGATACCGACATCGGACTTAGAAATCTTGATGTGATAATGGGTGTTGAAAACAGAATCGTATACGATCTTGTCGATGTTGTGGAAAACCGTTGTACATATACAAAGGCACTTGTGCGTGATAAGAGGTATGAGGGATTGTTTCTTCTTCCTGCGGCACAGTCAAGGGACAAGAGTGCCGTTACAACAACGCAGATGAAGCATCTTATAAGACAGATGGAGGAAAGCTTTGACTATATCCTTATAGATTGTCCTGCGGGTATCGAGCAGGGCTTTGAAAATGCAGTTGCGGCTGCAAAACGCGCAATCGTTGTTGCTATGCCCGAGGTTTCGAGTGTGCGTGATGCAGACAGAATTATAGGGCTACTCGAAAAACACGAAATAAAGGATATAAAGCTTGTGATAAATAAGCTCCGTCCGAAAATGGTTGAAAACGGCAGTATGCTGGGAATAGAGGATATGCTTGATATCCTGGCAATAGACCTTCTCGGTGTAGTGCCTGATGATGAAGATATTATAGTAGCCGCCAACAAGGGCGAATATGTCAGCGCACAGAATTCTTCACGTGCGGGACAAGCCTACAGAAACATTGCATCAAGGCTTAATGGCGAAGAGGTAGAGCTTATGAATATGAAAGAAACCTTCTTTTCTAAGCTCTTTGCAAGAAGACGGGGAGGGCAAAAATGAGACGCTTTTTTCGTAAAATGTCTGAAACTTCCGTTACATATGCAAAAAACAGATTGAAATCTGTGATAAATAGTGATAGAATAAATGTATCACAAAACAAAACGCTGGAAAAAATACGTAAAGAGGTTACGGCAGTCCTTTTGAAATATTCAAAGGAGCAGATGACAGAGGTATCTGTAAGTTGCCCCGAGGGCGCTACATACGTCCTCACGGCACAGTTTAAAGCCGATATGGTTTAATAGCCGAAACGAAGTAGCCCGAACCCGCCTGAAGCGGTGGAATTTCGGCATCTTTCGGCTTGTCGTCTTTGCAAGGCACAAAGCCTTGCTGCATCCTTCGCACCAAAACCTGCACAAAATTTCATCCGTTTCAGGTCTTTGAATTTTTAGAGTGCGGATTTTTGGTTGCGCAAGGCAAAAACACAGGGAATACTTTGTGTATTTCCGAGTATTTTAACACAGCGAAAGCGGAAATCCGCCTCTAAAAATCGGGTTTGGGTTACTCCGCTTCGGCTAAGGAGAGCTACAAAAGATGAACATTGCTTTAATTGCGCACGATAAAAAAAAGGAATTAATGGTGCAATTTTGTATTGCTTATAAAGGAATTTTGTCCAAGCATAAGCTTTATGCTACGGGAACAACGGGCGGACTTATTATCGAGGCAACAGGTCTTGACGTCCACCGTTTTCTTTCAGGTCCGCAGGGCGGTGACCAGCAGATAGGGGCGCATATTGCCTATGACGAAATTGACCTTGTACTGTTTTTCAGAGACCCCCTTACTGCACAGCCGCACGAGCCTGATGTAAGTGCGCTTTTCCGCCTTTGTGACGTTCATAACGTACCTCTTGCAACAAATGTTGCAACTGCAGAGGTCTTGATACACGGTCTTGAGAGGGGCGACCTTGACTGGCGTGATATCGTAAATCCGAAGAGCAGGGATGGAATAGGGGAGTAATTATGGAGTCAAGGGTTGCACTTATTGCAATAATTGTGGAGGCACCCGAAAAGGCGGTAGAGGTTAACGAAATTCTGCACGAATACGGAGATTTCATTATAGGCAGAATGGGAATACCCTACAGACAAAAGGGTGTAAATATTATTTCCATTGCCATTGATGCCCCACAGGAGGTTATCAGTGCGCTTTCGGGAAAAATAGGAAAAATAGAGAATGTTAATGTAAAAACTGCATTTTCAAATATTATTACCAAGGATGAGGATTGGCTATGACACTTAACGAAACACCGTCTGCCGAAAGGGTGCATATTGGCTTTTTCGGGAGGACAAACGCAGGTAAGTCAAGTCTTGTAAACCGTGTAACGGGGCAAAGTATGTCTTTGGTATCGTCCGTTTCGGGAACTACAACCGACCCTGTAAAAAAAGCGATGGAGCTTTTACCTCTGGGGCCGGTTGTTATTGTTGATACCCCGGGATTTGACGATGAAAGCACTCTTGGACAGATGCGTACCGAGCGCACGAAAAAAGAGCTTGAGAAGATTGATGCCGCCGTTCTGGTGTGTGATGCAGGAGAGGGCATCACAAAAACAGATGAAGAGCTTACAGAGATATTTATACAGAATAAAATCCCCTATATAATCGCATACAGTAAGGCAGATTTAGTTGCAGAACGTAAAGCGCTAAAGGAAAATGAGATTTATGTAAGCTCGCAAAGCGGGGAAAATATAGAAAGCCTCAAGGAAAAGCTTGCCCGTATTCTTCCGCATAAATCTAACAAAATGGGGATAGTGGATAGCTTCGTTAAAAAAGGTGATACGGTAATTATGGTAACACCTATTGATGAGGCGGCACCAAAGGGCAGAATAATTCTGCCACAGCAGCAGGTTCTCCGAAACCTTCTTGATATAGGTGCAATAGCGTGCGTTGTTCAGGTGGAGGAGCTTGGGACGGTGCTTAACAATTTAAAGGGAAAGCCTGCCGCAGTTATTACGGACAGTCAGGCATTCGGGGCAGTATCAAAAATTGTACCTGGCGATATTCCCCTCACATCTTTCTCAATCCTCCTTGCAAATTATAGAGGAATGCTAAGTGCAGCGGTGGATGGAGTTTTAGCGGTAAACTCGCTTAAAGACGGTGACAAAATCCTCATTGCGGAGGGCTGCACCCATCACAGACAATGCAATGATATAGGCAGTGTGAGAATACCAAACTGGATAAGGAAGCATACTGGAAAGCAGCTAAGCTTTGACGTGGTTTCGGGGCACGAATTTCCCGAGGATTTAAAAGAATACTCCCTCATTCTTCATTGCGGCGGATGTATGATAACCGAGCGTGAGGTGGAAGTACGAAAAGAGAGGGCACAGAAGCAAAAAATCCCCTTTACCAATTATGGAATAACAATTGCGTATATACACGGGATTTTAAAAAGAAGCCTGGAGGTTTTCCCCGAGCTTTATAAGAAAATATAAAAATAATAGGACGGCAGATTGCCGTCCTATCATTCTTTCTCAGGATTACATATCAGGCAGGGCGTATACCCATCGTCTATAGCTTTTTCTAATGTAATCTGTGTTAAATTATTTTTATATTTGATAATGATACAGTGTTCTTTGTGATATTTTTTACCTGATGATGTTACATAATACGCACTATGGGAAAGTAGTGTTGCGGGCTTTGCGGGTGGAGTTTTCAGACTGTTAATCATCAATAAAATGCACAAGGCAAAAGCCATTAATGCTATTAAGCTAACTAACAATTTCCATTTTTTTAATAAAAAAACATACATTCTGAAAAAAATACCGGGATTTTTAATATAACAGGAGAATTCATTTGCGAATTCTTCTTTTTTAATTTTAGAATAATAAGCAGAATTATTTATTAAATCAGGATCGCAGATGTGACCAAGCTCATGACGCAAAAGAGATAACTTATCTTCATCAGAAATATCTGCATTTATAAATACAAATTTCAAATTGTTTTTTATATATAAGAAAGAGTCGTTTTGCTCAATTTCATTATGAAGTCCTAATCTTTTTATAAGTTCAGACACGGGCTGTGAATTAGTATGCTTTTTATACTCAATAACTGTAAACTGATTAGCTTCAATGATGCGCCTTAAATCAGAGTAACTGTTTAGTAAAGAGTGTTTGTTTTTAATTAGTGTTTTAAGAGCTATACGCTTTGGTGAATTATTTTTCATTGTTCTCCTTTTTAATTTTATCAACTATGTCCATAATTGCTTTCTCTTCATCTGTCAAAGGTTTGCCGGAAGAAATACTTCCGTATGCGGCAATAATAGCCTCCTCTAAAAATTCAGGGTGAAGTCTTCTGTATTCAGTTTCCGCTACGGAGGAGACTGTATGTTTGCCAATTTCGTCAAGCGAGCTGTATATTTTCATAAAATTCAGAAATTCATCATCGATGACGACGGGATGTTCATTTAATGTGTGAATGTCAAGATTCTTTAAAATTTTATTTACCATCCCATAGTTAGAGGCTGATATTCCTTTTTTTAAAATAAAATTAATTGTAGTTCGGGGGATTTCAACGTGCTTTGAAAAATTTTCAATAGTACCAAACTTCTCTTTTATTCTTTTGCGAATTAGTTCTCTGTATATATCCAATCTAATCACTTCCTTAAGATATATTTTACAATAAAACACAAATCCGGTCAATATATTAATGAAAACACTTGACAAATAAAAGTTCAGTGGTATAATTGCAAAGACAATAAAATATACAAAAGTAAAACAAAAGGCGGTAAAATATATAAAAGATTAAAAATTATTGACAACTCCTGAAATATTTTTATGTTTGTGGTACAATAATAACATAGTTAGCCGAAAAGGAGTAGTCCAAACTCGCCTGAAATAGCTGAAAATTGCCTTTTTCTGCGTTGTCGGTCTTGAAATACACAAAAGTATTTCTTCGCCCTGCCGCCTTGAAAAATTTCAATTTTGAGCTATTTCAGGTTCACAGAATTTTTTACAAACTATTTTTATGACGATACAAGGCAAAAACGAAGCATATACTGGCGTATATGCAAGGCTTTTAACACCGTATCGGCAAAAAAGAGGAAGTAAAAAACGAAGTCCGGATTACTCCTTTTCGGCTATAGAAAGGAAGTTGTTAAAATGAATCAAACAATAACCCAGGATTTAATTGAAAAATTTGAAAATTATCTGATTAATGAAGAAAAGGCTTCTGCTACGCTGGAAAAGTATATGCGAGATATCAAGGCTTTTTGCGTCTGGAGTGGCAACTCTGAAATCGACAAAAGAAAAGTGCTTGATTACAAAGAATACTTAATAGGTAAATTTGCTCCGGCATCGGTTAACTCTGTTTTATCTTCGCTCAATAGCTTTTTTGAATTTAATAACTGGCATGAGATGAAGGTCAGAATGCTAAAAATTCAAAAACAGATTTTTGCACAAAAGGATAAGGAACTTTCAAAATCAGAATATGAAAGATTGCTTGATGCGGCAAATGCAAAAAGCAACAAAAGATTGTACCTCCTGATGCAGACTATCTGTGCGTGCGGAATACGGGTGTCAGAACTTAGGTATATAACGATTGACGCCATAAAACGCAGAGAGGCGACTATTAACTGTAAAGGTAAAATGAGGATTGTGATCCTGCCAAAGGAGCTTTGCAGAATGCTCACAGAATACGCGAAAACCAAAAAAATAACAAGCGGCGCTGTTTTTGTTACCAAATCGGGAAAACCGCTTGACCGAAGTACTATATGGAAAATGATGAAGGCACTTTGTGAAAGTGCAGGCGTCTCTAAAGATAAAGTGTTTCCCCATAATTTACGGCATCTTTTCGCACGCACCTTTTACTCTATTCAAAAAGACATTGTAAGACTTGCAGACATTCTTGGACATTCAAGCGTAAACACCACACGTATATACACAATGGAAAGCGGTGAAATTCACCGTCGGCAAATTCAAAAATTAGGACTTTTACGAATATAAAATAAATCCCACATAATCGAAATTATGTTGCAAGACATAATGGAGCTGACATCAAAAGGAACTGAATTATCTATGGCACACACATATTTTTCTAAAAAACAGCATGACTATTAGACCGGTTTTTGTTAGTTTTGTAAACCCGGTCTGTTTGGCTATGGCTTTTTTTAATGCAAGTTGACGATTTTTTATAAAACAAATGTAAATCATTGACAAACACTCCTGAACATGTTATACTATGTACGATTTAATATTGAACTTGGCTATAAAAAACCCACATAATTTCGATTATGTTGCAAGACAATTTTTTTTTGTCGCAACTTGTAATGAACATTACATAGCCATTGAAGTATTATCCAAACCCGTTTTTTGCTTTCTCTTTTCTGCCGCTACTGCGTTAAAAGACTTGCCAATACGTCAGTATAGGCTTCGTTTTTGCCTTGTATCGGCAAAAAATAGTTTGCAAAAAATTCTTCGAACCTGAAACGGATGAAATTTTGTGCATATTTTAATGCGGCGGACGCCGATAGGCTGACGCCTTTCAAGGACAACAAGTTAAAAGATGCCTAAATTTCGCCGTTTCAGGCGGGTTCGGATAATCCTTCAATGGCTAAGGAAGAGTATTTTGTGAAAGGGTTGAATAAAAATGGATAGTTTCGAGGTGTCAGACAAAAAGAAAGAGATTACTCAGACAACTTGGGAATATCTTCTGAAAACAGGATTGGCTAACGCTTCAATAGGCGATTTGTGCAGAGAAGCACGGCTTGCACAAAGCAGCCTTTATTATTGGTTTGAAAATAAGGACGAAATCTGGATAAGTGCAGGAAAGTATGGAATATCTAAAGTTGTTGATGCGCTATTTACTTTTACACTTAAAAGTACTGGAAATGTGCGAAAGTATTTTGATACACTTTTGTCTGAAGTAGAAAAGTATAAATACGAACTGCGCCTTGCAATTCAGATTACAACAAGTCCTGTTTTTGGAGAACGTATGAGGGAGAAGTCAAAGGACTTCAGGCTGTGGTATGAAAAATATGCCGAAAAGCTTATTTCAATTTTCGGCTGCAGCTATGAACAGGCGGAAACATTTATATATTCCATTATAGCCTTTGTTATTGATTATGCAATATGGGATGACGGAGATAAAACACAGATGCTTCTTGATAATCTCTATGACAGAATAGTAGAAAAAATAGATATACAACAATAGAAAGTGGGAAAAACCTTGGGCTACATCACAGACACTTTATTAAATGATGAAATGCTGATAGTAGATATAGCAGGTATAGGCTTGAACGTGGAAAAAGACAGCGAGGAAGATAAATAATGAATACGATAAACATAATAGACGATGCAGTTTTATTTTTGGGAATATGCCTGGTTGTGCTTCTTGCAGGCATTTTGTTTGTAAAGTTTATGGCAAATATATATGTGCCTTTTATAGAAGAGCGTGATTTCATACGTATGGAAATTATGAGAAGCAAAGGCGATGTAAGAATACACTGGCAACACGAGCTTCGCAGATTATATATAGCACAAATTCCGCTAATAGGGGGATTTCTAGCCGAGCGAGACAGGAAAAAAAGTATTGAACGAAGAAAAAAATTCTCTTCTTGAGATTTACATATAGCTGCGTATCTGCAGAAACAGCAGCCTTAGCCTATTTTCAGCTATTTCAGGCGTGTTTGGATAGCTAAGTTCAGGCTAACTAAAAGACAATTTCTGCACGTGAGCGGAAACGTAAATTCCGCAGACATCTAAGGAAAGGATGATACAAGAAATGAAAAGAATTTTATCTTTGCTTATTGCAATGATAATGGCACTTGGTTGTGTCAGCCTCCCGGCAATGGCGGAGGGAGGCAATGTGGCTAAAGTCGGTAATACCGAGTATGCGACTATCGACGAGGCTATTGCAGCATGGACTAATGGTACAACCTTGACCTTGCTGGCAGATGTAACTCTGCCCGATGTGATTACGCTCAAGTCTACTGAGCATCATATTCTGGATTTGGGTACTTACACCATGACAGCTGCAGCTGATAAGAATGCATTTGTTATTCAAGCTTGTGGCAATGGTAGCGCTGAGAGATCAACTATCACTATCAATGCAGATGCTACCAATCCTGGTGGCATTAATGCCGGAAATAAATGCGTTGTTTACTACAAGTATGCAGACGGCGGTATTTCTACTGAAGACCGCCCGATCATCAAGATCAATGGCGGTATATTCACCGGTTCTAATTCTTCTTTTGGAACCGCAGGTATCTACACCATTGGTACCGAAGCTAGAAAGTGCGCTACCCTGAATATCAGCGGTGGTACTTTTAACTGTTCTATTAACGGTTCCGGTAAATCTAAACTGATCATTTCCGGCGGTACATTCAATTACAGTGTTGGCTCTCAGGGAGACTCTACTGCCAACCGACTAATCTCCGGCGGTACTTTCAAGAGCTTCGGCTTTATGACTGCTGACAGTAACAACACAAAGTTCTGGTTTGGTACTTCCATGGGTAACAGTAATGTTGGTCTCTATGTCGACGATAACGGTTATATCGTTGTTGGCGGTAGTCCCATTACTGAGTCTGGCGATGCCTTTGAGGCTTCATCTGCAAACTATAGCGGTGCAAGCAGCCTGCTACAGTACAGCTCCGCTAAGAACAATGGTCTGTACTACACCAGCGTGGAAGAGGCTTTTGCTGACAATAATAAGACTACCGGTTCTGTTACTGTTTATGTTGATGAGTTGGATATGACGGGCATAAACTACAAGGGCACTATCGTTGTTCCCGAGGAAGGCGAGCTTGCCATTAACTTTACAGAAGGCACCACCCCCGCATGGACTGTGGGAACCAGTGTTGAGGGTAAAGAAGTTATCTACACCGATTCTGTGGAAAATGGTGTTGTTACAAGAATTTATAAGATGGTAGATCCTGCTGTTGCCAAGATTGGCGAAACAGCATACATTTCTCTTGCAGATGCAGTTGCAGCAGCAAAGAGTGGCGATACAATCACCATTTTGCAAAATGGTGAGTACGAATTACCGCTTTTCGCCAATAAGGAACTGACATTCAAGGGTGCGAACAAGGAAGGAGTTATCATCAACGATGCTCCCGATGAAAGAGCACAAGGCTGGAACGGTTCAACATTCCATTTTGAAAACCTGACAGCAAAAGGTGCAACAGAAAACAATCACGGTTTAGCTAATGGCGTTGTCGCTGTAACCTATAAGGATTGTAATGTAAACAACTTGCGTTTCCTGTATGCTACAGACACTGTTTCTTTTGAGAGGTGTACCTTCAATGCTAATGGTGTAGAACACAGCTTCTGGACTTACGGTGCATCTGATATTAACGTAACCGAGTGTACTTTCAACTATACTGACCGTGCGGTAAACTGCTATAGTGCAAGCGGGGCTGAACACGAAACTGCTATCTCTTTCTCAGATTGCAAATTTAACTACACCGGCATTGCCGATGCTCCTGAAGGGGCAGTTGAAATCAATAGCGGCTCAGTTAAGTCAATTGACGTGTCCTTTGATGAATGCACTGTTCCCGAAAAGGGTGCAATGTGGTTCAACTCTCAGTGGGACAATAAGGAAGGTGCAAATACAGTTGTTAAGGTTGAAGGCGCACAGGTTTGGCCTGTCAACTACGTTGCACAGACTATGGATGCAGATGGCAATGTAGTTGGCTCTTATTCCGACTTTGAGAGCGCTATCGCAGCCGCTACAGCTGATGTAAAAATTACACGCATTGAGATTTTAAGTGATTACGAGCAGACTACAATTTTAAACACCTCTAATTATTACAACATTTCTGGTAATCTTACCATCGGAGTTCCTGCGGGTGAGACTCATACGGTTGCTATCAAACCGAATGGTAATGATTCTATAGCTGTTAAGGTGGAGGGTGAAAATGCTTCCCTGACCATCGGGGAAGGACTCACCATTAACTGGCTTGATGTCGTTGCAGACGGATTCTGGACAAACAATGAAGCACTTATCATAAACGGTACGTTATACGCGAAAAGCCTGAAATGCTGGACAAGTAATAATGGCATTACTGTTGGCCCTGCCGGTAAGGTCATTCTTGGCAATGGTGATGGACAGTTTGACCTGAATTATGGTAACGGTACCGTAAATATTACTGGTAACGGTAACGAGACAACACCTCAATTTAAAGCAGGATATACAACAACTCAGAACAACAGCAACGGAGCTACATTGAACCTTAAGGACACATACTTTGAAGCAGGCGCGTGGTTCAAAGTGAATGGCTCAAATGGCACGATAAATGTTGATAACTCCGTGCTCAAGGTTTCCGGTGGCGACGGAGCAGGAAGCCTTACCATTGCAAATACTGGTAATGCCATCAACCTGACTAATGGCTCTAAGTTACAGGTTGCAAACTTGACCGTTAGTGAGAACAATTCGCTTACCCTGGGCGCAGGTTGTTCAATCGAAGCAACCACCATCAGTGGTGCTGGTGAGATCATTATTGATGCAGCTGATATGACTGCCGGAAACATAGCTACCATCAGCGGTAATGCGTCTGGTTTTACCGGCACAATCCAAGTTATCAACAATGACTCGCTGGAAGCTTCTGTTGATGAAAATGGCAACATTGTCCTGACTGAGGTTGTCAAGACTTACGTTGCAACTGTAAACGGAGTTGGCTACGAAACTCTTCAGACTGCTATTGATGCAGTTAAGAATGGCGAAACAATCGAGTTTGCAGGTAATATCACTGAAGAACTTGTTACCATTGAAAAAGGAACCGACGTAGCATTCACTATCGACGGTAAGAATAACAAGTTCACAGGCGAATTTGAAATTGGTATCGGCGAGAACATTACAATTCAGAATATCAACTTTGTTGCTACTGCTGAAATCTCTCCCGAATACTTTATTGATTCTATGGATCGGAACAGCAACTGCGTTCTTACAATTCAAAATTGTACATTTACCGACATTGACTACACTACTACAGCGATCGGCACACATCAGCCTGCCAAGGTTGTAATCAATGAATGTACTGCTAACGGCGTAGCATCTCTGATGCAGAATCAGGGCGGTTACGACATTACTGTTACTAATGCCACTATCGAAGGTAAACGTGGTATCTCTCTCGGCTCCGTAATTGGTGCTAAAGTTGAAAAAGTTACCATCAACGCAGCTGATGATAAGTACGGTATACGTCTTAACGGTGAAAATAACAATAACACAGTTACAATTAAGGATTGCACAATCAAAGCATTTATCCCTGTAGTTGTTCGCAAGGCTCAGGTTGAAAACTATAACCTTATCTTTGACGGTACAAACACCATGACAGCTGTCAACACAGACGACATATGGTGTGCTATCGGTTCCAGTGAATATGAGACTAATGGCACGATGCCTACTGCTCAGACTGGTAAGGTAAAAGTTACACTTAATGATGCTAAACTTGACGCAAAAGGCGTATACGGTGCTTATAAGGCTCCAGTTGCTAAAATCGGTGAAACTACATACGCAACCTTAGAAGAAGCCTTCAAGGCGGCAAGTGATGGTTGCACAATCGATATTCTCAGTGACGTAGTCATCGACTACAAGTGGGATTGCAGAGATTACGCAACCAACGGATCTCACTCTCAGTTCAAAGAGACTGTAACGATTAACGGTAACAATCATATAATCAAGTTCACTGGTACTATCAGCGACAGTAACTGGAACACAATCTTTAGATTTGAAGAAAATGCAACAGTTAAGAACCTTACCGTTGATATTAGCGAAGCTACAGGCGCTCAGAGAGTCATTACAGCAAAGAAGAGTCTTGATGTTGACAAACTTACAATCGTAGGTAGTGCAAAATATGGCATCATCTTTGGTGAAGGTGCAGCCGCAGCAGATTTAGCTGATGCAGAAATCTCTATTGCAAACTCTAATCTTAATGGTACAAGAAGAGCAATTTCCGATAACGAAGGCGGAAAGGACGTAAAGTCTGTAAAAGTTACAGGAAACACACTTAACGCAGACGTTTGTGTAAGCGCACTCGAAACAGTAACCTTCACAGACAACAACATGACAGGCGGCTATGTAGATATTCGTTCCTACACAAGTGAGAACACTCTTGATGTTACTGCAACAAAAAACACGCTTAAAGAAAACACAGAAAATAACTACAACTATATTAAAGCCGGCGGTACAGTCGACGCACAGGAAGGCTTTGTTCTTCCTTGGGACGGTGTAACCATCTCAAACCTTGAAGAACTCAAGATGTTCCGTGATGCTGTTAATACTGGAGATACCTATGAGGGAAAGACAGTTACTCTGACTGCTGATATCGATCTGGCAGGTGAAAACTGGACTCCTATTGGTACTATTTATAACGAGCACGGTTTTATGGGTAACTTTGACGGTCAAAATTACAAGATCATGAACCTGACCATCACTGACCCTGCTCTTGATAGCGACGGATACGCTTATGCGGGTCTTTTCGGTATCGCAGAAGGTATTGATGAGGACAATCAGAACTTTATCAAGAATCTTACTATTGAAAACGTAACTATCAACACTAACGGCCACATCGTGGCAGCTGCAATTGCATATCCCTATTACACTATCGTGGATAATATCAAGGTGTGCGGTAAGATCAGCATTAGTGGTGGTGATTATACTGCAGGTGTACTTGCTTACACAAGACGTTGCATCAAGGCAAGCAATCTGTATGTTGAGGGTGGTACAGACTCTACTATCAGCGGTAGGCAGGTAGTGGGTGGTGTGATCTCCGACATCCAGATGAACGGCGGCTTGACTGCAGATTACTCCAACTTTAATGTATCCGGCGTTGTTATCAGCGGTACAAAGAACGTAGGTGGTATCTCCGGTATCATTTCTGGTCAGACGCTTGACACATGCTCTGTTAAGAATGTTTCGATTATCTGCGATGACGCACGCGTTGGTATCGTTTCCGGTTCTCTTGGCAGTGCTTCTGTTATCAGCAATGTTACTATAGAGAACGTAACAGGTGCTTCCAGCATCGTTGGCGCTGATTACGATACAGGCAAGGTTGTTGAGGCAAAGATCGGCGACAAGTACTACAAGACTCTCGCAGATGCCCTGAAGGCCAATGTTGAGGGCGAAATCACTCTCCTTGCTCCTATCGTAGTTAACGCAGGTGAGACGTTGACTCTCAACAAGAATGTTACGATTACTTACACATCCAATGTTCCCGGCGAAGACATGATCACCAACAGGGGTAACCTTGTAATCGACGGTGCAACTCTGGTTTATGCCAACACAGATACAACAGCAAATAACGTAACTGTAAGCACAATCAGTTGTGAACCCGGCTCAACACTTGAGGTTAAGTCCGGTACTGTTCAGAACGATTCTGCAAACAATAGCGCTGCTGGTATCTATGCTTACGCTATCGACCTTATTACAAACGGTAACCTTGGTGATGTAAAAGCAACCATCTCCGGCGGTAAGGTTATCTCCACTAATTACATGGCTATCCGTCAGTTTGTAAACGGTGAAGTTTGCAAGAACACTCTGACTGTTGCCGGCGGTACCATTAAGGGAGCAACCCGCGGTATCAACATCCAGCTGAAGAACAATATGGCTTACACAACAATTAGTGGTGGTAAGATCATCGGTGGCGACTACTCCATCTGTTTCCTCACAACATCCGAAAATGTTTCCGTAACAGGCGGTGAATTCGAAGGTAATGTATGGTACTCCGGTACAGAAGGCTTCATCTCCGGCGGTACGTTCAGTGTTAAACCCGATGATGCATACGCTGCCGAAGGCTATGTATTCGAGGAGAACGAAGACGGCACATGGGGCGTTACAGAAAAAGAAACAGTTGAGTTGTTTGAGTTCTATGGAATGAACCTTGACCTTGAAAGTTCTATGAAGGCTAACTTCTATATTCTTGCATCTCATTTCAAAGGTACAGACTACTATGCAAAGATTGTTCATTCATCTGCGACAGGAGATATTGAACGTATAGTGTACTTTGCAGACTGGGAAGATAACGGAAGCTATAAGCAGATATCCTATACAGACCTTGCTGCAAAGAATATGGCAGATACTGTAACGATTGCTATATTTGATGGAGATGATAATCAGGTAAGTGCTGGTTATGTAAGAAGCATAAAGACCTATGCAGAAGATTACATTAGAGATTATGCAGGAACAGACGACAAGTGGGTTACACCTTTTGTTGATATGCTCAACTATGGTGCCGAAGCACAGAGATACTTTGACTACAATACAGAAAATCTTGCCAATGCAGGTATAGGTGATTATCAGAATTATGCAACTCAGAGCGATGTTGAGCTTGAAAAAGATGTTGCGACTTTTGGTCCTGTTCACGGTGCAAATCTGGATCTTGAAAACAAGATTGTGTATAACGGATACTTCAGTGGTGTGACTGACGATATGACTGCTGAAATTAGCTACACTGATCATCTTGACAATGATATATCATACCATGCAACGCTTGTGCCGAACGGTAGCTATCATCAGGTAGCTGTTGATACTCTTGTAATTGCTGATGCAAATCAGCTTGTAACGATAACCGTAAAAGACAGTAATGGGGATGTTTATGCATATAGACGTCAAAGTATAAACGGGTACTTGCACAGTACTATGGACGATATTAATTTTATACCCTTGGCAAAAGCTATGGCTAAGTTTACAAAATCAGCACATACAGCATTACATTAAATAAGGAGGAAGAGATTATGAAGTACACAAAACCCGAATTGGAAATCATGGAACTTGACGTAGTGGATGTTATCCAGACGTCAAATGGTGGCGAAGGCGGAAACTCTGGAGATGACATCAATATCGGAGGAAACGGCACCCCCGTAAGGCCGTAATATAATTTCAAAGATAATTGCACAAGGGAAACTACCTTGTGCAATTACTTTAAAGACATAAAGAAGGAATGTTGCACTTGACAAAAAAACAAATTATAGCAGCACTTTATCGTGTGGGACAAATGTTGACAGGTTCCATTGTAATGTCTGCACTTGTATGCACATTATGTGTAAGCGGACCTATGCCGGTAGGAAGTATGCAGCGTGATGTGACGTTAGCAGTTCTTCCTGTAATATACATTGTTTGGAATATGGTGATGCTGCGCAGATGCTACTGCATATTATGCGGTAAAGCAATTTACTATATTGCAAATTTGTGTGCAAGCTCGATTTTTGCATTGATAAGCATATGTGCACTATTTACAATTTACAGAAAATTATATTCATGGCTGTTTTTAGTAACCTACTTTGCCGGATTTTCCAATATTGCTATTTCGGCGCCTCTATCTGTAACTTTATTCCATTGTATTAACATAGCATCCATATTTTTTGCCCCTATAGGTCTTGGGTGGGTACAAATGGCAGAGAAAGAGGAAAAAGAATTACTGGCAAGAGTGCCGGGATTTCTTGACGTAAGCAAGATGGAAAAACATCGTGACAATACGGAGGTGTATGCAAATGAAAACAATGAAAAGAAAGAGAAAAATTCTTTGCCCGAATTGCAAAACAGGGCAGGAGAGCTACATTATTGACCCGGGGGCTCCCGCATGTCCGTATTTCACTTGTTATAACGGATTTCGGTGCGCTTACTATGTTCCTGTAAATAATGAAGAGGGCAAAGAAACTTTTAAAAAGTTATTTAAAAAGTTTTTTATAATATAGGAAACCTGCTAAATAAAGTCAATAGGTAAAATGAAAAAAAGTTAATAAACTATCAAAGTAAAAAATTGCATAGCAAACAGAGATAGCCGTTTGACTATCTCAAAACAGGCTGAATTTATTAGAGATAACTGCCGAA
>JAZORN010000039.1:0-23896 GCA_045656645.1 Clostridia bacterium | reverse complement strand
CAATTAAGTTTTTTGTAATATAAGAGTAGAGCATATTGATTTCTCCTTGTACATGGTTTCTGGACAATTCCATTTTACAAGAGTTTTTCAATATGCTCTACTATTTTTTTATTCTTTTTTGTAAAGCTCTATTGATTGGTTACCCCAATAGATATTATAGAGCCTCTCTTTTTTGGATTAATAAAATATTATGTTTATTCAATCAGGGAAATTGATGCATAATCCGTGGTTTTAATTCTTGTTTGCAAAAAAAGAGGGTGGTAGACTTAAAACAGAACACAGAAAAGAGGAAAAAGAATGGAAAATCGCAATGTTTTAAGTACAGCGGCGCAGAACGCACTGCCAAGCGGTGTGAGAAGAATGTTTGAGCTTGCAAAAAAGTATGACGACTCAATAAACCTTACATTGGGTGAGCCGGGATTTCGTACACCGCAGCATATTATTGATGCAGGAATTAAGGGGCTTATGGATGCAAAAACCAAATATACCCCCAATGCAGGAATTAAGGAGCTTCGTGATGCTATTTGCTATAAGCTTGAAAAGGAAAACGGCATCAAATGTGACCCTGATAAAAACCTGATTGTAACTGCAGGGGCAACGCAGGCTCTTATGCTTGCAATGGTAACTCTTGTTAACCCCGGTGACGAGGTTATTATTCAGGGACCTAACTGGCCTGATTACCGTGGACAGATTGATATGGTAAATGCAAAAACTGTTTATGCAAAGGTAGACGAAAAGAACGAGTTTAAAATGACGGCAGATGTTATAGAGCCGCTTATTACAGATAAGACAAAGCTTATTATAATAAACTCCCCATCAAACCCGACAGGTGGTGTGCTTGACTGGGAGGATTTACTTAAAATAGCCGAGCTTGTTAAAAAGTATAAAATTTATATAATCTCCGATGAACCATATGAAAGACTTGTCTATGATGGTTTTGAGCAGAAAAGCCTTGCGGCAATAGAGGGAATTGAAGATTACGTTTTAACAATAAACAGCTTTTCAAAGACCTTTGCAATGACCGGCTTTCGTGTAGGCTACATATGCGCAAATGAAAAAATCGTTGAAAATCTTGTAAAGCTACACGAAAATATGATAGCCAGTGTTCCCGAACCGATGCAGCTTGCTGCAGTGGAGGCAGTTTACCACGGTGAGGAAGATGTTCGTGAAATGGTGGAGTATTATGACAGAAACCGACACCTGATTGTAGACGGGCTAAACCGCATCAAAGGATTTTCGTGTCTTTGCCCAAAAGGTGCGTTTTATGTATTCCCGAATATTACAGGCTTTGGAATGAGCAGTCGTGAGGCTGCAGAATACATCCTTGAAAAAACACACGTCGTAACATCGCCGGGTGATGCGTTTGGTCCTGACGGGGAGGGGTATATCAGAATATGCTACGCATCAAAATACGAGGATATCAAAGAGGCTTTACGAAGAATGGAGGAAGCCTTTGGCACAAAGGAATAAAGATGCGTCAAAATCAGGGAAATTGATGTTCAAACAGTGGTTTTGAAGCTTGTTTGTTATATATACCAATGTTAAAATTAAAATGTTAAAAAAAGAAGGAAAAATGAAAAAGAAAAATTAGAAAAAATAGAAAGGAAGGTAACTATGAAAAAGAACACATTGAAAAAAGGATTGGCACTTGGTATGCTTCTTGCGATTATGGTGAGCAGCACGGGATGTAACAATTCAGGAAAAGAAGAGGAAACTGCGGCAGGCGGAAACAAGATTACCGTATGGGCGGAGCTTAATGCAACTCTTTCAACAAAGGTTACAAACTTTGGGGAAACACCTCTTGCAAAGGAGCTTTCCAAAAGGACAGGTATCGAGGTTGAGTATATTCATCCGCCGCAGGGGCAGACAACAGAGGCTTTCAACCTGCTTATAGCATCGGGTAAGCTTCCTGACATTATTCGCTATAACTGGTTTGAGCAGGGTGCGCAGAAAATGATTAACAACAAAATCATTCTTGACCTCACTGAGGATATAGAGAAAAATGCACCAAACCTTAAAAAGCTTCTTAAGGAGCATCCCGACTGGGATAATCAGGTAAAGACAGACGCAGGAAGCTATTATACATTCCCATTCTTCCGTGGGGATAAATCACTTCTCTGCTACACAGGCCCCATTGTTCGTAAGGACTGGCTCGATGATTTAGGAATGGAAATGCCCGAAACTATTGAGGACTGGGAAAAAATGCTTACTGCATTCAAGGAGAAGAAGGGTGCAGACGTTCCTCTTTCACTGCCGGTATACTATTTTGACCATGGATTTATATCAGGTGCCTTTGGCGTATACGCTGACTTCTACATTGATAATGGCGAGGTTAAGTATGGTCCTATGGAGGATGGCTATCTTGACTTTTTAACACTTCTCAACAAATGGTACAAGGCAGGTCTTCTTGACAAAAACCTTGCAAGCGTAGACAGCAAGCTGCTCGATACATATATGCTTAATGACCGTATGGGTGCAACAGTCGGTCTTGTAGGCGGAAATTTGGGTAAATGGACCGGTTCTATGAAGGCAAAGAACGATAAAGTTAACCTTGTTGCGGCAACATACCCCGTAATGAATAAGGGCGATAAGCCTGAAATGTCAAGATGCGACTGGGATTCAAACCCTGTTTCGGGATATGCAATCAGTGCCAAGACGAAAAACCGTGATTTGGCAGTTAAGTTCCTTGACTACGGCTATGGCGAGGAAGGTTCAATGCTCCTTAACTTCGGTATCGAGGGTGACACCTATGAAATGGTTGACGGTCAACCCAAATTCACACAGAAAATGACAGATATTTTAAACGGTGTTAATACTCAAGAATCAACTCATTTCTATTCAATGGGCGTATATTCAGGTCCCCTCGTTCAGGATAAGAGACTTATTGAGCAGACCCTTGTCCATGATGTTCAGAAGGACGCATATAATATCTGGTCTGTGCCCAAGGCATTTGAACACAAGCTGCCACCCGTACAGTACAATGATGAGGAAAGCGAAATTCGCACTGCAATTATAACAGATCTTACAACCTACAAAGAGGAAATGGTAATGGCATTTATTACAGGCAGCCGCCCGCTCAGCGAGTTTGATGCTTTCCGTGATCAGCTTAAGAAAATAGGCGTTGAGGAAGTTTTAAAGGTGGAGAATTCTGCTTATAAGAGATACCAGAACAGATAATTTTTCGGGAGTGAACATTATAAATGAAACAGGCAAAGATTAATTCTGCCGCACGCGGCGGAATTTTAAAGGAAATAAAAAAATATCGGATGCTGTATCTGATGTTTTTGCCGACGGTGATTTATTACCTGATATTTGCATATAAGCCGATGTACGGCGCGCTTATCGCATTCAAGGATTTTGAACCGTCGCTCGGTTTTATGGAAAGCCCATGGGTTGGATTTAAGCATTTTATAAAGTTTTTTGACAGCTACTATTTCTGGCGGCTTATCAAAAACACCTTTACAATAAGCGGTTTTTCAATTCTTTTCGGATTTCCTGCACCGATTATACTTGCACTTTTGATGAACGAAATCAGAAGCTCGGCGTTTAAACGCACTGTACAGACTATTACATATCTTCCGCACTTTATCTCAATGATAGTTATTTGTGGTATGATAAAGATTTTCACCGGTGATGCGGGAATTATTACAGACATTGTGGTAATGTTCGGGGGAGAGAGAACTTCACTTTTGAACAGAGCAGAATTTTTTGTTCCAATTTATGTAATATCAGGCATATGGCAAAATGTCGGATGGGGTACAATTGTTTACCTCGCCGCACTTACCGGTGTTGACCAGGAGCTTTACGAGGCAGCGGCAATTGACGGTGCAGGAAGGCTGAGGCAGACAATCAGCATTACCCTGCCCGGCATTGCGCCGACTGTTATAACAATGCTGATTTTAAGACTTGGCAGTGTCTTGAGTGTAGGTTATGAGAAGATAATACTTCTTTACAACCCCTCGACATACATCACGGCAGACGTTATTTCTTCATATAATTACCGTGCAGGTCTTCTTGAATCGCAATGGAGCTATTCCACTGCAGTCGGACTTTTTAACTCGGCAATCAATCTTGCATTTTTGATACTGACGAACAAAATTTCAAAATCAGTATCGGAAACAAGCTTGTGGTAAGGGGGTGTATTTATGATTAATGACAGCTTATCCTACAAAATTTTCAGAGTATGCAACACAATTTTTATGCTGTTTATGATTGTGATTACACTCTATCCAATGCTCTACGTAGTATTTGCATCGCTTTCAGAGTCAAAAGAGCTGATGGCGCATAACGGAATTTTGCTGACACCGCTTAAAACAAATATCAATGCCTATAAAATGGTTTTCCAGAACAAAATGATTTTAACAGGCTATGCAAACACCTTGTACATACTGATAGTTGGACTTGTTATCAATATGGCACTCACCGTTACGGCAGCATTCGTCCTCTCGAGGAATGAGCTCCCCGGTGTTAAATATATGACAATATTTATGGTTTTTACGATGTATTTTTCAGGCGGTCTTATTCCGTGCTACTTAAATGTGAGGGAGCTTGGCCTTTATGACTCACACTGGGCACTGATTTTAGTCAGTGCGATGAGTGCATATAACGTAATTATCACACGAACTGCATTTTGGGGAATCCCCAAAAGCCTGGAGGAAAGCGCTCGTCTTGATGGCGCAGGCTATATGACAGTTCTCATAAAAATATTCCTTCCGCTGACGAAACCTACCCTTATGGTAATAGTGCTTTATTATGCGGTTGCACACTGGAATTCATGGTTTCAGGCAATGATTTATCTGCAGGACAGGGCGAAGTATCCGCTCCAGCTTGTGCTTCGTGAAATCCTTATTCAGAGTAATACCGAGACCATGACCTTCGACGTTGCAGGCTCGGAGCTCGGCTCTGTGGCAGAGTCTGTAAAATATGCCGTTATTGTAGTAAGCACACTGCCTATTTTGATGGTATACCCCTTCTTACAGAAATATTTTGTAAAGGGTGTTATGGTTGGTGCGGTTAAGGGGTGACGGGAGGTAAAAAATGAAAAGAATGAAAAGAATTTTAAGTGCATTGCTTATTCTTTGCAGCTTACCTGTAGCTTCCCCGATGGCATTGGCAGAAGATGAGAATATAGTTCTTCCTTATTTTGCGGAATTTAAAGAAGGCGCTATTCCGGGGGAAATTTCTCAATACATATTTGACGGATGCGATTACAGCTTTGAGCCATATCCTTCGGCAGAGAATCCAAGCTTTTGCTTTAAGCCAAAGGCAGGGGGATATCAGGGATATCTGGATATCGAAATAAATCCTGCAGAAAAGGTAGTTATTGAAAGCTCGCTTATGTTTACGGGCAAGCAGGCATCATTGCAAAGAATTTTTACGATAGTCGGAACAGGTGGTACCAATGTACTTGGAACACGTAATAAAAACGGAACGTTCAAGCTGACGGATAATTCTAACTTAGAAGGTATAGTAAAGGATAAATTTATTGACCTTGTCTATATTGTGGATTGTAGCAAAAAAAGCTATGATGTAATGCTCAACGGTAAAACTGTAAGAGAAAATTGTGCGTTTTCCGCTAAAGGGCAAACGGATGTTAAAAAGGTCAGAATACAAGTTTCAAGCATAGATGCGACAGGCGATATAAACGAGAAAATATACCTGAATTATTTAAAGGTCTATAACACAGACAGATATTTAAATGAAGAAGAATATCAGAAAGTGACCTCTTCAATCAGAAAGTTTGAGCAACCCAAAAATACCTCAAATAGCAAAGCTACACCTGAAATGATTGCAGATATGATGCAGGGGAATATTCTTCTTTATATGAAAGCCCCTCGTGCACGTGTCGGAAATGACATTAAGTATATTGACGAGGATAATAAAAAGCTCACACCATTTTTATTAAATGGTACAACTATGGTCCCGCTTCGCTTTTTAGCTGAAAATCTTGGGGCAACGGTTGATTACAATTCTTCACAGGTGAAAATTAACCTTAACGGAAAAGAAATCCTCTTTAATCAGGGGCAAAAGGAATTTTTTGTTAATGGAGAAAAAAGAGAGCTTCCAGTGGAGCCGTATACAAAAGATTCTAGACTCTTTGTTCCGCTTCGCAGTATTTCAGAGGCACTTGGTAAAAAGGTATTCTACGACAAATGCGGTTACATTGCAGTAGGCGACACGGTTGATGAATTTGATATGACCACCGGATTAGGCAGAAATTTGCTTTTTGAGGCTATCTATGATGTTGTTCTTGATTTGCCCACACCCGAGCAGGTTGCAGAGGCTGTTAAGAACTATTCACAAAATTCACATCCGAGAATAATGCTTACACCGGAAAGGCTGGAGGAATTAAAGGAAGAAATCAAAACGGACCCGCAGCAGAAATACTGGTATGAGCAGGGAATTATAAAGTGTGAAAATTATTTAAAAACACCGCTTCTTATATACGGCAGGGAGGACGCGACAAGAATGCTCGGAAAATGCCGTGAAATGTTAAGAATGCTTCCCACACTTTCGCTTACCTACCTTCTTTCAGGAAATGAAGCGTATAAGAA
The DNA here is from genome assembly GCA_045656645.1 of Clostridia bacterium. GTDB lineage: Bacteria > Bacillota > Clostridia > UMGS1883 > UMGS1883 > UMGS1883. Next base: position 17,342 of record JAZORN010000039.1, on the reverse strand, counting down.
AAGGGCAGTCGACGAGCTTATGAATGTATGCACATTCCCCGACTGGAATCCTCATCATTTTCTGGATGTTTCCGAAATGTCTACGGCAGTTGCAATGGCGTATGACTGGCTTTATCACGAGCTTAGTGAGGAGGAAAGGGTAACCATCGAAACGGCAATTAAAAAATTTGCCCTTGATGAGATCATACGTGACTTTAATGATGAACCGATCGGTAAAAACAGAGCCCGTAGTGCAACATGGTGGAAAATTACTTCCAACTGGTTAATTGTTTGCCCCGGCGGAGTGAGTACTTCAGCGCTTGCCGTTATGGATAAATACCCCGACCTTGCAGGTGAAATAGTTTCCCGTTCGTTCAGATTTATAGCAAATCTTGTAAAGCAAAGCGGTCCTGACGGAGTATGTGAAGAGGGTACCAGCTACTGGCGATATATGCTTGAATTTTTCGCTTATTATTCTTCTGCCCTGACAACATCAACGGGAAGCGACTACGGACTTCTTAACCTTCCCGGTATAGAAGAATTCGGCTACTTCTACGAGGATTTGACAGCACCGGCGGCAGTTCTTTCCTTCAGTGCAGGCGATGCCTCCTTTGGTCTGGATTCCAGAGGACTGTTATATATGGCGCAAAGGTTCAACAATGGTGAATTTTTAAATATGTATATTGACGATGTTAAAGGCACCACATGGGAGAAAGGCTTTGCAGAATGTATGATCTGGTATAAACCCGAATATCGCAACTCTTCCTTTGAACCGCTTATGCGTGAAACCTATCTGAGGGATTATGAGGTTGTGACGATGCGTGCAGGCAGTGACACCGAAAATGAACTGATGGTTGGATTCAAAGGTGGTGGAGGAGCGCATAACGATGCAGGTTCTGTAATAATCGACTTGTTTGGACTTCGTTGGGTACGTGACCCGGGGCGTGACCACGCCTATTATAATTCAGGAACAGACAGAAAGTCATATTACAGAAACCGTACAGAGGGACATTCAACCCTTACCATAAATCCGAACCTTGGTTACAGTGCAAATCCGTATGTGGAAAACAATATGGAAAGAGTTGAGGGTGATGAACACAGACGGTTTGCAATCCTTGATATGTCGAATGCATATGAATTCCTCGGTACAACAAGTGTAAGGCGTGGCGTTATGCTGGAAAAGGAGAGGCAGTATGTTATTATTCGGGACGAGGTAAAGGCTAAGGAGAATATGGATTTCTACTGGTTCTTGCAGGTTCCCGAGAATATTAAAATTCTTGATGATAAAAAGACTGCAATCCTCAGTCAGGAGGGTAAAAAATTTGCAGTTCAAATCTTAAATGACGGCGACTATGAATTTTTTGCAACAGAAGCAAAGCCCCTTCCCATTTCACCATACAGAAGTGATGCAGCCGACGAATCAGGCTGGGCAAGGCTGGCAGTTCACACAACAGACCTTAAGGAGCTTGAAATTTCAGTAGGTATCACACCTATTTACGGTGAAGAAGAAATACCTACCTATAAGCCTGATGTACCACCTCTTGACGAGTGGAAGCTCACAGGCGGCGAATCAAGAAAGCCAACGCTTAAGTCCATCAGTATTGACGGAGTTAAAATAGAAGACTATGAAGAAGATACAATTGCCTATACACGGGAGATTAAGCAGGGCTCAAAACCACCTGTAATTTCTGCCGAGTGTGATAGTGATTGTGATATTCAGATTGTTCAACCTGCGAGGGGAAATCTTTCATCAAAAATTACAGTTTATGATAAAGGAAACCGTGATATCTGTAAATCCTATTATGTAAGCTTTGAAGAGGTTCCTGTCGAAGTAGGGGAGCCGACCTTCCCCGCAGAAAAAATCATTCCCAGAACAATCTATGCCGAACACGTACCGCAGGTTGAAAATCAACCCCAGAATGTAGCGGATGGTGACTACACAACGCGTTGGAGCTCGAACAAAATCGGTACGGAAATCGATTTTGACCTTGGCAGCAAAAAGCAGGTTGATTATATCGGTATAGCGTTAATGGGCGGTAACACCAGAAAAACCAAAATGAAAATATTTGTATCTGACGACAATGAGGAATGGACACAGCTATTCTCGGGAATGACGGCAGGCAACACCTCGGATTTGGTTTTATTCGATACAGGAAGCATTAAAACAAGATATATCCGTATCGCAGGCTTTGGTAACAGCGATGAATCAAAATGGTTCTCACCGACGGAAATCAATTTCTGGAAAAAATTAAATGAATAAAAAATAAATAATAATATTGGAGGAAAAACGATGAAAACTTTAAAAAAATTATCGGCAATTTTACTTTCAGTAATGATTCTGGCAACTTTAATTCCCGCAAATTTTGCATTTGCGGCAACAACCTTTACTCCTGAGTACTATGATTTTGAAGGTTATACCGATACATCAGGAACCGGAAAACCTTCTGGCTTTGGAATGGGCGGAAATGGTGCAACTATGAAGCCCGACAACGATGAAAAGTATGGAACAACGGTAAAAATAGTACATACTGCATCTAAAAAGGGTCCGAACTTAAACAAGGGTTTTGCAGTTGGAAACTTTCCATCATCGAACATTTTAACTATCAGAACTGCTCTGAAAATGGATAATAAGCTTGCAAATAATGGTATCTCATTTGCTAATGTTATTCTTACTTATTTCGGAAAAGATGGATATATCTATATTGCAGGAACAAAGACTTCCTACACATATGATATAAGTACCTGGTATGATGTTGCAGTTACTTTCAACAAAACTACAGGTTATGCAGAGGCTGTTGTTAACGGTGGTGCATATAAAAATCTTGTTATAAGTGGTTATAACGTTGCAATAAAAAATATGAGCATAACTGGAACTTATGTATATACAGCTATAGGTTCTAATATTAGCCAAGACAGCAATTCATATGGCGCGGCATTTGAAATTGGTTACTTATCTCTTTATGAGGGAGTATTTGCTACCCCTGAAATATCCTTCAAAGATGACTTTGAAGACGGAAAATTAGGCGGTTATGTTGCTGCTGCAGGAACTACGACCGCAACGGCGTCAATAGCAATGGAAAACGATGACAAGGTTTTGATGCTGACGGATGTGAATGCCTATAACGGATATGCGTATAAAGAGATAGAGCTGCCGTCTACGGGTACAGTTAAAATCGGTTTTTTAGCCAAGGGTCCTGCTAATACAGGACGTAGTATCAGCTTAGTTGGCAAAAATGAAGAAGGGATAGAAAAAACTACTGTATTGGCACAATTTTTGAACGCTGCTAATAACTTAACTGAAGGGAACATTCATATCGGTGGAAGTACACCTACGAATGGATTGAAGTGGAAAACAGACAAGTGGCATAGCGTTGTTCTTACACTAAATATGGATACTCATACGTTTTCGGGAGAAATAAAAAATCAGGATGAAGATTATTCTCTCGGAAGTGCGACGGGAAAAGCCTTCGTAAATATAGTTAGTGATGTAAAATTGAAATTCACGGTAAGTGGCGGGTCAAAGGGCGGAAACAATGCATATTTTGACGACATCTATGTAAAAGTTGACGAACCTATCCGTCTTCAGCATATGGATATTGCACCGGGAACAAAAAATGTGTTTGTTTCAGAAGAGCCTACAGTTTACTTTACAGAGGAAATAGATCCAGAAACAGTTAATACTGAAAATGTTAAACTTACAGTAAACGGCGTAGCTGTTGAAGACTATACACCCGAGGTTGGTACAGACGGAAAGAGCATCGTTATAAAGCACACAGAGCTTCTCGCAGGTAAAACAAAATATACTGTTTCCATTTCAAACATTGCATCAAAGGATAACAGTGCAGATATCGCAGCAAGCTACAGCTATAGCTTCACCACTGCAAAGGCATATGAGCTTGGCGCAGTTTCCTTCGGTGATGCTACAGGTGCATTGGGTGAGACTGTTCCTGCTACAGTAAGTATCAAGTTTAACGATACCGTTAAGCACGAGGTTGCATTTATTACTGCCGTTTATGATAAAGCGAGCGGTGAGCTTGTAGCGTGCGATATAGATAACAGAAAAGGCGCAACTGCAGTAGAGGGCAGTGCAGACTTATCTGCAACTGTTACCGTTCCCAATGTAGAGGGAAAGACCTATGAGGTTTATGCATATCTCTGGGACGGCCTTACAACACTTCGTCCGTATATTGCGGCAACACCCTTACAGTAAAACTAAAATGGCATAGGGGCGGATGTTCGCATCCGCCCAAAGTGGATTAACAATTATAGGAGAACTTTTATGAAAAAAATATTACCGATAATATTATTTTTCATCTTAATAATCAGCGGTACAGCTATTGCGGCAGATGTCGCAATGGAGGAGGCAATAATTGACCGTGACACACAGGAACTTTGCGTGTCGGGTACAGTTATTCCAGATGCCGGTGTAAATGAAATAATAATAATGCTGCTTAATCCCGGGCAGGGAATTTCTGACCTTGAAAATGTAGCTTCAATTACTGACTTTAATGCATGTGTTGAATATTTTCGTCAGATATCCCTTGCAGAGGATGGCTTTTTCAGTATAAGTGCAGACATTAACAATCCATCGGTTACGGTTGATAATCTTCCTGACGAATACACCCTCGTTATCAGCGGGGCAGGTTTTGATGCACCGTATGTGCATGGTGAAAAGGTAAATTTCTACACAAGTCATGAGGTAGAGGCAGCAATTACGGCAGTAAATGGTGCACTTGATATTGACGCAATGAAGACTGTCTTAAAAAATAACTATGATATAATAGGTATCAGGGTAGAGCTGACAGAGGATGCTTCCATTGAAATCGCTGCCAAATTAATACTCGCACGTCGTCCTGAAGGCGGTTTTGAAAAAGCGGCAGAAATACGCACAATTGCAGATGAGAGTGAAGCATTCAGCGAATTTAACAGCGCCGATGCCGCTACAAGGGTTTCCCTGCTCGAAACCCCAAAGGATGCTTTGGGAATAGCCGCACTTCCTGCAATGACAGTTTATAAATCACTGTCAAAAGACGGAAAAACACGTGTTGCATCAAAAATGGGAAATACCTACAGTGAGGTTACCCCCTTCAAGGCTGATTTTATAACCGAAACGCTGCTTAGTGCTGTGCAGTATTTACCGAGCCATACTCTTTTAAGGGATGCATTTGATAAATGCCAGAGTGCACTGACAGGCAGTGTAAAAATAACCGAATATCTTTCCCTTACCGATACATCATCGGTTGATAAGGAAATAACAACAGATAATTTTGATACTGTCAGTGCACTTGCACTGATTATGAATCCGCTTATAGAAGCGGCGGCAAATCCACCCGCCCCCGATGAAGATGACGTTATTATTGATGATGGCGGTGGAGGAGACGGTGGCGGAGGTGGTCCGTCATATAAGTTTGAAACGCCAAAGGTAGAGCCGACCCCCATCGTTGTGCCTGAAAAGAAGGAGATATTTACAGACCTTGCAGAAAGCGAATGGGCAAAGGATGCTATAGAAGCACTTTATGAAAAGGAGATTATATCAGGAAAATCAGATGGCGTATTTGACCCTCAGGGAAGTGTTAAGCGTGAGGAATTTGCAAAGATGATTGTCCTGACCTTTGATATAGAGGAAGGTGCAGCTGCACAGTTTTCCGATGTAGCAGAAAATGCCTGGTACTATACATATGTATCGGCTGCAGCACAAAACGGAATAATTGGCGGTATGGGCGATGGCAGCTTCGGTGCAGGTCGCAATATCACCCGTCAGGATATGGCGGTTATGATTTACCGTGCTGCAGAAAAGAGCGGAATAATAAAGGAAGCAGATGCTGATTTAGGCTTTACTGATGCTTCTGAGATTGCGCCATATGCCATAGGTGCGGTTAATGCACTTAGTAGTGCAGGTGTAATTAACGGAACACCCGAAGGTACGTTTATGCCCGAAAGCGGTGCTACACGTGCCCAGGCGGCAAAAATGATATATGAAATAGTAAAGATGCTTGATAATGCTGAATGTGAGGTGAGGGGATAATGCTCAGAAAATTCACAGCACTTTTAATCGCACTTTCAATGCTGACCTTTCCTGTAATGGCGCAGGAAACAGAAGATACCTATGACGAGTATGCGAGAAATCTCCTCATCGGTCTTTCACTTATGAATGAGGATGAGGCAACGGTAAGTGATGCGGCACAAGCTGTCACACGTGCGGAGCTTGCACGTGTACTGGTGCGCCTTTCGGGAAATGATGTCAGTGTAACGGGCGAAAACGCCTTTACAGATGTTCCTGACTCTCATCCTGATTATGCATACATCTACCATTCCTCACTTTTGGGCTTTATGTCAGGTGACGGGGCAGGAAGCTTTCGCCCTGACGATAATATACTTACTGAGGAAGCGGCTGCAGGCTTTGTCCGCCTTTTAGGCTATGGTACAATTGCAGGTGCGTATCCCGAAGGATATTATAACATGGCAATTCGCCTGGGGCTTTTTACAGGTGCGACAATAGAGCGGGGTAAAAATATCTCAAAGGCTGACCTTGTAAAGCTTACGAAAAATGCCCTCGATATAGATTTAATGCTTCAAACCGATTATACAAATGGCGGTGCATATGAAATCCTTGAAAAAGAAACCGTTCTTACATATAACCTGCGCATAAGAAGGGGCAGGGGAATAATCGACAAAAACCATATTGCGGGGCTTACCGTGACAAGCGGTACCGGAGAGGGCAAAGTGTGCATAAACGGTGTAGAATTTCTCGCAGGAAAAACGAATGCAGCCGAGCTTCTTGGCTACCGTGCAGAGTTCTATTATAAAGAGGCGGCCGCAAATGATGGAGAAAAAGAGCTTCTGTACATAGACACTCAGAACTTCAATGATATTCTTGTCATTGACAGTGATGATATAGCAGACCTTCAGGGAAGTATACTTACATATACAAATGACAGGAATAAGCCAGATAGCATTATTCTCAGTGCAAAGGCGGATTTACTCTACAACGGAGTACCTGCACCATTTGCAAAAGAGGACATCAAAATTACAGACGGCTATATTTCGCTGATAGATAATGACCGCGACAATGAATATGACGTAATAAGTGTGGAAAAATATACTACACTCGTAGTTGAGCGTGTAGACAGCACAAACGGTATCATCTACAGTAAATATAAAGCTATCGAACAGAATTTTACCTATAACAGGGATGATGTCGGGAAGAAAGTTTTCTTCTATGACAGAAAGGGTAATTTATATAACCCTTCAGGTCTTGGCGAGTGGGATGTTATCTCAATCAAACGGGATAAAGAGAAAAAACGCACCTTCGTCTACACAACCGTTACAGAGGTTAAGGGAACGGTCAGTGCGGTGAGCGAGGAGGACGGCTATGAAATCTGCGTAAATGATAAATGGTATAAGGTTGCAGATTATATTAAGGCAGATGCACAGCTTGGGGATACACGCTTCTTCTACCTTGATTTAAAGGGGAAGATTGTAGCGTCAAGAGAATCTGAATCCTCCGACTTTTTCTGGGCATATGTTTGCAAAGGGGCAACAGAAGGCGCACTTTCTACTAAATATGTGCTTCAGATATTTGAAGAAAGCGGAAATGTGATTGTACGCGATGTTGCAAAGAATTTAAAAATAAATGATACACCTTACAAAACTGTTTCTGCACAGAAAACTGCGTGTGAAGCAATTTTTGATAAAATCGTTAAAGTAAAGCTTAACGACTTGGGAGAAATACATGAAATTTTAACCGAGGCGAGCGGTGAGTTTAGTCAGGTGACCTTTAAAAATACATCGGGAATATATACATCAAATGCGCAAATTTTTGGCGGAGAAGTGGCACTCAAAAGCGACACCTTGAATTTCAGAGTCTCAACCAACGGGGATACGGAGAAGTATAAAATCGTGGTAGGTTCTTCAAGCTGGCCCGATAAAATGGAATATAAAAAATATAAGGATTATAAGTTTTTCGTTTCAAAAGGCTCGCTGGAGGCAGACGTTGTTTTAATGAAGTATGACGGAACTAAGGCTACAAGCACAAGCCTTCCATGTTATATAGTAGACAGATATGTTCATACCCGTGATGCGGACGGAGAATATGTCATAAAGCTTTTCTGTTATAACAGGACAACCGCTGAAACTGTTATTATAAAGGACGAAAATATCATACGCACTGCAAGACCGATGAATGGTGATAACAAAAATATCGAGATTGGTCGCGGAGATATTATAAGAGTTGGCACTGGTGTAGGTGGCTATGCATACAATCTCGTTATGGTATATGATGCCAGCGAAGATGACCTTTATGTCGGAACCACCGGTGTGAGCTATAGCGATAGAACTGATTATGCACATACTTCGCGCTCAACACGAGGCTATATTTACGATATATCGGGCGGTGTGTTCATCTTAGCTGCAACTGCAGGAGATGCTTCTACAATAGAAGCTGCACCCAAGGAGCTTCATCGCAGGTCTGTACCTGTTGTTGTATATAATGAGGCAGAGGATGAGATACGTACAGGTACGCTTGATGACGCATATTCCTATATGGAGGCAGGAGAAAATGCGACACGGGCAATTGTCTATACTAGAAACGGAAATCCCTACGCTGTATTTTTATACAGATAATGTTTGCAGGGCGAATTATCGCCCTGCAAAGAATTGATATGAGACGTGCGAATGTGTGATAAAATGATTTATATAAATCATTTTAGAGGAGATGGTATTTTGTTTAGGAAAAAAAGTATATTACTTGGGTGGGCACTTACCTACGTCATTCTTCTTGTAATACCGCTTTGTGTAGGTCTGCTTTCTATGACAAAAATGGAGGGTGACCTTCGCAGGGAAATCGTACGCTCCAACGAAGCCGTTCTCACGCAAATGCAGACGGAATGTGACCGTTTTTTATATTCGCTTAATGATATGTATTCGCTTCTTGTACTGGATGAGGATATTAAGGCTCTTTCAAAGCTTGAACCTTACAGCAGTGAGGGAAGCGCTCTGCTTAAAAACATCAAGGCAAAAATGAATAATCAGAAATCAGCCTTCGGGATGATTGAGGAAGCATATGTTTATTACCCTGGGAAGAATTTAATTATATCATCGCATGGAATAGTTGATTTTAAAAGTGCATATTCAATGTGGCATAACGGCGGTCTTAAATATGAAGACTGGATAGATTGGCTCAACGCTATAGAGTACAAGGAATATCTAATAACAGAACGGAAGTTTACGGGCGAAAAAGAAAGAGTAATTACCCTGGTAGGAAGCAATGCAGGCGGCAACACTGATTTAAGAATAGTTGTGTTTTTGAATATGGCACAGCTTGAGGCAAAGCTAACCGAATACAGCGAAATCAATGGCGGCAGAGTAATACTGGCTGATGAAAAAAAGAGGATTATATTAAATTGCGGCAGTAATGCAGTAGATGCTCAAAAACTTCTTAATAATAAAAGTAATGGAGATTATATTGTATCTTCAAAAAATTCCTCTGTAAAAAAATGGACGTTTTACACCGTTATGGAGGAAAATAAATACTGGGGTGCAGGCAAGTCTGCGCAAAGGCTGATGTGGTTTTCTGCACTTTTCTGTTTGCTTTTAGGTGGGATTTTTATAGCATATACACTTTTTTGGAATTACAGACCGATAAAAAATATTATAAGTGCGATTAACTATAATTCCCAAAGTAATACAAATAAAAATGAATATGATTTTATTGAAAGCAAAATAAATGAAATCATTTCAGAGCGTGATAATCTTTCAGGGCAGCTTGAAAAATCACGCAACGTACTGCAAAACGATGTTCTTCACAGACTGCTGAACAGCAGATTTTACAAGCAGGAGGAAATGGAAAAACGCCTTCAGAATGCACGTGTGTTTTTTGAAAGCAATCTTTTTGCAGTTGCCCTTGTAAATATAGAAGATTATGTGAACATTTTCAGTGAAGATGTGCATATGAGCAATGCCGAGCGGCACGAGCTGACTGTAGTAATTGTTTCGAATATTGTCAAGGAAATGGTTGAGGAACATCATCAGTGCTTTATTGCAGAGCAAAATGAACGTCTTGCTGCAGTAATCAGTGTTCTTCACGAAAACAGAGAAAAAGCACTCACGGAGATAAAAGATGCCCTTTGTAAAAGTATAAATGCCGTTGAGGAGCATTTTGGAATATATATAAGTGCTTCAATCAGCGATATCCACGAAGGAATATTCGGAATAAGTGAGTGTAACAGTGAGGCATCTGAAACGATGAGCATATCGGAACTTATCGGTGAGGAGAGCGTTTTATCTTATAATATGTTAAGCGAAAAATACGATACTAAGACAGTGGGATTTTCTGTTGAAAACGAGCTGTCAATGATAAAATTTATGAATGAGGGTGACTGGGAAAGTGCTGTTTCGCTTCTTGATGAGATTTTTGAGAGAATTGTCAAAAATAAAAGCGTTTCGGCAGAAGATATCCATTTGCTTGCAGCAGATATGGGACATACCTTCATAAAAGCTGACAGTGATGCGGGAATTATCGGACTTAAAAATATGATAAACACCGCAAAGATTAAGGATTTATATATAGCTGCAAGGGAATGCATAATCAGCATATGTGAAAAAACACAGGAAGAAAACAAAATATACCAGTCAGACCTTAATGAGAAAATAAAGCGTTTTATTATAGAAAATTATTCTGACCAGAGCCTTTGTGCGCAGAGTATAGCGTCACATTTTGGACTTTCAGGCTCATATTTGTCTGAAAAGTTTAAAAGTGAAACGGATGAAAGTCTTCATCACTTAATAAGTAAGGTCAGAGTGGAAAAGGCAAAGGAGCTAATGCAAAACCCTGCGGTAAAGCTTGAAAAGGTTGCGCAAAAGGTAGGCTTTTGCGACCAGCAGGCACTCAGACGTGCATTTAAAAGGCACGAGGGCGTACTGCCAAGTGACTACAGGAGAAAATAGCAAAATAAAAAAGGAGATGTTTTTATGATGTTGGCAGGTTTTTATGAGAGAGAAATAACCCCTCCCTTTGGCGATATTATGCCGGGCAGCTTTGAAGTCAGGCGTTCAGAGGGCGTCAGGGATCGCCTGATGGTAAAGGGTGCAGCCTTTGAGCTTAATAATAAGCGTGCAGTTATTCTGTCGTTTGATGCGTTAAGTCTTCCGAAGAAGACATACGATAAGGCAATTCGTAAAATTTATGAATATACGGGAATAACGGAGGAAAATATTCTTATTCAGGCAACACACACGCATACAGGCGGTTCTGTTTGCTCCCCCACGGAGACGGAGGATGATGTTGCACGAAAGGACAGATATATAGATTTACTCGGTGATTATGTTGCTGACTGCGGAATTGCAGCATTTCACCGTATGGTGCCTGTAACTGCAAAGTTTGCAAAAACAAAGGTAGAGGGAATTACCTTTGTCCGTAACTATGAGATGAAGGATGGAAATATTCGCACAAACCCGCCTGCAAACAGCCCCGACGTGGTAAAACCTTTCGGTACACCCGATGAGGAATTTCAGGTCATCTATTTCTTTGATGAAAATGAAAACCCGGTAGGTTCTGTCATGAATTTTGCACTGCATCACTGCTGTGCGGGCGGTATGGAATTTTGCGCTGATTATTCAGCTATTCTTGCGCGTGAGTTGAAGCTTAAATTTGGTATGGATTACATAAACGTAATGCTCAGCGGGACGTGCGGAAATCTCAATCATTTTGATTTCTTTGCAAAGGACCGCTGGAGAGGTGGCAGACCTACCCCCCGATATGTACAGATAGGAAAGGTTCTTGCAGAAGAAGCACTTAAGCTTTATGACAAAGCACAGCCTATGGAGCTTAATGAGCTTTGTGCAGAAAAAGAAATTATTCAGGCGAAGAGAAGAAAGATTTCTGATAAGTATCTTAAAGAGATGAAGCAGCTTATCGAGGAAATTCCCGAAAATGAAATTGATGATTTGGGAAACATCTCCAAACCCGATGCAAGGTCGTACCAGCGTTCTACTGCAAAGTCAATTATCTATATATCGGAGCTTCCCAAAACACTTCCTATGTATGTTCAGGCGATAAAGCTCGGTGAATGTATGATATACGGACTTTCAGGCGAGGTATATGCTGAATTTGGTCTTGATATAAAGAAAAGGTCACCGGGTAAATATGCTATGGTGGCATCCATTGCAAATGCAGGTGCATTTTGCTATGTTCCTACCAGAGAATCATATGATACAACAATTTACGAGGCGCAGATTTCTTCGGCAATACTTGAGAGTGACACAGGCTATTTAATGGCGGATAAGGCAATTGAACTTGCCAAAAAAATATATTAAGGAAATTTTTGAAAGGTGGACAACTAAAATGGAAAGACTTGGAATCGGTGTAATTGGAGCAAGTAACTTTGGCAGAAGACATATGGAGAGCATTACTCAGGGAAAGAATGCCAAGCTTGTTGCAGTTTGTGATGTTATAGAAGAGCTTGCACGTGAGGCAGCAGAGGAATACAAAGCTGAATTTTACTGCACAGACTATCGTGATGTACTTAAAAGAGATGATATTGATGCAGTAACGCTTCCTCTTCCTGACCAGGTTCATTGTCAGATAGCTTGTGATGCACTTCGCGCAGGAAAGCACGTTTTGTGTGAAAAGCCAATGGCACTTGACATTGAAGAGTGTAAGGAAATGATCAGAGTAGCAAAGGAAACCGGTAAGCAGCTTATGGTAGGCCAGGTAGGAAGATATACCCCTGCCTTTGTTAAGGCGAAGGAGCTTATTGATGCAGGTGAAATCGGCGAACTTTTCTTCATTGAGTCAGAATACGCACACGATTATTCAAAAATCGGTGGTGTAGGCGGTTGGAGAGTAACCCCTGAAAGACACCCTGTGCTTGGCGGCGGCTGCCACGCTATGGACTTGCTCAGAACAATTGCAGGCGACCCCTATGAGGCTGTTGCATACGCAAACAATAAGGGACTTGTTGATTGGCCTATAAATGACTTCACAGTTGGAATTTTGAAGTTCCCCAACAATGTAATCGGTAAGATTATGACATCGGTAGGCTGTAAGAGAAAGTACACAATGAGAACTGTTCTCTATGGCACAAAGGGAACAATAGTATGCGATAACACTTCAAATACTATCACAATATTCAAGGAAATGATAGGTTCAACAGAATCCATCTATGGTGAAAACTGGCAGGATATCGAAATTAAAATCCCGATTTCAGTTAACAACCATAACACTGTTGCAGAAATTGACGATTTTTGTGAATGTGTAAGATATGGCAAGCCTGTAAGAACAGATGGCATTCAGGGTGCATCCACTGTAAAGGCGTGCCTTGCACTCGTAGAATCTGCCAAGACAGGGCAGAGCGTGAAGATAGAGTACGATTTTGACTAAAAATTATAGGGGATGTCGCAAAATGTATTAATATACAATGCAAGCCATTCGGGGACGGCTCCTGACAGACTTTTCAAGTCTTTTGGCACAAAAAATTATATTTTTTGTGCCAAAACAGGACCGTCCCCACCTAATGGATTGCATAAATATACATTTCGCGACAGTCCCATTTTTTTAAAGAAAGCTGGTATTTTTATGTATAGAAAAGATGTCGAATTAAAAAACAAAGAAAGATATGCCGAAGAGTTCAGAGTTCCCGAGGAAAAGCTGAGCAAAGCTATGGATAATGCATTAAACAGACTCAGAAAAAGTCTTGACAGATTTTATGATGAATTACCCGTTACACGTGATGGCTATAACAACAATCACTACGAGGGCTGGTCAACCAACAGATACTTCGGAATAAAAGAGGTTACATGGACAAGCTGCTTATACACGGGAATGTGTTGGCTTGCGTATATGTATACAAAGGATGATGCATATTTAAAAACAGCAGAAAATCATATCAAGCTATATGTTGAGACTGCAGAAAAACGCATCAAGCTGCATAATCACGATACAGGCTTTAAATTCACCTCATCGTGCGTTGCCGCATACAGAATTACGGGTAATGAAGAGGCGAAAAGGGCAGCTCTTATGGCGGCAGAAATTCTTTATGAGCGTTTTTGTCCCATAAATAAATTTATATTAAGACTGAGTACGCCATCAGAAATGAATCATCCGAAGGAGTACAGAACCCTCGTTGACTCGATGATGAACATTCCTCTTTTCTTCTGGGCATACGAGGTAACTGGAGATAAAAAGTTTTATGATGCTGCAGTAGGTCACTATAACACAACCGCAAAATATCTTATCAGAGAAGACGGCTCATCATATCACCACTATCAGTTTGACATTGAAACAAAAAAGCCCGTCGGTGGATTGACTGTTCAGGGTTTTAGTGATGAATCCTGCTGGTCAAGAGGACATTCGTGGCTTTTATACGGATACCCCGTTGCATATAAATATACAGAAGATAAGAATATATTTGACATCCATAAGGCTGTGTCATACTACTATATGGATAACCTTCCCGAAAACTATATTCCGTACTGGGATTTTACATTTACTGACGGAAGTCTTGAGCCCAGGGATTCGTCCCCATCTGCAATCAGTGCGTGCGGACTTCTGGAAATGTGCAAGTATCTGCCTGATGATGCAGAGCAGAAACCGCTTTTCCTTAATGCTGCACACCGTATGGTGAATGCGCTTATAGATTTATGTGAAAACGACAGAGAGGATGAAGATGGACTTATACTTCATTATGTAGGATCAAAACCGCATAGTGGAGCGATTGACACCATTTCAACTGTAAGTGACTATTTCTATCTTGAAGCATTGGTGCGTCTTAAAAATTCAGACCTTAAAATGTTTTGGTAAAAAGAGGAGGGAGTATTTAATTATGAAAACCGGATATGCAAAAATATGCATCAATCCACCCTATGGTTCACCTATGGTTGGGTATTACAGAAAAAGGTTTGTAAAGGGTGTTTTGGATAATCTTTATACAAGAGTTGTTGTTTTTGATGATGGCAATACAATGGCTGCCGTTGTAACAGTTGACGTTTGTCTTCTATCGCAGGAATTTTGTAAAAGAATTAAGGATTCGGTTTCCTCTATAACAGGGCTTGACACAGATGCTATATTCATAAATATGTCGCATACTCATACTGGCCCCCTTGTAGGAAAAGATTTTGCATCAGACTTGAAAAGCTCACAGTCATACGATGAATTTTTGATTGCAAGTATCTGTGATGCAGTTGTATATGCTATAAATGATTTGCATGAATCCAATCTTGAAACAGGGCAGGCACAGGCGAAAAACATATCTTTTATACGCCGTTACCGTATGAAGGATGGTTCTGTTATGACAAATCCAGGCCCAAATAATGAAAATATTGACTATGCTCTGGGCACACCTAATGAAACAGTTAAAATCGTTAAGATAGTACGTGATAACACAGACGATATACTTATAGTGAATTACGGTACTCACACAGATTCGGTAAGTGGTGAATACATAACTGCTGATTATGTGGGGTATGTTTGCTCTATACTTGAAAATGCGATTCCAGGAATAAAATGTATGTTTGTTTTGGGACCGCAGGGTGATGTTAATCACGTGAATATTAATCCTACTAAGGGAGAAATGAAAATTTTACAGGATAAAGATACTTGTTGTCCAGGAGGGATAAAGCATGCGCAGCATATGGGCAGAGTTATTGCTGGAGCAGTGCTTTCGGTATATTCTGTTACAGAAGAGGTAAAAACAGATAAAATATCATTTGCAGCTAAGACTGTATATCTTCCCTCGCATCAGGAAAATGAACGTATAGATGAAGTTAAAAAGATATATGAGCTTTACGAGGCAGGTAGGAAAGATGAATTGCCTTACAAAGAAATGGAGCTTACTACTGTTATTGCAGAGGCAAAGCGTATTATACGCCTTGAGCATGGACCCCAATCTTTCCCGTTTTTGCTTTCTGCTATCAAAATCGGAGATCTTGTTTTTGCAGGTATTGGTGGAGAACCGTTTGTAGAAATCGGAGTTCGTATTGAAGAACAATCTCCGTATAAAGACACCATTGTATGCTGTCTGACAAATAACAGCACTGGATATATTCCCACACGTTCATCTTATGAAGAAGGCGGATACGAAGCGAAAACGTCATCACTTAAACCCGGAAGTGATGATATTATTGTAGAAGGTATGAGTGAACTTTTAAAAATGCTTTAAGTTTATTTCTTCGAAAGAACGCTTGAAGCAGGAACCGAAACCTTTTACAGGTTAGGGCAATCAATAGAACATCATGTAAAAAAGTACCATACACTTCCACCGAAAGATTTTTATAAGTGGGCCCAGATTTGTGAGCATATTATAAGACACTACAACGAAGGATGGGCGGATGAATTTAATCTTAATATTAAATACTGGGAAATATGAGTTTAGGCAATAACTGCAGTTTATTTCATCAGGAATAAGCATTCTCCGCTTTACGGCACATATTTCGCTCATTTGATAGAACCAATAAGCGTATGTGGGGCGGAACAACTGGATAGTATGAAAGGAAGAAACTGAAATGAAAAATGACAGAGTAGATATGCTACATGGTTCCATCACCAAAAGCCTGCTTTCACTGACAATACCAATTATGATAATGAATGTTATGCAGACTTTGGTTAATGTCATCGATATGACAGCGCTCAGGTATTTGGCTGATGATCGTGCCGTTGGCGCCGTTGGAGCCTGCGGAACACTTATAACTTTGTGCACAAGCTTGCTTATCGGAATTGCAGCAGGTGCAAATGTTGTAGTTGCAAAAAGAGTTGGTCTTGGTAACAAAGAACGAGTTAGTAATGCTGCTATGACTGCTATCCTTTTAGCTGTTACGGGCGGAATCATTTTAATGTTTGTAGGAACGACATTTGCAAAAACATTTTTAAAAATGACAAATTGCCCCAAAAGTTTACTTCCCCAGGCGGTGTCATATTTTAAAATCTATTTTTGGGGTGTACCCATCCTGATGTTTTATAATTTTTGTGCTGCTATATTGAGGGCGATTGGCGATACGAAAAGACCGATGTATTTTTTAATGTTAGGTGGAGTAATAAAAATTGTATTTACAATTCTTTTTATTATCTTATTTGATATGACAGTAGAGGGAGTTGCTCTTGCGACAATTGTTTCTTATATTATAATAAGTATTCTTGCCTTCAAAACCATACTGAAGAGCAAGGACACTTTGAATCTTGATTTTAAAAGAATTAAATTTTACGGCAACGAACTTAAGGAAATGTTATTTATTGGCATTCCCACAGGACTTCAAAGTGCAATGTATTCATTTGCTAATGTTATAATTACAACCACAGTCAATAGCTTCGGTGCGGATGCAACAACGGGAATATCAATTGCCAATCAATTTGACGGCATACTTTATCAGATTTC
>JAZORN010000038.1:0-39698 GCA_045656645.1 Clostridia bacterium | reverse complement strand
GCGTAGAAAGGGTATATATTTTATAGAGGGTTTTTTCAGTTTCTTTTTTTCGCATTTTGGGGACTGTCCCAAAAATGGTAAATTTTTCAATGGGGGTAATCTCCTTATTTTTATTTTCATATATATATAAGGTAGAAACTCCTGCATCGTAGTATGTATCAAAGCCATAGGAGTTAAGATTTTCAGCCGTTATACAAAGTGTATTTTTTCTGCCGAGGAAGTAACAGCAGGGAATTTGTGCTCCATTAACAAATGCCCTGATATCGGTTTCAAACAAATTTGTATTAAGAAAATCGGCACGTGCAAATGCACTGTCCAAAAGGGCAGTTGCATCAGAATAGCGAAGTTCATTTGTAGAGGATTTCATTGAAACACTGATTATACGTGTGTCACCCCTTTGTGCAGTTGCGGCGATACACTTTCCTGCACGGGTGGTTGTACCTGTTTTAAATCCGTCAGTCCCCTCATAAAAATTCTTTCCGCCGGGAAGGAGCAGATTTGTAGCCTCATACTTTTTCCCTTTTATATGTACCGTTTGTTTTTTGGTAATTTCAAGGATTTCGGGGTATTTCTTCACAAATTCCCGAACAAGGGTTGCAACACCCTTTGGCGTTATAAGGTTATAGTCAGAAAGCCCTGATGCATCGGTAAAGTATGCATTGATGCCCATTTGCGCTGCGGTTTCGTTCATACGGGTGGCAAAAGCCTCCTCACTGCCCGAAAGGTATTCTGCAACGGCGGTGCAACATCCGCACGCAGAAACGATTGCCATTGCATCTATAAGGGTTGAAAGGGGCAGCATCTCCCCTGCGGTGAGGGGGATGTTGGTTGCGGTGCGGTCCTTTGGATGTGCGGCATTGTACGAAATCGGGATAAGTGTTTCGGGAGTAAGCGTACCCTTTGCCATTTCTTCATATACAATATAAAGCGTCATTATTTTTGTAAGGCTTGCAGGTGTCATTGGGGCATCTGCATTTTTTTCGTAAAAAATTTCACCCGTTTCAAAATCCATTGTGCACGCACCTGTTGCAGAAAGGTTGAGTGCGTGTGCAGGGATGGAGATAAGGAATATTAATATAAGTAATAGTGATGTGAATTTTTTCATTGGTAAAGCTCCTTTGTTGTTAGCCAAACATGGGGACGGTCCTGTTTTGGCTCGATAAACTCGCCAAAAGCTTCGCTGTCAGGAGCCGTCCCCGTTTGGCTGGCTTTGTATATTAATACATTTTGCGACAGCCCCTTCGAAATTTTCAATTTGTTAGTGCGGTAACGATTTTGGGGAAGTCCATTGAGTGGGATGCCTTTACTAAAATTACGTCGCCTTCATTTAAGATTCTATCTGCCTTTTGGAGAAATTCTTCCTTTGTTTCAAACCAGAGTGCATTTCCTCCGCTGCAGGCTGAGCCGTTATATGTATTTTTTGAAAGCTCCCCTATTGCGATTAAAAGACCAACCTTGTTCTTTGCGGCATATTCGCCTACAGATTGATGCAAAATTGCTTCATCTGTGCCAAGTTCAAACATATCACCGAGAATTACGACGGTGCGTTTTGCGTCATCACTCTTTGTTAAAAGGTCAATAGCACTCATAACAGAGGGGGGTGCGGCATTATAGCAATCGTCTATAACGGTATACTTAGACGCACGGATAACATTTACCCTGCCGCTTACCGCCTTTGCAGAGGCAATTCCCTCCACAATCTGCGAATGTGTAAGCCCGAGCCAGCTACCTGCCGCCATTGCAGCCATTGCAGCAAAAAGAATGTGTCTGCCGGGGATATTTATACTGCATTCGTAGTGCTCGCCAAACATAGAAACTGCAAAATCTGTTCCGTCAAAGCCTTTTTCAAAAAGCGACTCGACAAATATATCATTATTACTGTCAAAGCCATAATAGCATTTATTATGACGGGAAAGTGTACGAAGAAGGTCATCATCACCGTTTAAAATACAACGCGAAGTTGCACTCATATATTCAAAAACCTCACTCTTTGCCTTAAGGATATTTTCACGGGAGCCAAGGTTTTCAATATGCGACACACCAATATTTGTTATTATACACATTGTGGGTCTGGCAATCGAGGAAAGAAGGCGCATTTCGTCAAAATGGTTCATACCCATTTCCACAACGGCAACCTCGGTATCCTTTCTTATTGACATAATGGTAAGGGGAAGACCTATGCCGTTATTAAAATTACCCTCGGTTTTAACAACATTATATTTTTGAGAAAGAACGGAGGCAACCATTTCCTTAGTAGTAGTTTTGCCCACACTGCCCGTAATACCGATTAGTGTTATATTAAGCTTGGTGCGATATGCACGGGCAATATCCTGAAGTGCCTTTACGGGGTCATTTACGATAATGCATGGATAGCCGTCATACGCACGGTCTGATACGGCACACAAAGCACCTTTTTCGATTGCTGCAGGAATATAGTTGTAGCCATCTGTGTTTTCGCCACGGATTGCAACGAAAAGCCCGCCCGGCACAATTTTGCGGCTGTCAACACAGGCGATGGTAAACTTTTCATCAAGCAGAGTGCAATCACCCGTAAAAGAGCCGTTTGCCGCCGAAAGTGCCTCACGCACGGTGAAATCTATTGTGTTTTGCATTTAGAAAGCCTCCTTTTTGCTAAGAAAAGTTGACAAAAAATGTACGTCCCCATTTGTCCTATATTTTGAAAAAAGGGGGCTGTAGCAAAATGTATTAATATGCAAGCCATTAAATGGGGACGGTCCTGTTTTGGCACTAAAAACAATGTTTTTAATGCCAAAAGACTTAATAAGTCTGTCAGGAGCCGTCCCCGAATGGCTTGCAATGCATATTAATACATTTTGCTACAGCCTCCCTACATTTTAATAGTTATGCTTTATAAACAGAATTATTCCTCTGTTATAAGAGTGTCCTTGCGTGAGAAGTTGTAACGACCCATACGGTCAATTTCCACAAGCTTAACATTAATAGTATCGCCTACGTTTACAACGTCTGTTACCTTTTCAACACGCTTTGTATCAAGCTTGCTGATGTGAACAAGACCCTCTTTTCCGGGGAGATATTCAACAAATGCACCAAAGTCCATAATCTTTGTAACAGTTGCACTGAATACATCACCGATTTCGATATCACCTGCTATGCCACGAACGATTTTGAGGGCACGCTGTGCAGCCTCACCGTCTGTTGTAGCAAAGAATACTGTACCGTTATCTTCAATATCAATTTTAACGCCTGTTTCAGCAACAATCTTCTGAATAACTTTACCGCCGCTGCCGATAACGTCACGGATTTTTTCAGGGTCAATAGTTGTTGAAATAATCTTGGGTGCATACTTTGAAAGCTCTGTACGAGGCTCTGCAATACAGGGAAGCATACACTCGTCAAGAATTTTGTAACGTGCAAGGCGGGTTTTCTCAAGTGCCTCACGAATGATTTCGGGCTTAAGACCGTCAATCTTTATATCAACCTGAATAGCTGTAATACCGTCTTTTGTACCTGCAACCTTGAAGTCCATATCACCAAAGAAGTCCTCAAGTCCCTGAATATCAACCATTGTGATATATCTGTCGCCCTCTGTTACAAGACCGCATGAAATACCTGCAACGGGTGCCTTAATCGGAACACCTGCATCCATAAGCGCAAGTGTGCTTCCGCAGATACTTCCCTGAGAAGTTGAACCATTTGAAGAAAGCACCTCTGACACAAGACGAAGTGTGTAGGGGAATTCATCTGTTGAGGGGATAACGGGAACAAGTGCCTTTTCTGCAAGTGCACCGTGACCGATTTCACGTCTGCCGGGGCCACGGCTCGCCCTTGTTTCACCAACGGAGTATGACGGGAAGTTATAGTGATGCATATAACGCTTTGTTTCCTCATCATCGATACCGTCAAGAAGCTGTTCCTCTGAAACCATACCGAGTGTACAGGTTGTAAGAACCTGCGTCTGTCCACGTGTGAACATACCGCTGCCGTGTGTACGGG
Organism: Clostridia bacterium; assembly: GCA_045656645.1. Classification (GTDB taxonomy): domain Bacteria; phylum Bacillota; class Clostridia; order UMGS1883; family UMGS1883; genus UMGS1883. Next base: position 35,723 of record JAZORN010000038.1, on the reverse strand, counting down.
GAAGAATTCCAACCTCTGATGCGAGGGGACGGATATCATCAAGTCCACGTCCGTCTACACGCTTGCCATCATCAAGAATCCAACGGCGAACAACGTATTTCTGTAATTTATAGATAGCCTCGTCAATTACTGCCTCCATTTCGGGGAAACGGTCAGCAAGAGTTTCGTAAACAAAGCTGTAAACCTCTTTAAGATTTTCCTCACGAACATTCTTATCATCAGTGTCAAGAGCCGCCCTTACCTTATCAATAGCGATTTCCTTAACAGCCTCATAAACATCCTCGGGAACTTCCATATGCTCATAATCAAACTTGGGCTTTCCGATTTCTTTCTGAATGCCCTCGATAAATTCACATATTTTTGCAATTTCAGCGTGTGCAGCCATAATACCCTCAAACACTAAATCCTCGGGCACCTGATTTGCACCTGCCTCAATCATATTAACCTTTTCCTTTGTTCCTGCGATTGTAAGGAACATTTCACTCTTGTCACGCTGCTCCTTTGTGGGGTTAACAACAACCTTGCCATCAACAAGACCAACTGTTGCACCTGCGATAGGACCTGCAAACGGAACAGAAGAAATTGAAATTGCGATAGATGCACCAATCATTGCTGTAACAACGGGATCGTTATCCGGCTCCACACTCATAACTGTTGTAACTACTGCCACATCGTTACGAAGGTCCTTGGGGAAAAGGGGACGGATAGGTCTGTCAATACATCTTGATGCCAGAATTGCCTTTTCAGTGGGTCTTCCCTCACGCTTTAAAAAGCTTCCGGGGATTTTACCAACGGCATAAAGCTTTTCCTCATAATCTACTGCAAGAGGGAAGAAATCAACGCCCTCTCTCGGCTTTGCAGATGCAGTTGCGGTTGCGTGTACAACTGTTTCGCCATAGCGAACAAGACAGCTTCCGCCGGCAAGCTGTGCCATTTTGCCTGTTTCAACAACGAGTTTGCGTCCGCAGAACTCTGTTTCAAAAGTCTTAAACATACTATACCTCCAAAAAATAGATTTTTTCGAAAGGGTAGTCGTTTATCACTTAATAAAAAGAAACAGCTTGTCCTCTTTCTCTTTACTAAGTGGTAAACACTAAGCGTAACCGCCCTTCCGAATTTACAGTAATATCGGGGGAGCAAGCTCCCCCGATGCCACAAGTTTAATGAAATTACTTTCTAAGACCGAGCTTTTCAACGATTGCACGGTAACGGTTGATGTCAACCTTTGTAAGATAGTTGAGAAGACCTCTTCTCTGACCAACCATCTTGAGAAGACCACGTCTTGAATGATGGTCCTTCTTGTAAACCTTAAGATGCTCATTAAGGTGATTAATTCTCTCGGTAAGAATTGCAATCTGTACCTCGGGAGAACCTGTGTCACCCTCGTGAAGCTTGTACTGATCGATAATGCTCTGCTTTGTTTCCTTTAACATTAGAAAAACCTCCAAATAATATAATTTCGCCTATCTCCACGCTACCAAGGAAGGGGTTGGAGAAACCGCAAACCGTAGCAACGGGATAATATGCCAAGTAGCATATTATCATATACTTTCACGTTTGTCAATACCTTTAATGCAAAACTCTTGTAATAGGTGTTTGTTTTTCATTTATAGGCAGAAGAGTGTACCCCTCCCCGATAAGATATTCAAGCATTACCGGCAACAACTTCATAGTACTTTTTCTGTCGTGAAGAAGTATTACTGGTGCGCCGTTGCAGGCGGAAAGCCCCCGTCTTAAATTACCCATTACCTTTTCGGGAACTATTTTACCGACACTGTCACGGGGGTCCACATTCCAGTCCCATATGATATAACCGTTATCCGTAAGATGCTCTGCCTGCGCCCTTGTGAGGCGATAGCCCGAGCCAAACGGCACCCTGACAAGCTTTGAGCCGCTCCCTAATAAATTACGGAGGGTTTTTTCGGTTTTCTTCATTTCCTCAAGCGGGGAAGTTTCGTTTTCATAAATGGCCTCGCTGTGGCTTATTCCGTGAAGTCCTATGCTGTTCCCGTTGTGAACAATTTGCTTTATAAAATCAGGGTAGAGCTTTATTCTTTCCTCAAGCACAAAAAAGGTTGCCTTTGCATCATATCGGGAGAGAGCATCTACAATTTCGGGCGTATTGAGAGTAGGCCCGTCATCAAACGTCAGATACGCAATCTTTTTTTCCTCTTTGGCAAAGGCGTGCTGCAAAAAAAGCATCAGCGGCAGCAAAAGAGCTGCCGCCAGAGTTAAATACCGGCATTTTTTATTTTTCACATTCAACAGTCCCTTCCATATATATTATGGAAAGAAGATGCCGTTTATGCTTCAAGTGACACTGCGTGGGAAATTGACGGTATACTTTCACCCTGAAATGTTGCAGTGGGGCTCATAAGAGCACCCGTTGCGGCAAAAAGCACACGGCGAAGATTTCCCTTTTTCATTTCGGGCAGAATATGCCCGCACAAAATTGATGCGGCACATCCGCAGCCGCTTCCGCCTGCGTGCGTGTCCTGAGTTTCTTTATCAAATATCATTGCACCGCAATCGTCATATTTGTCGCCTATATCAATGCCTTCCTTTGCAAAAAGCTCCTTTGCAAGGCTCTTGCCGATTAATCCAAGATCACCCGACAAAATAAGGTCATAATATTGAGCCTGACGTCCGAGCGTTTCAAGATGGCGCTTAACCGTATCCACAAAGGCGGGTGCCATTGCCGCACCCATATTGCATATATCGGTGACACCCATATCAACAATTCTGCCGCAGGTAACTGCCTCGACATATGGAGGGGCAGAGCCTTCGCCCACAACAAGTGCACCGCTGCCCGTTACTGTCCACTGTGCATTAGGGGTGCGCTGACCACCGTACTCAAGCGGTGTGCGGAACTGTTTTTCTGCACTGCAGAAATGGCTGCTTGTAGAGCACAGAATATTTTTTGCCGCACCGCCCCCCGTAATAACAGAGCCGAGCACAAGGCTTTCCGCCATTGTGGAGCATGCACCGTACACTCCGAAAAACGGAATGTCAAGTCCACGCAGTGCATATCCTGACGAAATACATTGATTAAGCAAGTCGCCCGATATGGAAAAATCAATATCCTTTTCCTGAAAGCTTCCTTTTTCAAGGGCAAGCTGTACACTGCGGCGAAGATTTTCACTTTCTGCCTTTTCCCACGTTTTCTGACCGAAATATGCATCCTCCTCCACGGCATCAAAGCATTTTCCGTAGGGCCCTTCCCCCTCTTTTTTACCAACAACGGCGGCGAATGATTTTATAGAAGGTTTTTCGTCAAAAACCACTGTTCCTTTTCCCAAAAAACGCATAGCGCATCTCCTTATCTGACAAAAATCATATATAAAATACCTGCAATTACCGAGGAAATTGTTCCGTATACAATTACAGGTCCTGCAACATCAAATATTTTGCTGGCACTTCCGGGGACAAAGCCCTCCGACTTAAATTCCATTGCGGGTGAGGCAACGGCATTCGAAAAGCCCGTTATTGGTACAAGGGTTCCTGCACCTGCGTATTTTGCAATGCGGTCAAATACGCCAAGCGCCGTTAATGTTGCCGCTATAAATATCAGCGTAATGCTTGTAGCCGTTCCCGTAAGCTCCTTATTAAAGCCCTGAGAAAAATAAAAATTTCTGAATGCCTGACCGACAGTACATATTATACCGCCGACTATAAATGCACGTGCCGTATCCTTTACAATGGGGGATTTTCCTGAATGCTTCTGCACCATTTTTGCATATTCTTTTTTTGTTACCAAAAAAATAACCTTCTTTCATTATATAAATGTTGCGGTGCCCTGAGAAAGCGGCGCCTTATCCATAATTATAAAATGCAGTATACACAAAGATATAAATACAGCTACTATTAAAACAGCTTTATATTTTCTGATCATATATATTCATCCTTTCGCATTTATTTTTTCCAATAAAAAAAGAAATCCTTAAAATTTTTAAGAATTTCTTTTTGAAATTTTTATTGTTTTTTGAATTTTTTTCCTATAAAAGGTATCATTGAAAGTTCATCTCTGTCAAATACCCGAAACACACCTAAAAGTGCAAAATACACTGCCGCACCTATGGCTATTGAAATAAGTACCGCTACGGTATTTCCCATAAAGAGTAACACTCTGTATGCGCCCATTACACTGCCACCCATTAAAACTGCGGCAATAAACGGTTTTAAAAAGTATTTTCCAAACGGCAGCTTCATCGGCAGATTTTTCCTGAGCACGCCAAAGCTCACAAAAAAGGCTATACCCTGACACGCAATCGAGCCAATCGGCGCACCGTATATATTTATTGCAGGAATTGGAATAAGGACAAGGTTTAATATAACCTTTACAATACCTCCCGCAAGAACACTTATTGCAGGGACAAAAATTTTACCCATTCCCTGGAGCGAGCCGTATATAGTCTGGCTCATTGCCGAGAAAAATACGGTCGGTGCAACAAGCGCAAACAAAAGTCCGCCGTCGCTTGCATTGGGATAAATCATTTTTAAAATGGGGGACGAGAGTGCCATATATCCCGCACTGCACGCAAGTGCAATGACAGAAGAAATAAGGAGCGAAAATGAAATTTTCTGTTTTGCCGTGTCATAATCCTTAACGGCAAGCGCACCCGCAACCGTCGGCACTAAAACTGTTGCAAATGCCGTATTAAGCGCAAGGGGAAGATTTATAAGAACATCCGTCTTGCTTAAAATTCCGCTGAGGCGCACCGCCTCCTCCCCAAGAAGTGTTGCATCGGAGATAGCTGTGGCAAGCGCAATTTTCACACCACGCACAACGGTCACTATGTCAACAATTCTGTTAAGAGAGGCAACTATTGAGCCAAGCGATATCGGCACAGATACGAAAAGTATCATTTTTGCAATGGAAAGCGTACTTCCCTTTATTTTTACAGCAGGTGCGGCAGAAATTTTCTTTCTTATATCGCCCAGATTTGCCGCAAAGAATATGAACAGATATATACAGCTTAAAAACGTCGATAAGGTTGTGGCAAGAGTTGCCCCCGCTGCCATAAATTCAGGCTTTGAACCTGCCATCGCCATTACAATAAGTATTGTGGAAAGACTTTTTAAAAACTGTTCGAGTACCTGACTTGTATTAGTTGCTTTCATATTCTGCTGTCCTGCAAAAAAGCCACGAACAACGCTTGATACAGACACAAACACTATCGCAGGGGAAAGCACCTTTATCGTATATTTTGCAAGAGGGGTGTCAAGAACTGCCGTTGCTATAAATTCCGCACCGAAAAACATAAGGGCGGAGAAAAACGCACCCACACACAAAAACAGCACCAGTGCCACACGGAAAATCCGCATTGCGCCCTTATAATCGTCAAGCGCACATCTTTCCGACACAAGCTTTGAAATAGCGTTGGGAATACCGATAGAGCTTACTGCAAGAAGCAGTGTGTATATCTGAAAACCGAAATTATAATATCCGTTTCCCATATCGCCGAAGCCGTCGATATTAGTTATTACCATTCGGTACGCAAACCCTAAAAGCTTAACGGCAACCTGCGCAAATATTATCGTTATTACATTCATTAAAAATGTAGGGGCTTTTTTTGTTTTACCCATATATTTTCATAACCTTTCAGTTTTTATCTTACTACATCTTCGGTGAAGTTATATATTGCACGCTCACCGCCTATAAGACGGGGGCGTGTCTTTGCACAAAGGATAGGTGCACAGCCAATTTTTTTCACTTCAAGTCTTACGGGCACGCAAACCCTTTTAAGGTGCATACCGATAAGCGTTCCGCCTATATCAATTCCTGCATTTCCTTTAATCTCATCAACTAAAACAGGGTCTGAAAATGCCATATACGCATTTGTCGCAAATGAACCGCCCGCCTTAGGCTGAGGAACGGCACAAACCTCTTCAAGAAAATATTTTTCCGCACATTCACGCTCAACAACTATCGCACGGTTAAGATGCTCGCAACACTGTGCCGCAAGATAAATACCAAGAGGCAAAAGCACACTGTAAATTCCGTCAAAGATTGCCTTTGCAACCTCAAAATTCGAATTTGTTCCTATACGGTCACCGCAGACCTCACTTGTTGAGCAGCCTACAACAAAGATATCGCCTTTTTTAAGCGATGCCTTTGCTACAAGCTCCTTTGCGGCACGTGCCGCTTCGTTTTTTATTTCTGTAAACATATATACTCATTTCCTTTCGCAAATATAATGAAAAATGAAATATTCCTTTTTTTATCCTCATATATTTAACGGAGGTGATTTTATGAACGAAGAAAAGGGCGTTTGCTACATAACATATGCCGTTCCGCTTTCAATGATGCCGCAAATTCCACTACCCTTTGCCCCACAGTTATCCTGCGAAGAGGTGCACATACAACCTCCTCCATCGCAGAAAAAACTATACCCCGAGGGTTTTATGCCTGACTGGTTTTTGCGAGGATCATTTCCCGAGGACGATTTTGATGACTGATATTCTATCATAATGACGATTAACATTCTATCATAATAAGAAAAGAAATACAACACGATTTTGAATTTTTTGTATGTATGTGTTTTAATAGAACAAAAATTTTCTTGACTTCCGTAAAATTAGATAGTATAATATACGGGTGTCACGGGGTGTAGCGCAGTTTGGTAGCGTGCTTGGTTCGGGACCAAGAGGCCGCGGGTTCAAGTCCCGCCACTCCGACCAAAAAAGAGAAGAAGCTCTACAAAGTAGGGTTTCTTCTCTTTTTTACTTTGATTTCAGCGGGACTTGAACCCTAAGAGGGCAAAAAGCACGCTGTTTCCTTTATTTAATGCAATAAGAAGAGATAAAAGGTTCACTTTCATCTGTCGGGAGAGGCTTTGAATAATACCACCCCTGAATATAGTCACAATCAGATAACGATACAAGAGCGTTCTGCTCCTCGGTTTCAACGCCCTCACAAATAACCTTCATTCCAAGGCTGTGGGCAAGGGCGATAATCCCCTTAAACAAATCCCTGCCCCGTTGTGTATTGGTTTTTAAAAGTATGTCTCTGTCTATTTTTACAATGTCAATCGGATAATCACAAAGGTTGGAAAGGGAGGTATATCCGCTGCCCAAATCATCAAGATGCACCTTAAAACCAAGCTCCTTGCAAAGCATAACATTTTTGGTTGCAATCTCTCTGTCCTTTTCAATTGCATCCTCGGTTATCTCAATAGAAAGTCTTGATTTATCAAAATTATAGCTTTGTGAAATCTTTTTTATCTTTTCTATAAAGCTTTCCTCCGAAAGGGTTAACCGTGTAAAGTTACACGATATTGAAATATTACTGTACTTTGTTTTGCTCCATTTTTCAAGCTGACGGCAGACAAGCTCAAACATATAAAAATCGTGTCTGCTTATAAGTCCCGCAGTTTCCATATATTTAATATAGCTCCCCGGTGCGACAAGACCTTTTTCACTGCTGTTCCATCTTGAAAGGGCCTCTGCTGCCACAATCTGTTTTGTTTTATTGTCTACGATAAACTGCAGATACATCTTAAACTCATTATTTTTAATACCGTTTAAAATACTTTCTGTAGTTTCCTTTTCCTGATGAAGCGTTTCCATTTTTTCACTCCTTTCTCAAACAAAAAAGCCACAACAACTCAGACCTTTAGTCATCGAAGAGTCGAATCTCCGATGACTAAAAAGCCGTTTATTGTTGCAGCTGGACTGGCATAGTATAGTCACTGACTTACCTTAGCCTCTTTGCTTTGCGTCGCCGGCTTTCGCCGGTTTTGCCAAAATATTCTATTTTTATTATATTCTTTTTGGCTGATATTTGTCAAGCAAAATCAATCTTTTGCAAAAACCCAAAGGGTTTCCTTTACATCGTCCTTATCTTCTCCAAGGCTGTACACAGAAAGTATTACCGCTTCTCCGTTAACCTTATTGTAGGTTATCTTAGGCGTTAATCCTTCTGATATTTGTCTTTTTATTGCATCATAATTTAAAAAGCTGGTAATGGCTCTGTGGAAATCAGGATGGACAAGCTCTTCTATGTATTTTGAGAGCAGACGTGAAAAACTTTCTTCATATTCATTATAACCAAGATACGAGGGCATCAGAATTCTGTGCGCACTGTCATTTTCCAGTGAAACTCTGTAAATTCCGTTATAGTGCTCTTTAAGCACAGATATCATTGTATCAATTTCCCTGATACCTGTTTTTGTCTGGACATAGTTTTTGTCCTCGTCCTTTGAAATGCTGTTTTTCTCCTTGTTCTGGTAATACTGAGCCTTTGCCTCATACATTCTTATTTCGGCTTCACGAACCATTTCTTCACAGTTTACATTCTGCGTTCTGTAAGACATACCGATAGACACATTATATTCCATTGGCTTTAACAGTTCTATAAAGGCATTAATCTGGATTTTTACATCCTCCTGGCGGACATTCTTTGCAAAAACCAAAAACTCATCACCGCCCATACGGTACACGGTATGTCTGAAAAATACCTCTTTAAGGGAATTTGCAATATAGATAAGCATTTCATCGCCTGCGGCATGTCCATACTTATTGTTTCGGATATGAAGCTCATTCACATCAATATAAATGCAGGCAAAATCTTTGCACTTTTCCTCATCAAGAGATAAAATGTCTTTTTTATATGACACACGGTTAAGTGCCCCGGTAAGAGAATCCGTCGTTGCCGCAAGCTCCGTTTTGCTAAGATGCTTTTTATTATATATAGCAATTGAGAAGCAAATTGCAACATCTTCTAAAAGAATTCTTGCCTGAAGGCTTCTGCCAGGATTAATAACACCTAAGATGCTCATATGATTATTGTTCGCTGTAACAATTGCAAAAGAAACCTCTTTAATATTATTCTTATTCAAAAATTCATAAAGCTTGTAATTAGTTTTTATGAGATGGCTGTTAGGTATAATACGCATTATTCCTACATTAGATTTTTGTGCGCTGTGAAGCTTTGCCGCATACCTGAAAAGCTCACCTGCAAAATATTTTCTGTCATCATTTACAAGAAGCTTTCCTTCTAAAGCGGGTAAGATATAATTATAATCCTCCCCGTCAGCGTCCACAAAAAATGCTGACCTTGCAGAAGAAAATTCCCTTATCCTCTTTAACGCCTGGGTTACATTTGAGTGATTCTGATTAACCTCCAGAAGAATTTTTCTGATATCAGAGGATTCAGCAGTCATCTGTCTCCTGCGCCTTTCACGACTCAGAATAAAAAGCAAATACAAGGCAATAATCGAAAGCATTACCACGAAAGAAATGAGCAGCATTCTTGATATAATATGCGTTTTCTCAAACACCTGCGACTCATACCGGGCAAGCATAATACCCCAGTCAAAATCCTCAATTGTGGAGTAGTGAACGTATAAATCCTCCCCCGTCTGGATTGATTTAAACGAGGTATATCCTTTATCTGTCGATATTAATTTCTCATAAGAATAGTCAGCGTTATATTTGCGGGTTTTAAGCTCTGATAATTCACCGGGGTTTTTGTCAATAGTATCTATAACAAATTTTCCCGTATCCTTGCTGTAAACAAAAAGCTGTGCATCAAGCTCCTTCGCCATATTGTTGTATTTTTCACCTATGGTTTCAAGGTGAATAACGCCGTATAAAATACCGACTACCTTGTCGTTAACCTTAATCGGAACCGCACTTCTTATAATCTCTTTATCTTTTCTTGTAAGGTCAGCTATTCTTCCGCTTATGTATGCCCCTCTGCCTGCTTCGTCCTCAAAAGAAATTTTACCGTCTAAATCTATGCTGCCCACCTTTGTAACAAAGGTATTATCGGGATTTAAAATGCCTACATTTGAAAATAAGCCTATCGGTTTAAAGGAGTCAAACAAAAGGCCGTAGCCTTCCCCGTCTGCGTACAGCTTTGCTGCAAAGGAAGCCATTGTTACAAGATTTTCCCTGTCAGATTTTATCTGCAAGGTTAAGTCATCCTTAATCTGTTTTGTCTGTATATGAAGCATTTCATATGCCTCATTTTCTGCATCACGGTAAAAAGAGCCAACCGTACACAAAAAGACAATACATATTAAAAGTGCCACAAAAACTGTATACGCAATATTACTTTGTCTATGTCTTTTCTTTCCGTATTTAAGAGCCATCTATCAAGACTTCTTTCATAAAATATAATCGTTAATCCAAGTATAGCACCATTTTACAAAGATTTCAAGTATTCTGACATATTTTATCCCAAAAGGGCATCAAAGACGAGCATAATGCAAAAGCCCATAAGAAGTGAATATGTTGCGCCCCGCTGTGCCCCGTGTGCGTGTGTTTCGGGAATCATTTCATCACTTATAACATAAAGCATCGTTCCGCCCGCAAATGCAAGTGCAAACGGAAGCACCGCTGTTGCAAGACTTACCGCAAAATATCCTATCAGTGTTCCTAAAACCTCAATAAGCCCCGTAATCATTGCGCATACAAAGGTTTTTGCAGGGGTGACGCCTGCGGCAAGCATCGGTGCAATAATTACCATTCCCTCGGGAATATTCTGAAGTGCAATACCGCCTGCAATCATTAAAGCCTGCGCCGTATCGCCTGAGCCAAAGCCTACACCTGCGGCAATACCCTCAGGAAGATTGTGTATAGCAATTGCAAGAACAAAAAGAAGCACCTTATTAAGATTAGCATTGTCATGTGCCTCCAAATCTGCGCCGATAAGTTTATGAAGATGCGGAACAATTTTATCAATCACATTCAGGCACACTGCCCCTGCAAATATACCTGTAACCGTTACTAAAAGCCCATATTTTCCGCCATATTCCACAGACGGCAAAACAAGTCCGAGCACTGCTGCCGCAAGCATAACCCCTGCCGCAAAGGACAAAATAATGTCTGAAAATTTATGCGACAAATTTTTAAACATAAATCCGATTATGCTTCCAAAGACCGTTGCACCGCCAACACCTATTGCCGTTAATAATACCATTTCCATAAAATCACCTGCCATTTAAAAATCGTTGCTCAAGCAACATATCGAGTGCAAAGCACATATCGCACCGCAAGGTATATCGCAAATTTCGTCAGGAATTTATATCGCTGATTCATCTTCGATGAAATCATTATACTACACTTAATAACGAAATTCAATACAAAAAAAGAAGCGTGCCGCTTCACCCATTTCGCGTCCCAACTAAATTCAAATACGACAAATGTCGCTCGCGATAAAATTACGCAAATTCCTATACGGCAAAAAAAGAAGTGACCCTTGATTGCTTTCCTTTACAAACAATCAAGGGTCACTTCTGCTCACTCTTAATATCTATCATCCTTTGTTTACCTCTCTTTCTTAGTTTCCCTTTTGCTACATCATCACAATTCTTTAAAACGCACTCGTAATCTTTTTTCTCAGAGGAGAATCACTTATTTTAAGATGTGTTTTTTTGCTGCAAAAGGTTTTTTGATACTTTGCAATGAAGCTTTTAAGCCTTGGTCTGAACTGATTTTTATTTCATCTATATTAAGCGTATCACCGCCGTGTTTTAATTCTCCTTTTTGTTCAAACCCTGCTTTATTTTCTTCATATCAAAGTATTAAATTTAATTGCCCATTGGAGTGTACCTTCCTTTCTTTTCTTCAATTACAGTGTAGCACGTTTTTTTACCCATTTCAATTGACAATTTCTGAAAATCAGAAAACACTTTTTTGTTTAAAAGTTAGAATTTTAAAAGCAAATTAAAATTACTATTTACAAGTAGTATTGTCATATTATATAATAAAAGGGTAGGCGTGGCTTGACATAGTGCACAGGCAGTGCTATAATAATGTAGAAAAATAAATTTTTTTGGCAAACTTACCGAAAGGTTGGGACGCAAAGCATTAGTACCTAAGCAGTTTTGGATAAACTTACTGTATGGTTGACTGGCCGCAACTTTTTGTTGCGGCTTTATTATTTGGGAAAGGGGGCATCGTTATGGAAAATTTAAATCCCGTTTTGGTTCTTAGCGATGAAAATGGTGAAAGTGCACTCAAAATTGAATATGTTTCAAATGACGATATTCCTGATTCCTTAAACGGTGAAAGCGGTTTTCACGTTTATCACGTGCGTATGCTGACAGAGCTTATTTTAAGCCAGCTTATAAAGACGGGTGCTGCACCTTCTCTTACAAAGGAGGATGTGGCTGCCATTTCCATTGCGTCCTCTCTGCACGATATAGGAAAGATGCGTGTTCCGAAAAGCATTCTGGACTTTCCCGGAAAGCTCTCGCCCTTAGAATACGATATTGTAAAAAAGCATGCTGTTTTCGGTGAAGAAATAATAGATTCCATTAAAACTGATATAGCCCCCGATGTCATAAAATACGCAAAGGAAATTGCACGTTTTCATCATGAGCGTTATGATGGAACGGGATATCCTGATGCGCTTAAGGGTGATGATATTCCTCTTTGTGCACAGGCGGTATCTCTTGCCGATGCGTTTGATGCACTGACATCTGTACGAAGCTACAAGCAGGCTTTTTCCCAGGATGTTGCTATACAGATGATAGCAAACGGTATGTGCGGCGTATTTAACCCGCTTCTTATTGACTGTCTGCTCCGTGTGGTTAACAACAAAACCCTCGTTGACATCAGAGAACGACTTCAAAAGGCACGCAGTGTTATTAAAGGGCAGGATGTTTTTACTCCTAAGAGTGTTCTGCTTCTGGGAAACACAGGGTATATCACGGAAAGCTTCATTGATGCGGCTTTTTATGAAAGCCGTGTTATGATAGTCGGTGAAAGCAATATTAAAAGCACCAACCGTATTAAGGTATATAATATTAAAGCACCGTCATATGAAAAGATTTTTGACACATACGAATTTGACGTTGTAATATACCTTGCTTCGGAGCTTTCCTATGATACTACGCCCGAAAGCGATGCAGAGGCACTTCGCTCTGTTTTGGAAAATGCTTCAAAAAAATGTCCTGATACAAGATTTTTATACATATCCTCGCTTGACTGCGCATTTAATGAAAAATCAGGGCGCAGTGTGCTTGCCCATTCAAAGGAAAATCTGTGTGAATATTACCACGGTGAATACTGTCTTGATATAAAAATAATACGAATTCCCTATCTTTACAGCGCCTTTAAAAAGGGTGATTTTCTGGAGCGTATTTTTGAGCAGATGAAATACAAAAATACAATAACTCTCAAAGATGGCGCTCTTTCAAAGAGTTACTTCCTTTCCTCCACAGATTTGTGCGAGCTTGTTGTAAGACTGCTTGACAACTGGAATGAGGGAATAGGCATACTTCAAATCAATGATGAGTTTAATATCACCTTTAATGATATTTATGAAAAGCTTGCCTCTTTCCGCAGCGATATAAAGGCTGATTTTACAGGTGAGATTGCACCGAAAACACTTGATACAAACAACAAGGCACTGCGCAATGAATACGGATGGTTTTCAAAAATCAGCATACTGGATGAGCTTGAGGAGCAGTATACAGAATTTTTCGGTGAAAGCATCGTAAAAAGCGACAATTTTTGGGATAAAGTCAAAGCATGGCTTTTAACACATACAACTGCCGCAAAGACAATTGAGATGTTTTTACTCTTTATCATTACGGAAATTCTGATGATACTTACAAACTCTGCCGTTCTTTTTTCAATAGTTGATTTCCGAATGGCATTTGTTGTTATTATGGCAACACTTCACGGACTTCCCTTCGGCATTGCCGCTGCAGGTCTCAGCTCCTTTTCGTGGCTCTTTGCAAAGGTTCTTTCAGGAACAAGGCTTCTTACGATATTTTATGAGCCGTCAAACTGGATAGCATTTGTTTATTTCTTCCTTATCGGTGCTCTTTGCGGATATGTGAAGCTCAGAAGTGATGATGCGCAAACCTTTTTAAAGGAGCAAAACGACATTGTAGAGGAAAAGCTTCTTTTCACACGTGAAATATATAATGACACGTTCAGGGAAAAGCGTGATTTAAAGAAGCAGATAATCGGTTCAAAGGACAGCTTCGGTAAAATTTTTGATATAACAAAAAAGCTTGATACGGTAGAACCCCGGGAGCTTTATCTGAGAATAATGGAAACCTTTGAAAATATTCTTGAGAACAAGAGTATCAGTGTGTATTCCGTAAATGAAAACAGTGCTTTCGGACGTCTTGAGGTTGCATCAAGGGATATTATAGATAATGCGGCACGTTCAATTATGCTTGAGGCATTTTCCCCCGTTATAAAAGCGGTGGAGAATAATGAAATCTGGAAAAACACCTCCCTTGAGGCAGGACTTCCTATGTATGCGGCAGGCGTATCACGTAACGGAAAGATTGAGCTTTTAATTTTTCTGTGGTATGCAGACGAAACGCAGCGCTCGCTTTACTACGTGAATTTATTTAAAATTCTGCGTGACCTTGTAGAAATGTCACTTCTTCGTGCGTATGACTATAATCAGGCAACATATGAACAGCAGTATATAAAAGGCACACGTATTTTAAACGAAGACGCTTTCAGAAAAATCCTTGAAAGCTTTAAAAGCATGGCGGATAAGAAGGTTTCTTCCTACATACTGCTCGATATAGATTGCAAGGGAAAGTCATACAGCGAGGTTGATGAGCTTCTTTCAAAACGCATCCGTACCAACGATATACTCGGTGTTTCAGAAGACGGCAGATTAAAGCTTTTACTGTCGCAGGCAACAAGTGATGATTTGTCGTTTATACTTCCGAGATTTGAAAATCTTGATATTGATGTCACTTGCGTCTAAGGAGGGTGTGTAATGATATGGCTTTTTTGTGCAGGGGTAATCTTACATATTCTTTGCTGTATTTTTATATATGCCGCAATTGAAATGAAGCTTCTCACTGTACACAAATATATGTTCTTTGTGGCGCTTTTTCTTCCGTTCTGGGGTGCGCTGACAATCCTTCTTCTGCATTTTCAGGTTGCCCTTAAAGAGGATAATGTGCGCAGTGTCGGTGTGGAAAAAATGAAGCTTGAAAATGAAATTTACAGAAGCATCAGAGTTGAGGAGAGAAAAAATTCAGATGCGATAGTTCCTATGGAAGAGGCACTTCTCATAAATTCTGCGCACGAGCGCCGTGAACTTATTATGGATGTTCTCAATGACAATCCGAGTGAATACATAGAATTTTTGCAGAAGGCAGGCGACAATGACGATACAGAGGTTGTTCACTATGCCGTTACGGCTATGGTGGAAATCTCAAAGGAGAACGACTATGCTCTCCAGAAATTTGAGCAGGAATATGCGCAAAACAGTGATAATTATGAGCTTTTGGAAAGGTACTGCGAATTTTTGTGGAACTGTCTTGAACAAAATCTGATGCGCGGACAGATTGAAACTATAAACAGAAACCTTTTTGATGAGCTTATCAGCAAGAAAATTTCTAAAAAACCTCTCCTTTCTGATTATATAAAAAAAGTGAAAAATGCACTGAAGCTGAAAAATTATACCATTGCCTCTTCTGCAATTGAAAAAATGGAGAAGACCTGGCAAAAAAACGAGAGTGTTATACTTCTTAAACTCCAGTATTATGCATCCACGGACCGTGGAGATAAAATAAAGGAGTTACTTGATACTATAGAAAGGGAGCATATTTATCTTTCCGCAAAAGGGAAGGAGGAGATTGCATTTTGGAAAAATTAAAAGAGCGTTTTTTAAATTTCAGATATAAAGGAATTATAGCCGTAACACTGATATTTGCACTTATTGCGGTAATTTTATTTGTGGAACGCAGCGGAATTTCCTTTAATTATGAAAAGAGAGACCTTTCTTTTCTTCCCGGAGAAAAAATCGTTACGAAAAAAGAGGCGTTAAAGGGCATTAAAAAGAACACTCTTCTTCTCTATAACAGCGAGAGGAAAGAGAGCATGGATGCCTACGAACAATTCTGCACAATTTTTTCCGATATGAAAGTGGGTTTTAATGACGTAGACGTTTCAAAAGAAGCACTGCCCGATTTTCAAAGCTACGAAATAGCAGTTATACTTCTTTCAGACCTTTCTCCCCTTGGGGAAAGTGTTCTTACTATGAGTGACTGGGTGTATGAGGGCGGAAATGTTCTTTTTGCCCTTACCCTGCAAAAGACGGCACACGTAGCCGTAATAGAAAACAAATTCGGCGTTGTAGACTCTTCATATACAAACGCAGCGGTAAACAGTATATATGTTGACAAAGATTTTATGGTGGGGGGCGGACGCTCGTTTGAGATAACTAACGGATACGACTCTGCCTGGGCAGTTCAGCTTGACCCTGCTGCCGTTAAAGTACATGCATATACAGACGGTGAAAAAAAGGTTCCCCTTATCTGGGAGGCCTGCTACGGCAAAGGTAAATTTGTTGTGGATAATTTCGGACTGTGCGAAAAGGCAACACGTGGTTTTTATGCCGCATCCTACAGCCTTCTTGGCGATATTTGCGTATATCCCGTAATTAACGGCTCTACATTTTATCTTGACGACTTCCCCTCACAGATACCCTCGGGAAGCAGTAAATACATACAACGCGACTATAACACTACTATCCGTGATTTCTACGTAAATATATGGTGGCCCGATATGATGAATTTTGCGGATAAATATAATATGCGCTACACAGGTCTTGCAATCGAGTGCTATGATGACACAGTTGACGGCACAATCAAGGCGGCACCCGATAAGGGAACATTTCTGAATTTTGGAAATATGCTTATGCGTCAGGGCGGTGAAATAGGCTACCACGGTTATAATCATCAGCCGCTGTGCTTTGATAACTGTGATTATAAAGGTATTTACGATTATAAGCACTGGGAAAACTACAACGCAATGAAGAGTACTTTTGATGAGCTTGTTGATTTTTGCGAGGAGCTTTTCCCTGATGTAAAAATGTCTGTATACGTTCCGCCGTCAAATCTTCTCTCTGCCGAGGGAAGGGCGTTTTTACTCAAAGAATATCCATATATAAAAACTATATCGGGAATTTACTTTAAGGATGCAAATCTTGATTTTTCCTGCACGCAGGAATTTGATGTTTCGGCATCAGGCGTTGTAGACCAGCCACGTATCGTTATGGGCTGTAAGCTTGACCCGTATATGGAAATGGCTCTCATTTCGGAGCTTAACCTTCATTTTGTAAACAACTATTTCTCGCACCCTGACGATGCGCTTGACCCTGACCGAGGAGCCGAGATGGGTTGGGAAAAGCTTAAGATGCATCTTGGGGAATACCTTGAATATCTTTATACCTCGGCACCGTGCATCAGAAACTTTACGGGGTCGGAGCTTTCTGCCGCAGTACAGCGTTTTTGCGCAGTGAGCGTTTCAAAGAAAGTAACCAAAGATAAAATGAGTATTAAAATTAACAATTTTTATGACGAGGCACAGCTTTTTGTCCGCTTCAACGAAAAAGAGCCTCTTAAGACAAACGGCGGAAAGTTAACTCATATTACGGGCAACCTTTATTTACTTGAAGCAAAGAATGAAACCGTAGAAATAGCCCTGAAATAAGGAGTAATAAAAGTGAGAATTTGTTTGGTTCTGGAGGGATGCTATCCCTACATTAACGGCGGTGTATCCACCTGGATGCACCAATACATAAACGAAATGCCCGAGCACGAGTTTGTTTTGTGGGTTATTGCCGCAAAGGCGGAGGATAAGGATAAGTTTGTCTACACACTTCCTGAAAACGTAAAAGAGGTGCATCAGGTTTTCCTTGACGATGCCCTGCGTGTTCAGAATACAGGTCTTCTTTCATATCGCTTTTCAAAAGCGGAAAAAGAGGCACTGGGGCGCCTTGTTTCATCTGATAAGCCTGACTGGGACCTGCTTTTCCATATGTATCAGGTGAAAAAGATTAATCCTATGTCATATTTAAAAAGCGAAAGCTTTCTTAAAATACTTACCGATATCTGTAAACGTGATTTTCCCTACATCGCTTTTTCGGATGCGTTTCATTCAGTGCGGTCAAGACTTCTGCCCGTTTTATATCTTCTGGGAACAACGGTTCCTTTTGCCGATTGCTATCACGCAATTTCAACGGGCTACGGCGGACTTTTGGCATCACTTGGTGCATATATTAACAAAAAGCCCCTTCTTCTTACGGAGCACGGAATTTACACCCGTGAAAGGGAGGAGGAAATTATTCGTGCGAAATGGGTTGCACGTGCTTTTAAAAAGCACTGGATAGACTTTTTCTATATGCTCTCCGACCTTATTTACAGCCGTGCTTTCCGTGTTACCTGTCTTTTTACAAATGCGATGTATACGCAGATTGATATGGGATGTGACGCACAAAAATGCCGTGTTATAGAAAACGGAATAAGCTATGAAAGACTTTGTAATATTCCGCTTAAAGAGGATGACGGCATTGTTGATATCGGTGCCGTGGTAAGACTTGCCCCGATTAAGGACATAAAAACAATGATATACGCCTTTTTCGAGCTTTCAAGCAGAATGGATAATGTAAGGCTTCATATAATGGGCGGCGTTGATGATGAAGAATATTCCCGAGAATGTCACGAGCTTGTTACTCAGCTTAATCTTGAGGATAAAATTATCTTTACGGGAAGAGTTAATATCATAGAATATTTTGAAAAGCTTGACTTTACAATACTTACGAGTATTTCCGAAGGTCAGCCCCTCTCCGTTCTTGAATCCTTTGCCGCACAAAGGCCCTGCGTAACAACAGACGTGGGGTGCTGCAGGGAGCTTCTCCTGGGAAGTCCGTCTGATACGCTTGGCAGGGCGGGCTACTGCGTTCCCCCTATGCAGAGGGAAAAGCTTGCCGACGCTATGGAAATTCTGTGCGAGTCAAGAGAGCTTCGCCTTAAAATGGGGCAAATCGGGCAAAGGCGGGCATATGAATATTTCAGATACAACATTATGCTGACCAAATACCGTAATTTGTACAAGGAGGTGGAAGACGAGTGGCAGGCATAGGCTTTGAGCTTAAAAAACTGTTTGCACGAAAAGGATTTTTTAATTCCCTGCGCTCCTTCGGTTATGCCACCGTTATCTGTACAGGTCCGATGCTTCTTGGTGTTATACTTCTTTTTGGTATTATGTTTTTATGCACCGTGGCAGATATCCCGCTTGAAAAGAGAGAGCTTCTTATATCTATGATTACATATACACTTCTCTTTTCTATAACAACGACTTCCTTTTTCTCAATGGTTGTCACACGTTTTTGCGCAGATATGCTTTATGAAGAAAAGAAAGAGGCTATCCTGCCGTCCTTCTGGGGTTCATGCACCGTTATGATGGCGCTCGGCAGTGTTATTTACGGTTTGTTTCTCCTCTTTTCAGGTGCAACACTGATGCAGCAGTTTTTATGCTTTATATATTTTAATGAGCTTATAATCGTATGGAATGCGATGAGCTATCTTACGGCAATTAAGGATTACAGAGGAATATTTTTATCCTTTTCCCTTGCCGTTCTGATTGCGTTTGTGGTGGGCGGATTTTTACTCCTTTTCAAGGCACCCGTAATAGAGGCCATGCTTTTTGCCGTTACGGCAGGCTACGGCGTTATGCTTATAATAGACGTAATTTTACTTCATCGCTACTTTCCGCAGACAGATTTAAGTCCGTTTATATTTTTTAAATGGATTGATGAATTCCGTGACCTTGCGCTGAGCGGACTTTTCATCAATATCGGTATGTTTTCTCACCTTGTTATAATGTGGTTTAGCAGTGTGGGGGTAAGGGTGCACGGTCTCTTTTTCGGTGCACCGCAGCACGATGTTCCTGCACTTCTTGCCTTTATGACAACGCTTATCACAACGGTTAATTTTGTCGTAAGTGTTGAGGTTAATTTCTACCCTAAATACAGAACACACTACAGTCTTTATAACGATAAGGGAAATATCGGCGATATAGTTCAGGCTGAAAAAGAAATGCTGACAACCCTTAAAACAGAGCTTTTTTACACAGCGTTAAAACAGCTTCTCTTTACCGCACTTTGTATTTCGGCAGGCGGATTTTTACTTGATGTACTGCCTCTTGGCTTTACGGAAATGATGCGTGGTTATTTCAGAACACTCTGCGTCGGATATGGGCTTTATGCAATCGGAAATATGCTGATGCTTATTCTTTTATACTTTACCGATTACAAAGGTGCAATGTTGTGTACGGCTGTTTTTGCCGCCTCATCAACACTTTTATCGCTTATTTCGCTTTTATTTCCTGCCGTGTATTACGGTTTTGGATTTTTGCTTTCATCAATGGCTTTTGTCATTGTCTGTGTAGTAAGGCTTGATTACTTCACAAAAAGACTGCCCTACTACATTTTAGCGGTGCAACCGCTTGTTGCAGAGGATAAATCGGGAAAATTTACAAAACTCGGATTGTTTTTAGAAGATAAGGTGGAAAGGATAAACTATGAAAAAGAAATTGAAAATTCTCCCCTTGGCACTGTCGTTCATTCTTGTTATGACTGGATGTGCAGAGCAAAGAAAGGAATCTGTTCCAAAAGAAGAGGAAAAAAAGAAGATTGAGGTTGTATCGGGCGATGTTAATGCACCGCTTCGTGACAAAAAACTGCTTTACAAAAACGACGACCCCACAGAGGTTGTTAAGATGTACCTGACTGTTTCCACGGGAAATTCAGGCGAAAGCACCGACCACACGTGGGAGGAAATCAACACCTACTCCGTTTATGACTACGACCGTATGGGCGTTGATCGCTACAAGGTTGAGGGGCTTTTGCAGATAGGTGACGAGGACGGCCTTTTAGGAAGCGAATTTGGGTACGGACTTAAATCCCCCAACTGTACCATTCAGGTCAGGGGACAGACCTCCAGTAAAGCTACACAGAAAAACTATAAAATAAGCATCAAGGAAAACAAAGGACAATGGAGAGGGCAGTCCACAATCGCCCTTAACAAGCATCAGACGGAGGGGCTTCGTTTCAGAAACAAGCTCGCATATGACCTGATTGCAGATGTTGACGAGATGATGGGCTTGCGCACTAAATTCGTACAGCTTTATGTCAAGGATACCACTGCGGGCGGTGACGGCAAATTCCACGATTACGGCCTTTACACGCAGGTAGAGCAGCTAAACAAGACGGCACTTCGTGCACACGGTCTTGACAGAAACGGGCATCTTTATAAAATAAATTATTTTGAGTTTTACAGATATGAAGATGTAATAAAGCTCAAGGATGACCCCACATACGACCAGAAGGCTTTTGAGGAGCGTCTCGAAATAAAGGGTGACGATGACCATAGTAAGCTTATTACAATGCTTGAAAAGCTCAACGATTACACTATTCCCATTGAAACAGTGCTTGACGAGCATTTTGATATAGAAAATATCACTTACTGGATGGCATTTCATATTTTAATAGGAAATGCTGATACACAAAGCCGAAACGTATATTTCTACAGTCCGCTCAACAGTGAAAAATGGTACTTTATCACGTGGGACAATGACGGTTCACTTCAAAGACTTGAGTATGAAATCCGTGGCAGAGTGGATTACGCAGGATGGGAAAACGGTGTGAGTAACTACTGGGGAAATGTTTTGTTCCAGAGATGCCTTAAATCAGAAAAATTCAGGGATGCCCTTGAAAAAGCAGTTAAGGACTTAAAAGCATATCTTACCAAAAACATCGGGCCCCTTTCCAAAAAGTATGCTTCCATAGTAAAGCCTTATGTGTACAGCGGTGCCGATATTTTGGATGCCCCGCTTACATCAGGCGAATATGATGCTGTTGTAAAAAATCTTCCCAAAGAGATTGAAACAAACTACTCTCTCTTCAAAAAATCTTATGAAAAGCCTCAGCCCTTCTTTATCGGTATACCGAGAAAAACGGGCGATAAAATGACCGTTGACTGGGATGCCTCCTACGATTTTGATGCACAGACTATTACATACAGCTTTGAGCTTTCAAAAGATCCCAATTTCAACAATGTAATAACAAAATTCGAAAATCTGGCACTTCCTACGGCACAGTTTCCCATTCTTCCCAAGGGACAGTATTTTATGAGGGTTATTGCTACAAACGCAGATGGATTTAGTCAGTATGCGTTTGACTACTACGTTATCCCAACGGGTAAAATTTACGGTACAAAATGCTTTTACGTAGACGGCGACGGAAAGGTTGTGGAGGATATATACGATGAAGGCTGAGAGATACAGAAACGAGTGGAAGTATCTGATTGATACTGCACAAAAAGAACTTATTTGTCAGCGTCTTGGTCCGTTTCTCACCCTTGACAAGCACGCACGAAACGGAGGTTATATGATACGAAGCCTCTATTTTGACGATTACTTTAACACGGCATACGAGGAAAAGGACGCAGGCGTGCTTAAACGAAAAAAATACCGCATACGAATTTATAACTGCTCTGATTCAAGTATTAAGCTTGAACGCAAAAAGAAATTCGGAAGTTATATTTTCAAGGAGGCGGCAACGCTCACAAGGGATGAGGTATATAAGATACTTGACGGGGACTATGATTTTCTTTTAAAAAGTCAATATTCTTTATGCCGTGAATTTTATTATGAATGTGTCAGCAATGTAATGCGGCCAAGAACTATCGTTGACTATGACCGTGAGCCATACGTTGCAGACGAGGGAACGGTCAGAATAACATTTGATATGGACGTAAGAGCCGCTATAGGAAGCTATGACATATTTGATGATACACTTCCCGTTCTTCCCGTTTTAGAGCCGGGAAAAGTCGTTATGGAGGTTAAGTATACAGAATTTCTGCCGCAGGTACTGCGTGAAGTTCTGCCTGACCGTGCATCTGAATTCACGGCGGTTTCAAAATATGTCCTATGTTATGAAAAAACAGATTATATGAACAGCTTTAAATATTGGTATGAAAATTAAGTGAGGAGATAAATATGAGTGTACAGGATGTTATAAAAAAGTCCGTTCTGGAATCGGGCGCATACGATGGAGTAACCATTGCAAACATAATTCTTGGTCTTTTGACTGCGCTTTTACTGGGAGGACTTATCTACTACGTTTACAGTAAATTTTATATCGGTGTTATTTATTCACGCAGCTTTGCCGTAACGCTTGTCGGTATGACACTTCTTACTGCGATGGTAACGCTTGCAATCAGTACCAACATCGTAATTTCTCTTGGTATGGTCGGTGCTCTTTCTATCGTTCGTTTCAGAACGGCTGTAAAAGACCCGCTTGACCTTCTCTACCTTTTCTGGGCAATCACCTCGGGAATTACGGCAGGTGCAACAATGTACCTTCTGGCTATTATTTCAGCGGTTGTTATGGTTGGTATGATTACACTTTTCTATCACAAGCAGCAGCGTGGCATAATTTACATAGCTGTAATTCATTATACAAGCGACGAGGCAGGCGACGATATAATCCGTGCTTTCGGTAAGATGAAGTATTTTGTAAAATCAAAAACTGTCCGTAAAGACAAATTTGAACTTGCTATTGAGGTATACTGCAAAAAGAATGATACGCACTTCCTTGATATAATTAAAAACATAAAGGATGTTGAGGATGCGACATTAATTCAGTATAACGGTGAATACCACGGATAAAGGGTGTTATTATGATTGTTAAGGTACATACGGGTGCAGTATGCGGTCTTGAGGGAAAAAGCGTTATTGTAGAGGCGGACTTTTCAAACGGTCTTCCCGCATTTGACGTGGTAGGACTTCCCGATGCGACCGTGCGTGAGGCAAAGGAAAGAGTGCGTGCCGCAGTAAAAAACAGCGGTTTTGAATTTCCTGCAAAGAGAGCTGTAATAAATCTTGCCCCTGCCGATTTAAAGAAAGAAGGTACACAGTTTGACCTTCCCATTGCCATAGCCGTTCTTGCAGGAACGGGGCAGATTAAATCTGCGCTTGACGAATATATTTTTATAGGGGAGCTTGGGCTCTCGGGCGAGCTAAGAGGTGTCAGCGGTGTTTTGTCGCTTGTTTCGTGTGCGGCAGAATGCGGATTTAAAAAAGCCGTTGTTCCAATGGAAAATGTCGAGGAAGCTACACTTTCAGGCAATATAGAAATTCTCGGTGCACGATGCCTTGCCGATGTTTACAGCCACCTTATCGGAGAAAAAGAAATAGAGCCATCAGTTTGCGATATAGAAAAGCTCTTCTCCGATGCGTCAAAATACGATATAGATTTTTCCGATGTGCGTGGGCAAAGTGCCCTGCGCAGGGGATGTGAACTGTGTGTGAGCGGGGGACACAACCTGCTCCTTATCGGAACACCGGGAAGCGGTAAGTCAATGATTGCGCAGAGAATACCCACAATTCTCCCCGATATGAGCCTTGAAGAGGCTATTGAGGTAACAAAAATTTACTCTGTTGCAGGCGAGCTTGAAAGCGGTGTAAACCTTATTGCAAAAAGGCCTTTCCGCACACCGCACCACAGTGCCAGTGCAGTAAGTATAGTGGGTGGTGGCTCAAAAGCACGCCCGGGTGAAATTTCCCTCGCCCATAACGGTGTATTGTTTCTTGACGAATTTCCCGAATACAGAAAAGATGTAATAGAATCAATGCGTCAACCGCTTGAGGACAAAAAAATAACCGTCACACGTGCGGCGGCTTCTTACACATATCCGTGTAATGCAATGCTTGTCGTGGCTCTTAACCCATGCAAATGCGGCTATTACGGTGACCCGAGCGGAAGATGCCGTTGCAGCGAAACTGAGGTAAGACGCTATCTTGGCAAAATCAGCGGGCCAATGCTTGACAGAATTGACATTCATTTAGAGGCTTCCCCCGTAAAATATCAGGACCTAAAAGCTATGCGGGGAGAAAGCTCCGAAGAAATAAAAAAACGTGTCAATAAGGCACGTGAAATTCAAAAAGAGAGATATAAAAACGAAAGCATCAATTGCAACGCACAGCTTTCAGGTGCATTGATTGAAAAATACTGCCCTATAGGCGAGGAAGAAAGCCAGATGCTTAAAAACGCATTTGACTCGCTCGGCCTTACGGCAAGGGCATATTCACGTATTTTAAAGGTTGCACGCACTATTGCAGATTGTGACGGACGTGAAAATATAAATACAATGGATATTGCCGAGGCAATCGGCTACAGAAGCCTTGACAGAAAATATTTCAGGTAAGAAAAACACCGTATCCCCAAAAGGATACGGTGTTTTTTGGTGAACGAGAATGATATGAATACAATTGGGTTTTAGTGATATTCCATCTTTGATGGAGTGATATTTTTGCGAAGCAAAAGTGATATTGAAACTTAATTGTTTCAGTGATATTATATTTGCCTTTAAACTGTGCGAAGCACAATATCACTCGGCGAAAGCCGAATATAACTGCGCAGCAATATAACTTGCCGAAGGCAAATATAACTGAAAAAACGACTTGTCGAAACAAGTCGTTTTTTCTGGTCTGAGTGGGGAGACGCAGATTGCAAGGCAATCCGCCCTGCTTGCCGACCCAAATGCAAAGCATTTCGGTACCCGGCTTCACACCACGAGGCTAAAAACGATTATCAATCGTTTTCTTTACGCCCCGTGCTCACTTTGAGTTCAAGTCTCCCATGCAAGAAAAAAACACCATATCCCTAAAGGGATACGGTGTTTTTTGGTCTGAGTGGGGAGACTTGAACTCCCGGCCTCTTGAACCCCATTCAAGCACGCTACCAAACTGCGCTACACCCAGATATGTTACTCAACTATTATAATCAAACATATGGCAATTGTCAAGTAAAAATTTAAAAATTTTGCGGACAAGTCAAAATAACTTGTCCGCAAGGGTTAATTAGTTTGCGTTAAATCTTCCTCCGACGCGATAAAATGCTCATTTTCACTGTATATAACGGGGTCAGAATAGCTTAAAACCTCTCTCTTACTTGAGGACTGACCTACGGTTATACTGTCACCCTCCGTAAGTGTTACGCCCGTTGCCATAAGGCTGTACTGACTAAGCATAATCGTCGATTTCTTTTCGCCATTTATAAATATTTTACTTTTTTCGGTAAAACCGCTTCCCTGAACGTAAAGGGATTCTCCCATAACCTTTATATTTTCTGCAACAATGGGAAGTGTACCCATACGCATATCGGTCATTATATACGGCTTTTCACCGCCGAACTGGAAGTTCTCACCATAGAGCATATCATATGCAAGATAGCGGATGCTTTCCTGATACTCTTCCTCTGTAAGAGTACTGTTTTCATCGCTCTTCATCTGATGCAGTTTTGTAAGGTTTCCGCTGTTGAAGCCGATTGACTTCATTATTTCTCCGCTAAGCTCATACGTTCTTAAATCCCTGACCTTTTTTTCAAGACCGAAGTTATTCCACGTTACATATTCTGTAGCATAGGAATTTCCCGTTGTAAGATCATCGCTTTCAAGACCGATGCTCGGCAGATGGTCGCCGTACGCTATAAGAAGTGTCGGTCTTTTTCGGTTTTCAAGTGCTGAAATCAGGCTTCCGAGGAACATATCCATTTCCCACACCTGATTTATATAATACTGAAGCGCACAAAGCTCCGGCTTGGTAAAATTATCGCTTTCTATTTTTATTACATTATCACTGCCCGCAATAGGCTCTGACGGGAAAGCACCATGCCCCTGCACCGAAACTGTCCATATAAACCGCGGATTGTCCGCGTTTATTCCATTTTCCTCATCCGTGTAGGTAAGTGCATTCATAATTTCCTCTGTAAGAACCTTGTCCTTACACCAGCCGTAGGGCGTTGTCTCAAAATCATACATATATTCTTTGGACTGGAAGCTGTCAAATCCCATTCTCGGGTACACCTTGTCACGGTCATAGAAATTACCTGTATGATTGTGAATTGCGTGTGCACTGTAGCCCTGATTTTTAAGGTTATATGCAATCGACTCAACGCTTTCTTCGAGCATTATTGTTTTATAAGGATATTCGCCCGGTCCGAAGTTATCAAGGTTAATTCCCGTCAGCACCTCAAACTCTGTATTTGCAGTGCCTCCGCCAAAGGAAGGAACAAAGAGTGCTCCGCCCGAGAAATTTTCCCTCAGATATGTGTGAATTGGCGCAGGGTCATCAGAAAACGTCATTCCCTTAATAGTCTTAGGATCTATAAAGGATTCAAGCTGAATAAGAATCACGTCAGGCTTAACCTGGGGGGAATTATTCTGCGCAGGAAGTGTGCTTAAAATCTCTGCCGTTTTCTCCTCCCCGTAGTCAGAGGGCTTTTTTATTCCCGTGTCAAGCATACTGCTTGAAAAACAGTATACAAATCCGTAATCCTTATATGCACCGACGAGATTTCCGAAATCGGAGCTTATCGCCTTTATATTATGCGCCAGATTTGTCGCAATCATCACGCAGATAAGCACTCCTATAATAGACGCAGTATTTTTTCCGTAGTGCACCTTACCGCTTATTTTCGGGCCTACTATCCACAAAGCTATAATAGCAAGGAGTAATACACCCACAGCACAGTAGAGCAAAATTCTCTGCGGTTTTGAAAGATACATCAGAATAAGGCTTAATTTTACCACCTGAAAATCTATTGCACCCAGTGGCGTTACTCTGTAGGAAAGTACAACATTATTAATAAGACCGCATATGAGCCACGGCGCCGCCATAAGCACCACGCCGAATACCCTTCTCTTAAAAAGAAGTGATACCGACAGTGTCAGCATAATTATAAGCGAGTTGTAAAAGAATACCGTCGGGCTTTGTACTACGTGCAAAACACCATCAACGATACTGCGGCGGCTAAGACATTCAACCGTGAAATTTTCCACAAGACTTAAAACTGCAAAAAATATCAGCGGGTGATTGTCGAGAGCCTTACCTAAAAAAGAGAAAAATTTTTTAATTGCCTTCAAAAAAACACCTTCTTGTTAAAACAAAACCTTTTCATTAGGATTTACATTTCCTGCACCGCAACCACTGAAAAGAAAGACTACAACCAAAACTGCAATTACAAGTAAAACTGCCGCTAAAAGAATTTTCCATACCTTTCTTTTTTTAGGTGCTGCCGGAGCCTGTGCCTTTTCAAGAGTTGCTCCGCAGCCGCTGCACTTTTCTTCGTTGTCGGGGTTGATTTTTCCGCATTTTTGGCAGAACATATCATATACCACCTTTCAATTTTTATCGTTTTTTATAAGTACAGAAAGTAAATTCTGTTCCCTCATATTCCATTTTTTCGCTCTGTGATACCATCTTCCATTTTTCATCACTGTCTATATCAAAGAAGAATTTGTCACATTCCACCTGTTTTTCTACCTTGGTAACAAGTGCCGTATCACAATCATCACGAAACATTTCATAAATCTGTGCCCCGCCTATTACATAAACGTCATCCGTATCAAATTTCTTTATAAAGGCAAGCACATCTTCCTTGGAATTAAAAACCTCTGCACCCTCACGCACAAAGCTTTTATCCCTCGACACTGCAACATTTATTCGGTTTTTAAGGGGCTTTCCCCCGGGGAAGGAGTCAAGTGTACTGCGCCCCATCACCACAACCTTATTAAGCGTTGTTTCACGAAAGAACTTCATATCAGGCGGGAGAGAAAAAAGAAGGTCTCCGCCTTTTCCAATACCGAAATTCTCACTCACACAGACTATCATTTTCATTAATTATCATCCTTTATATCGCCACAGGTATTTTCTTACCCAGTGTGTGGAAATTATAATTTTCAAAAGAAAAGCTGTCCACAGTAAATTTGTAAAAATCGTCTATAGACTTGTCTATCTTAAACTCAGGCGCATCATACGGTGTTTTGCGGAGGATTTCCTCCACAAGCGGGATATGTCTGTCATATATATGTGCATCTGCAATAACGTGCACAAGCTCGCCCACCTTAAGTCCGCTTACCTGCGCCATCATATGAACAAGCACTGCATACTGACATACATTCCAGTTGTTTGCCGTCAGCATATCCTGCGAGCGCTGATTTAAAATCGCATTAAGCGTATCTCCGCTGACATTGAAGGTCACTGAATATGCACACGGATAAAGTCCCATCTCACTTAAATCGTGGTGATTATATATATTTGTCATTATTCTTCTGCTCTGCGGATTATGCTTTAAATCATAAAGCACTCTGTCAACCTGATCAAACTCGCCCTCTTTATACTTATGCTTTATCCCGAGCTGATAACCGTATGCCTTACCTATAGAGCCGTTTTCATCTGCCCACGAATCCCATATATGGCTTGAAAGGTCTTTTATATTATTACTCTTTTTCTGCCATATCCATAAAAGCTCATCTACAGCCGCAGAAAGATTTGTCTTTCTGAGGGTAATTACGGGAAATTCCTTTGATAAATCATATCTGTTGACTATGCAAAACTTTTTCACTGTATGCGCTTTTTTGCCATCCTCCCACACAGGGCGGACATCAAGTGCCTCATCACTGTAGCCGTGATTTAGTATATCTTCACAGTTTTGTTTAAATACTATATCTGCATAACTCATAGAAGACCCCTCACTTTCATCCATACAATTTTACCATTTTAAATCTTATAAGTCAAGTAACATATTTTCACTCAAAAAATCATTAAATCTGTTGAACATTCAAAAAGAATATGTTACAATGTGGTTATAACATTCTGCGGAGGTTAATATGCGAAAAAATTTCAAAAAACTTTTTTGCGGTGCGCTTTCTTTTATTCTCGCATCAAACGTATTTTCGTTTTATGTTTTCTCCTATAATGTAGGGGATGTTATAGGTAAAATTCTCAGCACCGACATAGTGACATATATAGAGGGTGTACGTGTTCCCTCCTACAATATTAACGGCAGAACTGCCGTTATTGCGCAAAACCTTAACGCCCTTGGTAAAAATCTTAATTTCGGCGTAAGCTTTGACGAGGGAACAAGAACTCTCACAATTACCGATAAAGATATTTTTATGACGGGGCAGGAGGAGGCTCTTATATACAGCGACACAGCTTCTTCAAAGCCTGTCGGTACACCCGTAGGTGATGTGTATTATACCGACATCACAACAAATTTTAACGGCACTTTTATTGAAAGCTTTAATATAGGCGGTCTTACCTGCGTATATTCAGATGATCTGGCAAAGCTTTGCGGAACATATATCTGGAATGAGGATAACAGAACAGTAAACGTGTACCGAAACGGCACATATATTCCGTCTGTTACACGTGTTGATTCGGGACGTTCCCTTTCTGCCCAAAGCAGTATTATTTCCCATTCTGATACGTTTAACCGCTGGGGAGATCCGTCAAAGTCATACCTTACGCAAAATCCTGACGGCACATTTACCGCCGTGCAGGTTGACGAGCACATAAATATAGAAACGTATGACAGTCAGTTTAACCATCTTTCTTCGTTTGCTATTAAAAAGGAGCTTCCCCTTGTAGGAACACTTCTTTTCGGAAAAGATTATAACTATATAGCGTACGGGCAGGAAAACCTGCTTGAGGATAATTCAAGGGAAATTATTAAAATCGTAATTTATGATAAGAGCTTTGTGAAAATCAGCGAAGTCAGTGTAAATAACTGCAAAACAGCAATTCCGTTTGATGCCTCGGGCGCAAGTATGGCGGAGGATGAAAACTATCTCGTTCTTCACACCTCACGCAGTCAGTATCTTGATGAATCGGGGAACCGTCCGCAGACACAGCTTACAATTATAGTTGATAAATCGACGTGGACAGTTACAAATGTTCTTGGTAAATTTCAGCATAATCATATAAGCCATGCACTGCAGGAATTTGTTAAAATAGATGGAGGCAGGCTGATTACGGCAAATCTTTCAGATGCCGCACCTATCAGGGGCGCATTTTTGCAGGAGCTTGATTTTTCAGGAAAAATCGTAAATACGCAGAGTATTTTCAATGTTGGCGGTGCACTGGCGGCAAACTGTACGGGAATTATGATTGGCGGGCTTGAATGTTCAGAGGGCGGCTATCTTGTACCAATCAGTACAATTGACCACTCACTGGCAACGGGTTACAGCAGTATTAATATCGACGGTATACAAAAGGAAAACCGTGACATATACCTTTTGTGGACAGATAAAAACACCAATGAGATGCGTCACACCTGCCTTGCAAGGTATACGGGCGTAGGGCTTTCGGGAAGTGTTCCGTATATTGTCAAGGTTTCATCAGATGCCTTTATGGTTTTATGGCAACGCTTTACCGATGGTCAGGAGGACAGCAATACGCTTTGCTACACCTTTATTGACGGCGGCGGAAATCAGATAGCTAATGTCTATACAGTAAACGCACGTCTTTCAAAGGACTGTACTCCGATTTTGGCGGGAGGCAATGTTGTATGGTATGTAAATACACCCTATGGACGTGAATTTTACTCTGTACGTGCAGATATATCAGCTTTGACGGCACAAAAACAGGAGAATGTTTCTGAGAATGTGCCTTCAGATAAAGAACAAAATGCCCGAGAAGAAGAAAAAGATAAAATTACGGAGGTAGATGGAATATGAAAAAGATTTTAACAGTACTTCTTGCAATGGTAATGATTTTTGCAGCAACATCAGCAATGGCTGCAGATATCAAGGTTCTGGTAAACGGAGAGGAAATGGTATTTGACCGTGAGCCTGCGCTCGACGGCGATACAGTACTTATCCCGTACCGCTTTGTAGTTGAAAAGCTCGGTGCAACAGTAAGCTGGTTTGGTGATATCCAGACTATTTTCACAAATTATGAGGGACTTATCACAACAATCCAGATAGGAAACGACAAAATGTTTATTGATGACAACGCACTTACCCTTGAAAAAGCCCCTGTTTTAGAAATTGACAGAACTCTCGTTCCTGCCGCAGTTATTGAAAACAGCGTAGGCGCAAAGGTTGAGTGGAACAAAGATACATCAACTGTTACAATACAGAAATAATTTCTTAAATATCATAATTTTCGCTTGCTGCATATAATAAGTAGCAGGGAGGATGATATTATGAAGGATTTAGTTAAATTCTTTCTCGGTGCAAATTCACATATTAATTTTGTTTCTTACTTTAAGCAGCTGCAGGAGCAATCAGACTCTATGCAGCTGCTTATTTTAAAGGGCGGACCGGGCAGCGGTAAATCTTCGCTTATGAAAAGGGTAATTAAATATGCCCTTCTTCAAAATCACGAGGTAGAGATAATCCCTTGCGCCTCTGACCCGGAGTCTCTTGATGCCTTTATTGACAAAACGGCTGATTTTGCTATGATGGACGGCACATCACCTCATACACAGGACCCGTCGCTACCGGGGGCAAATCATCATATTTTATATACGGGCGATTTATGGGATACGGCATATCTTTATAAGCATAGAAGCGAAATCAAAGCCTTAAACGGCAGAATAGAGGGTTATCATAAAGGGGCAGGCAGCTATATCAAGGCGGCAAGCGCCCTTTTATATGAAAACCTTTTGTATAGCAAAAAATATGTAAATAAAAGTACTGTTACGTCTTTTGCGAATGAAATCTGCAAAACCTTTTCCAAGGGTAATTATGCGGATGAAAAAGTGCGCCTTTTAAGTGCAGTTTCCGTGGGTGAGATAAAATATTTTAAAGAAACTCTGCCCCTTCTTGCTGACAATATATTTGTTATTGAAGATGACTTTGGCGGCGCAGCAGATTTTCTGATGAAACATATAAAACACACTGCACAGTGCCTCGGCACACAAATTATAAGCTGTCCCTGCTCAATAATGCCCGAAAAAACAGACCACATAATTATTCCTGATGCAAAAATTGCCGTTGTAACAAAAAACAGATTTCTTCCCATTGATTTTGGAGAGAAAAAAAGTGCAGAAGAATTTTACTGTAAAATGCCCGACGGACTACTTCTTAAAGAACGTCAGGAAGACGCACAAAAGCTCCTTAGTAAGGCATGCCCCCTTGTAAAAGAGGCAAAGCTTCTTCACGATGACCTTGAGGATATTTATAAGAATGCAATGGATTTTTCGGGTATGGACGGCTTTTTTGAGGGCATCATAAAAAAGTTTTATTAATGTAAAATCAGTAATTTCTTTAAATTTAGTTGAAAAACATTGACTTTTTTCCCCATTCATTGTAAAATGTAATGGTATGATAGGATAAAATCCTGACAGCGGAGGGATAAAATGAGAAATAAAATCAGTAAGCAGGAAAAGGAAAGACTTGACAATAAAATTGTTTTCTTTTCCTCTGTTACATTTTTATATGCGTTGCTTCTTCTGTTTATTCAGAGGATGTCAGCAAACTCAATGACAGTTAACGGCGCACTTGCCTTTATAGAAATTCTCAGATGGGTTGCACTTGGCGGTGCAATGATTTGTGCTGCGTGGAGTGCTTATAAGGAGAAAAAGGGATTTTTCCTTTACTGCGCAATGTGCATCTATGTATTTTTCAGCACTACAGTAATCCGCTACTGTACAAGTCGCGGCAGTGTAAGGCCGTATCTTATAAACTACGGTGCACTTGCAGTGGTGTTTGTTATGGCACAGATTTACTATGCGCTTAAGGTTCGTGGTAAATTTTACAACAAGGTTGTACGTGGGCTTTTCCTCGGTGCATCAGCATTACTTATTGCTCTTTTTGCCGCAGTAAGCATTTACCACCGTTTCTGATAATATAATATTTAAATAAAAAAATTCGCAGTGTACACTGCGAATTTTTTTATTCAAATATTCCTGTTGACAAATACCTCTCTCCCGAGTCGGGAAGAAATACTACAATGGTTTTACCCACATTTTCTTTTCTTTTTGCTATCTCGGATGCCGCCCAAAGAGCCGCCCCCGATGAAATTCCTACGAGAATACCCTCTTTTCTGGCGAGGGTACGGCATTCTAAAAAGGCATCTTCCTCTTCTGCAGTAATTATCTCGTCATAAATATCTGTATCAAGCGTTGCGGGCACAAAACCTGCCCCAATTCCCTGAAGACCGTGTGCGCCTGCCTTTCCGCCTGAAAGTACGGGGGAATTTTTCGGTTCTACCGCCACAATTTTTATGGCGGGATTTTTTTCTTTCAGAAATTTTCCCGTTCCGCTTATTGTACCGCCCGTGCCTACACCTGCAACAAAAATATCTATATCTCCCTCAAGGTCTGCCCATATTTCAGGCCCCGTTGTTTCGTAATGCGCCTGAGGATTTGCACTGTTTTCAAACTGTGAGGGAATAAAGCTGTTTTCCTTTTCCTTTGCAAGCTCCTTTGCCTTTTCAATAGCGCCGTTCATACCCTTTTTCCCGTCGGTAAGGACTATCTGTGCACCGTATGCGCCGAGAAGGTTTCTGCGCTCCACACTCATTGTTTCAGGCATAGTAAGAATTATTTCATACCCACGGGATGCGCATACCGAGGCAAGACCAATCCCCGTATTTCCGCTTGTAGGCTCAATTACCACACTGCCCTTTTTCAAAATTCCCGCTTTTTCTGCCTCATCAATCATTTTTACGGCAACTCTGTCCTTGGAGCTTCCTGCAGGGTTGAAAAATTCAAGCTTTGCAACAATTTTTGCATTAAGGTTTTTTTCCTTTTCGTAATTCAAAAGCTCCATCATCGGAGTTTTTCCCGTAAGCTGTGATATCTCTTTATATATCATTGTGCGCTCCTTTAATATCCTAATTTATCACCGAGGCTGTCATCATCTTCTACCCAGTCACGCAAAACATCAATGATTTCATAGTCATTTTCACTGCGCCTTACAATAACCTTTTCTATTCCGGCATTTATAATCTGCCTTTTGCACATTGCACAGCTTGTCGCATCGTGCACCAGCTCGCCCGTTTCGCAATCCTTACCTGCAAGATAGAGTGTTGCACCTATCATATCACGTCTTGATGCACTTATAATGGCATTTGCCTCGCTATGTACACTTCTGCACAGCTCATACCTTTCACCTCTGGGAACATTAAGCATTTGTCTGCGGCAAACGCCCAAATCCATACAGTTTTTACGTCCACGGGGCGCACCTGTATATCCCGTTGAAATAATCTCATCATTTTTCACTATAATTGAGCCGTAATTTCTGCGAAGACACGTTCCGCGCTCCAATACGACCTCTGCTATATCAAGATAGTAATTATGTTTATCTCTTCTTTCCACTATTATTCCCCCTTTTCTGTTATAATAACATATTTAATATATAAATACAAGGTTTTATTTAGCTATTGAGAAGCAATATTTCACACACGAAGTGTATTTCATAGCGGAGCTATTTCACTTGTCGCAGGCAAATTTCATTGAAAAAACGACTTGCCGGGCAAGTCGTTTTTTCTGGTACGCCTGATGCGATTCGAACGCACGACCTTCAGAGTCGGAGTCTGATACTCTATCCAACTGAGCTACAGGCGCATATTTCAACTTCTATATTGTATACTATTTTTCAAAAATAGTCAAGGGTTTTTATAAAATTATGAAAAAAACTCTTGACAAGATTTCAGAAACATACTATAATGAAGTTGTTCGTGTGTGGTGGACAATATTAAAATTTGTTCACGTACACAGAACACCATAGACGGACATTCATAAGGATATTTTGAGATAAAAGGAGAATCTTCAGAGTATGAAAGCACTGGTTAAAAAATTGCCGCAAAAAGGTTTGTGGCTGGAAGAAGTTCCGGAACCGATTACAGGTCCGAATGATGTCAAAATCAAAATCCATAAGACTGCAATCTGCGGAACAGATTTACATATTTATAACTGGGACGAGTGGTCTCAGAAAACCATTGAAACTCCTCGTGTTATCGGTCATGAATATGTAGGAGAAATTGTAGAACTCGGAGAGAATGTCAGAGGCAGAAAAATCGGTGAAATTGTTTCCGGTGAAGGGCATATCGTATGCGGCCATTGCAGAAATTGTCTGGCAGGTCATGGACATTTATGCAAAGAAACCATCGGTGTTGGAGTAAACCGTGATGGTGCTTTCGCA
>JAZORN010000037.1:0-17522 GCA_045656645.1 Clostridia bacterium | reverse complement strand
GCCTCGCCCCATCGGTAAGACCTTTTGTGTATACCGATGCAGTATAGGTATTTGATGATTCGTTATAAATGCAAGAAATCTGTCCTACAGTAGGATTGCCTGCCGCAAAACTCACTGTTGCACTTAAAACCATCATAAGACCAAGAACAAGTGCTAAAACTGCGTTAAACTTTTTTAACATTTTTCTCAAATCCTTTCACGCCACTAAATTTTTAAAATGGTGTAGCGGTCACAGACTCTGTAAAAAGCCATATAATTTATTATAAATAATTTTGTGTCCTTCTTCAGATGGATGTAACCCATCCGGCATATACTTATTTTTGATTTCCTCCATATCAGGCTGTAGTCCGCTTAGTCTATACAAATCAAGAACAGGAAGTGCATAATAACCCGCTACTTCAATGATTATATTTACATAATCTTCTAATGTGCCTGCTGTTCGCAAGCCGCGAGAATTATAATAATTATCTTCATTTAAACGGTGGCATGGTGTCATAACAACAATCTGACTGTTTGTATACTTTTTTATTAAATCAATAAACAAATTATGCAGAGCACCGTAAAAGGTATCATCTGTTCTATCCTGCATCTTGCCAATCGCAGCGTCACCAGTTCCATAGTCGTTTGTACCACCAAACACAACTATTATGTCTGCATCCTCATCCATCTCGCTAATGCGACTTCTAAAATATTTATCAAAAGAAGGCTTCTCTTGACTTTTTACTTGTTGATTCGCAATTCGTGTTCCGCTGATACCATAACCTTTTACGATGCATTTGTTATTTTTTTCAAATAGCTTCCAATAAACGTTTTCAATAGAACTAATAGCAACACCTTCGGTAATACTATCCCCTAAAAACAAAATCTTTTTTCCATCTATATTCATACCTATACTCCTTTAAAAAGCCAACAATTACATTGCTTACATTATAAATCCCCAGTTCTTATTTCCCATACCAAAAAATATTCTTATTTCCGTTGAGTCGGCTTATTGCTTCGATATAAAAATAATCTCCGTAAATAAGACCAACATTTATATTTTCGTTATTTGGCAGATGACCAGTCCCCTGATTTAAAATACATTCCTTTTCATTTGTACATAGATTTGAATATTTTTCAGTCAATGCAACAAGTATCTTGTTTGCAGAATTAATATAAAATTTCTTTTCAATTTCGGGAACAAACTCTGAAATTTCTAAAAGGCCACATGCTGCACAAGCTGCCGCTGAAGTATCTCTTGGAGTTTCTTTATTTATTTCAACTCTGAAATCCCAATAAGGCACATTATCTTCAGGAAGATTTGCTAAAAAGAAGTGCGACACATTCTTTGCCGCTGTTAAGAAATCATTGTTCTTAGTGTATCTATAAGCAAGTGCCAATCCATATATTGCCCAAGAAGCACCCCTTGCCCACGCTGAATCAGGTGCGTTTCCTTGTCCTCCCAATGTTTTAATAAACTCCCCTGTTTCCGCATTAAATGAAACAATATGGTTGGTTGAACCATCTGCTCTTACAAAATATTTTAACACAGTGTTTGCATGCCCTTCTGCAAAATATCTGTACCTTGGATTTCCGGTAACTTCTGAAGCCCAGAATAGAAGTGGCAAATTCATACAGCAATCTATAATAGCCCAACCATTTTCATGATTCCATGCTTGTATGAAATTTCCTTTCAAGTTGTATCTTGATGCCAAAATTGAAGCGGCGTGCAAACATCGTTTTTTTGATTCATCATTATTTGTTAATAGGTAATTTGCCCCTGCCGATAATTGCCATAAAAAGCCCGCATCATGGTCCATAGAATAAAATCCATGCAAATTTTTATCCATTTGTTCTTCAATTTTAATTGCGGCATTTTTATACTTCTCTAGCTTTGAATATTGATATGCTATCCAGAGTATTCCAGGCCAGAATCCTGATGTCCACCAACTTATAGGTCTCGAATCATATTCGTTATCCTTGCAAACATGAGGTATTTTATCACCTATTCTTTCAAGCATAAATTCAACTTTGTTTAATACTTTTTCCATTGTATCATTTGTCCATTGAATATCCATTATTATCCTCCAAATATGTTAATTAAAATCTATATAATGCTTATATCAGTTCTTATTTCATTTTCATATATGTTTTTGGGATTGCTTAAACAAGGTCCCATCGATAGCCATTCAATAGTTTTTTCTTCATTCAAATCAATTTCTGCAAACGCAACATCCATATCGTCAGCAGTGTGAGCTAAAATTTTTCCACATGGGTCTATTATTTTGCATGAAAAAATACCATTCTTTTGAGTCTTTAGGGTTCCTGCAACTACAACATATACACCATTTTCCATTGCTCTTGCAATATGTCGATGCGTTGGGTCTCCTGCTGTTGAAATCAATAAAATTTCTGCCCCTGCATTTGCCATTATTCTTGCAGGTTCAGGAAAGTATGCATCCCAACATATAAGCATTCCAATTCTTCCAAACTCTGTTTCAAATACAGGGTAATCCTTTCCCGGTGTTATTCCTGCTTCATATTCAGCAAAAGCTAAATGAGTTTTTCTGTATGTTCCAACTATCAAACCATTTTTATCAACTAAAACAGCGGTATTGTGTCGTCCTCCAATTTCATCTGTTTCATGAAAAGTAAAGAATGTATACATATTAAATTCGGCTGCTTTCTTTTTCATAAATGTGCAAAATTTACCGTCTATTGATTCAAATTTATTTTTATCGTCTACCTCAACGCCTCTATCATTTAATGTCTCTGCAAATGCAACTAAATTTGCTCCTTTTTTCTTTGCATTTTTAAAACCTTGCTCTATATTTTTTAAATTTTCATCGTAAGATATCATTCCATTAGGAGTGCTATGTTTAATCGGAATAAAAACCGATGCCGCTTTAAGTGTAGGTCTTTTTACAGAGTCAACTTTTTTTATAGAAGGCATATACCAAACAACACTGCCTTCTCCTTTTATGCCAAGTTCAATTTTGGCACAGGTTGCACTTTCTGCACAAAAACGCAAACTCATTTTACCAGGATTTTTTCTTTCGAGATATTTTCGTTTTATACATTTTCCACATGGTTCAATTAAACTTAACAAAGAATAAACATCTAAATCAGCAGTGCCATCCATTTTTTTGAATTTAACATCAATTTCATATGTTTGATGTTTTTCTAATTCAATATTTACCTCTATTCTTTTCATTGAGAATGGAGGAATCATATTCTTTAACCTAACACTTATTGATTTCTCAGAAATTTCAAAAAAGCTAATATCATTTTGTCCTGGTAATGTGTTTTGTGTGTTCCATTCACTCTCAAAACCTTTAACTATATTATTGGTGTAAGAATCAAGGAACTCATTAAAATGCGAAAGCGCAAAATCAATAGTCTGCGGATACCCTTGCAGTTCACCTCTCCAGGCGGTTTCCCATTCAAAAGAAATATACTTATCATACTCACTCTTATTAAGCAATTCAAGAATGCTCACAAGGGGAAGCTGTCCCTCGCCAAGCTTAGTATAATAATAGTCATGCCAGTTTGGGTCTTTTCTGTCATATCCATCCTTTATGTGGATATGCGCAATACTGTCGCCTATGTAATTCCAAGTTTCTTCTATCTCTTCTCCGTCCTCAATTGGATGTATTATGTCCCATATAATCTTAAGATTTGGATATCCTACATCAGAAATAAGTTTGCTTAATGTTTTTCCTGTTGCAAATTCATTATGTGTTTCAATCCATATTTCAACATTTTTTAATTTTCCATATTCACAGCAAACCTTTAATGCAGATATTATGCCATCATAATCACAAGACGGTAAATCAAAATTTACTTTTTGAGAAAAATGTCCCAAGAACAACCTTACAGCACGACATCCGGCTAAAAATGCTTTATCAATGTCATCTTTAGCATCTTGTATCATTTTTTCATTGTAATCAACAAAACATACAGAACTTCCTAAATTTGTTATTTCAATTCCAATTGAACACATAGAAGCTCTAAGCTTTTCTATTTCATCTTTTGTATTACAGCCACAAACTCCGCCATTGCTATCAATACGGATTTCAACACCATTCATCCGGTGTTCTTTACAAGCTTTAATAATTTGTTCATAAGACAAATTCATACAAGCAACTGTGCTGAACGATTTTTTATACATGTCATTACTCCCTTTTCTTCATCAGGTGTATTTGTTTAATCGTTGTAAATTCAACCGCCTACCGTCATTCTGGAAGCATCTTCTTTGCTAATCTCCAATTCCATTTCGTCGCCGTTTTCAAATTTTAACAAATTTTCGCCAACGGTTTTAGTAATAAATGGTCTTCTGTCAATCGTAGGACCAGCCATATGCGGGATACAATAAACATTGTCAAGCTTTCTTAAAACGTCATTTTCATCAAGAGGTTCTTCATGATATACATCTAACACTGCATTAAACCTTCCTTCTTGCAATGCAGCTTTAAGGTCCTCTTCATTTACAATTTTTCCCCTTGCCGTATTAATAAAAAGCGATCCATCTTTCAACAAATCAAAATGTTCTTTTCTTATTAAATTTCTTGTTCTCTCATTCATCGCAGAATGTAAGCTCACAACTTTACAAGTTGAAAAAACATCCTCAAGGGTTGTCTGTATTGCATTGTTTTCTTCAAGATATTCCTTATCAATTGCATATCCCGAATAAATTTTCAAATTCACATTGAAAACTTTAAGCTTTTTAATTAGTTGTTTTGATATGCTTCCCAATCCTACTAACCCTACATTTGCCTCAATAAGACCATCTTGTCCAATCGGAATCCTCCAACCGCCATTTTTCATATTCTGCACATATTCTGGTATGCGTCGCAAACCGGTCAGCATATATGCAATAACACCTTCCGCTACAGATTCAGCATACAACTGATTTCCACTAATAACCTTGATTCCCATATCAAAAACAGATAAATCAACCAGACTGCCAACAGAAGCTCCTGTGTGTGCTATAATTTTTAATTTGCTGCCTTTTAACATATCCGGTGTGATGAGCGGATGGCCCCATCCTGTCACAACTGCATCGCAATCTTTGGTAAACTCCACAAATTCCTCTGCGGTTACATTTCTATCTTTAATAGGAGAATATATTACTTCAAAATTGTTTTCAAAGAAGTCTCTAATATGTTTTGGCATAAAAGAACCTTCTGAATTAATAAAATTATTTGATAAAGAGATAAAGACTTTCATCGTTTTTCTTCCTTTCTATGAAATATAAAAAAAGAAAAAATAGAGCACATTTAGATTGCTTTAAAGAAGTTTTTATAAACTTCTTTTAGAATTTCCCACTAAATATGCTCTACTTTTTAATTTTGTGTAGTCTCTACTTCATTTTTGCTGTTATACTATTGCTCAACAACATCTTCACAAGTGGAAAAATATAATTCATTTTCTGTGATGTTTACTTTTGATAGTGATATTTTACTGATTGTTAACTGTTGTCCTAAACTCATATTTTTAAGTTTTACACCTTCAGAAAGTCTTTCGAGACAATATTTTTTTGAAGGTAATTCAATGCTATCACTACAGGTTACAGAGCCATCTCGTGTTGTATATCCGTGAACCTGCTTCGTTTCAACAAGTGTTCCGTCAACATACACCTTAACCTCTGTATTTACCTGCTCGGATTTAATGATTTTGCCATTAAGCATAAGTGTGTAATTATCTTTATCAATTGTAAATGTTTTAGCATCTACCTTAGCATCGACAGAAACTACTCCATCTTTATCTTCTACCAATGCACCTTCTTCTGCAGAAATACCATACTCTTTTCCGATAGGTTTTCCGCTGTAATTTGTAGCGGACTCTATTTCTGAAAGAAACAAATTATTTTCAAATACAGTAATTCTGTTATCTTCATAAGAAGATAAGCAAAGTTCATCTTTACCTACCACTGCCGACATTCTGTGTTCAGACTTGAAAATGTCCTTTCCATACGCGTTGAGATATGTTCCGTTTGAAAGCATAATTGTTTCATCATTATAAATTACAGATTCTCCTGTAAATTTAATTGTACCTGTATCGACACTTTCTGTTTTTTCTCCAAGATTAACAATACAGATTGTACCATCTTCAAAAGTCATGGTAAGATAATCATCAAAATACTCTGTATGAGTGTATCTGGCTCTCTCTGAAGATTTGTGTACATCAAGTACCGTTACGATTTTTGTTTTATCAACTTTTTCTGTTTCAAACCATACTCTTTGCTCAGACTCCGCTCCCGTATAAGTTCCTGCAGGTTTGATTTCTTTCATATCAGAAAGAGCAAAATTATCATTAAAGTAAGTAGTAACCTTTTGAGGATATTTTACAGATGTATCCAAAACAGCATTCTCTTGTGTGATTTTTACACCTGTGCCATCTTGATACACTTCCATACCACTTTCTGCGTTTAACCACCACTCAAACTTTGTGCGCTCAGTATTACCTCTACCATCAAGGTCATCAATAATTATAAACATATCCGGTCTGATGTAGATAATGCTTCTTTCAAACTTTTCCAAGGTATTGCCGTACGCATCGCTTGCATCTCCCGTTACAAGGTCAAAATCAACTTGATTTAAAAAAGCAGAAAGTTTACCCTTTGCATTAAAATCATTATCTACCTGCCCCTTATTAGTAGCAACTGTAATCGAATTATGCGCTCCTGTTTTTCGTGTAAATCCTGAATCGTGAGCTGAATGATAGCTGTCGTAATATCCGCTTCTTGATGCTAATTTTTTGCCGAAAGCCTGAAGATAAAATGAGTTTTGGTCAGGATGTGAATGGTTGTATGAGCCATAGTATGATGATTTAAATGTCATATGAATTTTATCCAAAGATAAAAGGTCATCAGTCATTACTACCCAACCTATATCATTAAACTCATGAGCCAAGGGGTAATCTACCGGAGCTTTTGCTTCTACATCATCAAGTACACTTGTATAATAGGTATCAGGTTCACTGGATATATGACTCTGTGGCTGTTGTTGCAAAAGCCATTTTGTTACAGGGTTTTTTGTAAAATATGTTTGGTTATATATACTTTCCATAGCCGCTGTTCCCTGATGTGCTTTCAACGTTACAGAACCCGTCTCATCGCCGAAGGTTGCATAAACTCCCGGAGCGAAAGCATACAAGCTCCATAGATACTCATGTTGCGGCCAAGCTGCATCATAAAGATTAATCATTCCGCTCAAAGCAAGTACATCCATAAGTTTTTGATTGAAATTCGTTGAGTTAGTCCAATATTTCATTCCTTGTGACCAACCCCCATCCTGATAACTCCAAGGCGGGAGCAATGCAATGTAACAAGGGATCACACTCTTAAGCCATTCCTCTGCCTCATCAATTTCTCCAAGCAAAGCTACTGCTGCGGCGCCGATATAACCATATGCA
The DNA here is from genome assembly GCA_045656645.1 of Clostridia bacterium. Classification (GTDB taxonomy): domain Bacteria; phylum Bacillota; class Clostridia; order UMGS1883; family UMGS1883; genus UMGS1883. Next base: position 10,127 of record JAZORN010000037.1, on the reverse strand, counting down.
GTCCATCCGTGGGATGCATACGGCTCACTTCTTAATGAACCCAATAATTTATTTGCCATAAAAGTACCTGTTTTTCTGATGAGTTCTAAAATTTCTTTTCTGTCACTTTCAGGGATTTTGTTGTATGTCCAATCAAGTGCATATGCTGTCTTCCAAAATATATCACGATATATAAGGTCATAGTGTTCGTACGTTACGTTATTATCATAATCCCATTTCGTCATTTCAAGCATAGCAAGTCTACAAGGTTCGATGTACTTTTCGTCACCTGTCAATAAATAAGCAAAAGCCCCATTATAGGCAATTTTGAGGGACATTTCTATTTCGCCTAACCATCCAACAAGATTTTCTCTGTAGGTGGTAGAGGTTCTATCCGGATTTTCCCAAAAAGCACCGTCCGGCTCATGAATTTCCTCAAGTTTCAAAATAGCCGCGTCAGCAATTTTGATTTGATTATTATATATAGCCTTTGACGACGCACTTTTGTCTTTGTATTCCCTAAACTCGTCCAATTTATCCGCAGTCGTATATATTCTGGGATGTGTTTTTGGAATTCTATTAAACATTTCTTCCATAGATGGAACCGGAAAATCAACAGCATCCGGGTCTATACGAAACCTTCTGGGGGTTGACCAATCACTCTTTGTTGTACTTGTTACATAACGTACCGCCCAATAATAGTGTACCCCTTTTTCAAAAACAGTATCAAAATTATAAAAATTATTCTCTATTCCCTCTTTGTGATATGCGATATTTTCAAGCTTCTCGTCGGTACATACCACAATATCAAATGTTGCATTCTTCACAAACGGCCAAGTGAAATTGGGAGGATTTTGACTTGAAACATATTCATTTTCAGGTCTAAAAGGCATAGAGAGACCGTTTGCAGCAATGTATGCCTTCCATGCAGCATCATCTACAGATATGGGTTCTGCACATAATGCCGTTGTTGCCGACAAAAGCATACATGCAATAATAATAAAACTAATTATTTTTTTCATTCTGTCCCACTCCTTCCAAATAAATCAAGAGCTTATCTTCATCATACCTATACTCATATTCAAAAATTTTAGCAAAATCTTCTATTGATACCACCATTTGATTTGAAATATTGCTTACATCTTCCTTAAGGGTAAATGATTTTCCGTTAACATTTGCTGTGCCATTCTGTGGCTTAAAGGTCGCAATAATTTCATTTTTATTGACAGTGATACTTTTAGCGTCGATTAAGCAAGTTGCACCTATAGCATGTACTAGGTTTTTTATAGATGCCATAACATTACCGTTTGATGTTTCGTATGGTTTTAATGTTGTATACACTTGCTTTTCATCAACTATGAGATTTATTCTTCCTGATATAGGCATCGCAATTGGAGAATTCGTGTATTGCGGAACCATCCCTTTTTCAATTTCAATCTCCGATTCATTTTCCAAATCTATTTCAGAAAGAGACATGTCGGTTTTTGCAATTCTTACATAGTCTATGACTACAGTTCCGCCATATTTTTCTATTCTGAAATTAACATTACCTATATTTTTATAGTCCCCGCTGTTAAAAAAGCCTTTACCATACAGTTTCGTTGTCACTCCTGTAGTTTCATTAAGGAGTTTAGCATCAATAATTTTCTTATCAAAATCAATAGTATTTGTATAAGTGTACCAACCATCAGGAATCATTTTAGCTCTCTCAAATGTACCGGAATCGGCTCCCGCATAGTTAAAAGAAGACCAACCATTATCAGACCTCGTGAGCATTCTTGAAAACTGTGTCCCTGCGCTGTCTCTTAAGCTTATTATAAAAGCAGTATGAGAGCTTTTCTCTGTTGGAATGTATTTATACCTTATTTCAAATTTAACAAGTCCGGACGTTGGCGGGACTTTTACATTTGAATTTATGATTTCTATACTTCCTCTTTCGTCCGGGACGTTTAATACCAAACAGTTTTTAGTAAGTCCCGGCAGAATCTGATGTTCGGCTGTAGTAACATAGCTATAACTTTTTCTTTCGCCTGTAACACCTGCTGGAAACTCACCTTCCTCAACAGAGGTAAAGTCCTGAAATAGGATATCATCTTTAGTTTCTCTCTTTGGAATTTCAGGCACTGCCCCTTCCCAAAGTCTATGAGGGTCTTTCGTTGCTATCGCCAAAGACTGTATTGGATTAATAAGCAACACTAACAGAAATATTAATATTATCTTCTTCATTTTTTCCCTCCTATTCAACAATAACAATGCTTTGCGGAACACCATAGTACCCATGGACAATAACATTTGATGCCTCAGGACCAGTTTTCACATACCCTTTAACATTCTGAAGTTGTGAAGTGCTACATTCATTTTCGGCGTAATCCTCTTCTGTATATTTCAAAAAAATCGTTCCGGCATATGCTGTCAATACGAGTTCGCAATCATCCTCTGTAATGCTCGCCAAGTCCTTTTTGCCATAGTATACAAGAAATCCATCATCAAAAGTATCGTACACCCTTCCATACCTCACGGTGCGAGACGCCCATCTTGTTGTAGAAAGATTGTTTGCAACGGAACTGCTTTGAGACCTGTAATACAATACAATGCTTGTTACCTCACCTTTATAATTTGTGACATATGAAACAACATCACCTTTTTTAAGGTCTTCAGGCTTCATATTTGTTGTTATTGAAGTATCACTCTCGCTTGCAACTGCGGAAATTGTGCAGGTTTCACTGGCTTTGAGCTTCAATGTCCCATCTTTTGTAAATATCTTTATTCCATCTTTTGTACTGCCTGACTCATGATCACATATTTTGAAACATCCTTCAATTATCGAAAGAGCTGTCCTATCTGCAAGTCCACCACGAGGCTCAACATCAAAAACTGTTATGAATTCTGAAACAGCCTTAGAACTATTCGTAGAAAATGCCCATACATTATCATATGCCCTACTATTTACCAAAAGCGAAGAAGCTGTTCCTGTATAGTACTTCTTCTCATCACGCTCATCTTCAAGCACAGAAGGAATAAAAAAGCTTAACGCACTGCTAGCAAAAGCTATATCAGGTCCGATTATATGGGTTGAGCCATCGCGCCTGTATTTTCTATAGTTGACATCCTTTTGATTACTATGTATGCCTATAAGGCAGTCCTTTGGAGTATGTTTACTGTTTCTCGTAGAAAGAAGCTCTGTTTCACCATTTAAAACTGTATCAATGCAGTCGATCTCTCCATCGGAATTTAATGAAAATTTAACCACACTTGATTTCGATCCGCCAGGTGTCGTGCTGCCAAACATCGCTTTCGAGACTTTTTCCAAATAAGAAAATATTGACTGGTCATTGTTTTTATATAATTTTCCGTCTATTCTTATTTTCTTTGCTGAATCCAATATCAAAAACTCATCATTTGTATTATAAATCAAAAACTCAATTTGACCTTTTAAACCATTTTTTCCTGCTGCATCAATGATATAGGCATACTTCATCTCCCCTGTTTGGGACGGTTCGATATAAGCGACCTGCCCCCTGACATCTATGTATAACTTCACATCTGTCCCAGGATGAAGCAAGTGCGAAAGCTTGCTTATAACCGAACTCGGTATCTTGTACTCGCTTTCATCAACAGTCATTATCTTATTTGATAAATCCAATTCATCAATTGTTCCTTTAATCACTGTGTCAGAAATATACGCTCTTACATACGTTTGGTATAAGTCATCCGAATTATATACCGATACAATATTACCTTTCTTTATTTTTGTAGGAGCAACCTCCTTTCCTGATGGGTCATAAACTTTTACAAATGGATTGTCTAAGGTATCATCCAAAGCAATAAACTTAGAAGAATCAAATTTGTCATACATTACCTTAACACCATTATCCATATGGGATACAACATAGTTATCATAAACATCGGCAAAAATGATATCGTACGTTCTATCTCCATTATTATCAACGAGTCTTATATTTCCCATTGAGTCAGATAACATATTCAACGTAAGCACACGATCTGTGGTAACACCATTATATATTACCGGAATTGCTCTTCTGATACCGTAACTTTTTCTTTTTTTGTCTACCGCATCATAAACTTTTATATTGCTATCGGTAATTTCAACAACATCGTCAACGTTAAATTCAACAACATTGTTGGAAACCATCTTTTCTATATATAAAAGGGTCGGCTCGAAATCATCAATATCCTTCCAATAGGCTTTAACCTCATATCCAAGGTAATCGTAAGGATTATTCAAAAATCCTATATCCAATGAAAGGCCATCAATTTCAATATGATACGGAGTAACATCATTATCTCCCTGTATTCTCGTAATATCCACGCCTGTAACGATACCCTCGGTAACATGCACGCCAAAATTCATCTCAAGATAATTTGTGTTTTCGGCAATTTCGTACTCGCTGTTAGATGGAGAAGTTGTGAGTTTTTTTACCATCGGCTCTATGAATAAAGAATTATAAACCATTATAACAGCATCACCTACTGTTAAATCTTTACTTGTATCTCCTGTTATGTCTTTATTTAATTTCGTTTTATTTATAACATACTCATAACCTTTTCGCTTTGCTAATGGTGCGTATCCTAATGCATTTACAAGTAATTTTACTGCATCAGAATATTTTATAGGCATTTCAGGGTATATTTTTCCTCCGGCAGCTGTTATCATACCTATTTTTGATAGTGCATTGATATATCCTGCTTCTTCACTTTTTAAATCCACATCTGAAAAAACAATATCTGATGCTTCCATAGCCGGATAGCCCATCAAAATGCATACCATTTTATAAAACTTACCTCTGGTAATCGGAGAAGAAAGTTCACTTTCTTCAAACTCAGCAAGCTTTATTGCCTCAATCAGCTCAAGTTTATCAATTAGCAAATTATCAATCGGTGTTGTTTCTTCAGTAGCAAAAACAAGACACGAACCTGCAGCTATACTGATAGCGATAAAAAAAGATAATAAAATTTTTATAGTTTTCATATAGTTCGTCACATCCTTACTTAATCAACCCATAAACTATTTTCGCTACTTCTGCTCTGGTGCAGCTATCTTTCGGAGCAAAATTATTGTTTCCTTTTCCATTTAAAATCCCTGAGGATTTTAAAGTACCGACAGCCTCACGGGCATATTCTGAAATCATATTTTCATCGTTAAAACTACTTGCACCTTCGGTTATAAATTGTTTTCCCGATGCTTTTGCTATTCTGTATGCCATTACAGCAACATCCTGACGGGTAACAGGCTTTCCTATTCCAAACTTATCGCCGCCTACACCATTTATATACCCCTCAGAAAATCCGGCTGCAACATACGGAGCATACCATGCATCAAGCATAACATCATTAAAATTATGTTCTTTTTCTGTCTGCATACCACAGTTAAAAGCTCTCATAAGCATAACAAGAATTTCTTCACGGGTAACATTCCTTGAAGGCTCATACTTTCCTTCTCCTGTTCCAGTAACAACGCCTTTGTTTCTAAGTGCGTTCACACTCTCAACAGCCCAATCGTATCCTTGCATATCGGAAAATTCACCTGCGTTAATCTCAGGGAATATTGGACTATATACGCCGCTTTCGCCGCTTACGGCACTAACTGTGTTGCCAAATTTCGAGCCACCAGTGCCGCCACTGCCGCCATTGCCGTCACTATCACCACTGCCGACTGATGGCAATTGCGAAATTTTGGTGTTCACATCGCCTACAAAATCAGTAATCGTTACTTTTGTTGCATTAAGCAATATATAATCATATAGCTTGCTTTTGGAATCTGAAATCAGATTATTATATCCCGAAACATTCAACGACCAATCTGCGCCAATGTTTTCAACGAAATACTGTGCATCTTTCCAAGTGGCAAAGTTATTTATATAAGCCAATGCAACATTACCGTTAAAGCTGTCTCTTATCTGATTCGGCAAATACTTTTTACCAAGATATCCGTTATTAACTACGCTTTCCTTAGCCGTAGCGGTAAGCTTTTCATTGTAAATAGTTACATAGGCTGAATCAAGTCCCAGCTCATCATCGAGTTTTTCTATATCAAAGGTTCCCTCGTTAAGTGCTGCCACATGAGCAGCTTTGTTAACTGCCTTTACAAAGTTTTCTGAAGAATCAAGGATTGTCCCGTCAGCTTTTATTTCCTTGTAAAGAACTGTTGAAAGAAATTCCGAATCAACAGATGACACAGCTTTGTCAGTTAACCTGAGCATATTTATTGCAACACCACTTGGATTTTTTAAATCAAGTTTAGCTTCAAGTTCTGTAACCGCAGTTGCTTCTTCCTTGGCACATATTGTTTCAATTTCTGAAAGAAGTACAATTTTGTCATTTTCTATTGCATAGAAAATTTTATCGTTCTCTTTTCCATTAACTCTCAGAGAATAGAAGCCTGCTTCTTTCCCCTCCATATTAACAGAAAACGAAAATTTACCGTTTTCATCCGCAATAATCTGTGATATGAATATAATATCTTCTTTTATTTTAGCGTCCGTATAGGTTGCCTGCGAATCGTAGGTTTTATCTTTATCGAAAAGTATCACCCTATACTGTTCACCATACTTGTATCCGTCTATTTTTCCTGTAACAGTAACAAATGCCGGTGTTGAGTTTTCTACTATTTCTGCATTTTCAACACAAGGCGTTGTTCCTAAAACACTTTCATCAGGGGTTAAATGTGTTACGGTTCCTGTAGCTGAGCCATTCTCGTATCCATCATAAGATACAACAATTGAATAAACATCAGTGCCCTGATTCTGATTTGGTATTGTTACCTTGCTTCCTGCTTCAAAATGCTTTGAATATCTGTATTTTTGAACTTTTTTTGCTCCGTTGCTATAATTTGTTACAAAGTATCCGTTTGTAGTGTCTGTGCTGGTGCTTTTTGTAAATCCTCTGCCTGTAATTTTTGATTCATAGGCATCTCTTGACATAAAAATATTTACCGTTGCACCACGATTAACTGTAAAGTTAATCCAATCCAAATCATCACCACTCGTAAAAGCTCTGGCGGTATCTCCTGTATTGTTTGCGTTCATCCACGTCACATTGTTAATTATGTAGTCACAGCCAATAAGCTCCGAAGCCGTTTCTGATATAGAATGCACGGTTAATGACCTATCCTGATACGCCTTAGCTCCTACCTTAAATCCGTTTGGCTGATATTTTGGGAGTGGAGACACTGTCCCTCCACCAAATTTACTTGGCAAATTATTATCCTCTAAAACCTTCAAGTTAGAAATAAGGTTTTCGTTACAAACATATTTAACTGTATATGTGTTTGTTTCTCCCTTTACATTCGTCAGCTTTATTGACGCACTTCCCGGGAACGAAGTAATTTTATTTTCTATTTCTACCTTCGTTGCCGAATCAAATGCAACAACCTCAATTTCAGGGGCAGTAGTCGCATTTTTATCAACCGTGTAAGTGTAGGAATTTATAGCAGGACTAAAGCCTGCTATCTCAGCCCCGTTAATCTTTATTGTACTTAAAAGTGTCGAGCCTTCAGGGAAAGACGAAGAGTTGACAATGTGGTTCATACTTCCAAAGTTATCCCAAAGGAAAGCAACTGCATAGCAGCCTGTAATATCATCAGGCACATTAACACTCACCCTGAAACCAACAGGAGTTGAACCTACATTTGCACTTTGCGTATTTATGTCATAAATGGCATTATCCTTGTACATTACAAGGCTAAAAAGCATATCTTCTGCATCCCCGCTGTTTTGCGCCGTTACTGATGCATACAGCTTTTCTCCCGCTTCTAATGCCTCTGCCGGCACATATGTACTTTCGCCTTCCTTATAAGAAAATTCAACTGTGCTTACAGTATAATCCTCTGCTAAAGCAAAAGATACATTCGGGATTGACAATAGCATAAAAATTGCCGTTAAAAGCGAAACAAATCTCTTCATTGTCATCTCTTCATCTCCTCCTAAGGGTAATTCCAATTACAAAGAAGCTATATATAGCTTCTTTGTAATTGTGGTGTTAATAGTTAATTTGCATCTAATGGTTTAATGAAGCATATAAACTCACAGTTTTTATTCTTGGGCGCATTAATTGCCACGGTCGAACCTGCTTCGAAGGTTTTGCTATAAACAGTTCCTAAGCTTCTTACATTCAGATAACCGTTGGCTTTAGCTTCATAAATATATCTCAATGCATTTTCATTACCTGTCGTTACTCTGTTCCAATCCTGTGCGGTCTTATAATAGTTATGGTCATAAGTATTAGCATCATCCGTTTCATTAGTAAACACTAAAACTTCACAAGGTCTGTTAACCTTGAAAGAATATAATGAATCTGTAGTGGTGTTATACGTAGTATAAGGTTCACCAGAACTACCATTTCGATATTTCGTAAGACTTGTTGTAATATAGTAAGCATTCTTAAGGTCAAATGCCTGCGGATAAGAATATATCAATCCGGTGTACGCTGCTTGTGTAAGACCATGCCTATCTCCATATACACTCTTTTTTGTGTCTGAGTCTGAGTCAAACTTTCTAAGATAATGACCACTCGATTCTCCGCCGGTAATGCTAAGGTCTGTAGCAAGATCAGGAGTCGTTTCATATTCCATTGCCCACATATCTAAGTACTCATCAATAGTATAATTCTTACTAACCTTATTTGATGTAGATTCAATATCTAACTCCTCAAAAGCGCTGGGCAATATGTAACGATTTACAGCTCCTGCATTCGCCGCTACAGCGTAGTTTCTGATATAATACAGGTTTGTGGCAAAAGTGTATGTTACATTATCTACTTTCGCCGTATATGTCGAATTTGAAGCAGCAGATACAAAAACCGTTTTATCTGGTGCAACTGAGTTCTTTATAAGGTATGCAGCAGTTAAAGCAGCAACCTTCTGTGTCTGATAATACTTGTTGAATTTAGCTGTTGCAGTTGTACTTACCTTAACATTCTGCAAAGGAGCAGTTGCACTGGCACTTGTCGGTGTGACTGTAAGAGAATTAACAGTATCAAAGAAATGAACTCTTGTATTCTGATTCACATAAAAGCTAACTGTAGTTTCCGAAGTTGAGCCATTGTAAGGAATTGTTATATAGTTATATCCCAGTAAGGAATCAGGAACATCTGTAAACTGAAAATTCATTTTGACTGGATATTTATCGTAAGCCGCTCTCGAACCGCTTACAAAATACCCATCACTATCCTGAAGCTTTCTGCTGATCGCTTTGTTCACGTTTGCAGAAGTTTTTACAGTTACGCCTGAACTTGCAGACTGTCCATAAGTAGCTTTCGAGGTATCAAACGGCTCAAATTGCCTGTCAGTACCTGACAAACTATAGTCATAACTGCTAATAATGTTGGTATCGTTTGTCCAGTTAAGCGCGGCACCTTCGTTTGTTACAAGCACATCTGTGCCTTTTTCTGCTTTCTCAAGAGGTTCAAGAACAATAATGGGAGCTTTATTTGTTTTAGAAAGGGTAAAGCTTACAAGGCTTGCAGCACTACCTTCCTGCGGGCCGCTGAAATCCATTGTGTAATCGTAATACGTAGCAGACGCATTAGTATCAACTACTTTCTGAGTTACTACACCTGTTTTATCTTTATTCAAGCCTGTAGTATCAGCTATATAGTTAATAGTGATCATCCTGCTATTTCCGGGAGTATAATTAATCTTCGATGCTGACACGGAATCGTTACTATGAGTTTCAGTCTCAGATGTAATATTACCCCATTCGAAGGTAATTACCGTCTGCTTGGTTTCTCCATCAGTAGTAACAATATCCACGTCAATATTACTGTTTTTTACTGAATATGTTATCTCGGGAATTTTCAGTACTCCACTTGCAGATGTAAGCTCATACGTATATGTTTTTCCAAATTCCATTGCACTTCCTACCACATCAGCAAATGGAACCCCATGAAGGTATATTGTTACATCTTCCTCTGTAACTGTAGCCTCTGGCTCGCCGACGCCTGCGTACGGAGCCAACGTATCTGTCCCTAATATAAAGGTTTTGATGTCTGTTGCATCTTCAGGCTTTTCAAGGCTGACGCTGAGAAATGCCGCCTTTGCATTCTCTGCCGACTCACTTGTCTTAATTCCTACAAGACGGCCATCTTCAGCATACATTGCCAAAGCAAGCCTCGCCCCATCGGTAAGACCT
>JAZORN010000036.1:0-40326 GCA_045656645.1 Clostridia bacterium | reverse complement strand
TAAACGGGATGCTCTGCATCTCGTTTATTATTATGTACGGTTTATTTAAACTTTATACATATAATCTTTCACATCATCATATTGACTTTTCTCGTCAAATATGATATAATTGACGAGAAAGAAAAGGAGGTTACGAGATGCGTCGTTTTGACTATACGGAGCTTATCAATAAGAAATGGGATAATGAAGTTATTAATTACCTATCTCTTATCCACGAATATAAAGGTAAGCAAACTTCATATATTCAGCAAAAACCATTAGAACTTAACAAATTAGTGGAAATAGCAAAAGTTCAAAGTACAGAGGCTTCTAACTCAATAGAGGGTATTAGAACTACTGAAACTCGTTTGCGTCAGTTAATGAATGAAAAAACTGCACCTCGCAACCGTGATGAAAAAGAAATTGCCGGATATCGAGATGCACTTAATGTAGTTCATGAGAATTTTGAATATATTCCGCTTACACCAAATTATATTTTGCAGCTTCATAAAATTCTTTTGAGTCATACAGATTCAGGGTTTGGTGGTTCGTTTAAGAATGTGCAAAACTATATTAGTGCAACAGATGAAACAGGTAAACGCTTTAACTTGTTTACACCGTTAGCTCCCTATGAAACACCTGATGCTATCAGAGAAATTTGCGATGAATTTAATCGTACTATAGGCGAGGGGAAAATAGACCCACTGTTGATAGTTCCGGTATTTATCCATGATTTTCTGTGCATACATCCATTCCTTGATGGTAATGGCAGAATGTCAAGATTACTGACTACACTATTGTTATATAGAAGCGGATATGAAATTGGTAAATACATTTCGTTGGAAGCTAAGATTGCAAACAATAAGGAAGCGTATTATGCTGCATTGGAAGATTCACAGGATGGTTGGCACGATGGTAAGGATGATGCAACTTCATTTATAAAATATCTGCTTAGCACTATAATTGCCGCATATCGTGATCTTGATGACAGAATCAGCATTGTGAGTTCAACATCTCTTGATACCGTGAAAAATGCCATTGATAACAAACTAGGCAAGTTTACAAAAAAAGAAATATTAGAACTTTGCCCGTCTCTCAGTGCATCTACTGTTGAAAGACAACTGAAAAAACTTACGGCAGACAATTATATTGAAAAACATGGAGCAGGTAAAAATACGTTTTATGTGAAAAATTAATATAAAAAACAGCGGAGTGAAAAAATTTGCCACTCCGCTTAATTTATTACATTATATATTTTTCATCATTTCTTTGGCTTCTCCAAGGTTAATATATGCTTTGTGCCCGTGTTTTTCAATAAGACTCAGCAAATTTGCTCCATTAAGTAAAGTTAATGGTTTTCCTTTTGCAAAATCATATGCGTCATTTCCGTAGTTTGATGTTGTTACTAATATACCCTTTGTTGCACCTTCGTTCATTACAGTTCCGTATAGATCTCTGACTGCCGAAACACCGACAACATTGGTATATCTTTTTGCCTGAATGACTATTTTCCCGCCTCGTATGGGGTCGGGGTCAAAGGCTATTGCGTCAACACCGCCGTCACGACTTGCTTGGGTGATTTTTACCTCACCGCCTGAAATGGAAAACTCCTGTTCAAAAAGCTCGCGTACAAGGTTTTCAAAATCCTGCCAGTCCATTGCCGCTAAATTAGTTCCTTCGGAAACGGAGTTAACTACGGAATACTCTTCTATAAACCTGTCATCGTGTTTGTTCATTATTACTATTGGGGCTACAGGTGTTATGGTAGATAAGGTGGCAGCAGAAACCCCTTTTGAAGCTTTGAACCATGACTTGGGATCGATTGCTGATAAGTTTAATTGTTCAAAATCAGTTTTTTTGCATGTGACGGAAATAATATATGGTTCGATAGGCTTTCCGGTAGATTTGTCAAATGTGCTAATTTTTCCGTTTATAACTGCAACATCAAAAACAGAATACTGTTTACCAAAGTCAAATATGTAATTAAGTAATTGTAAAACCATTTGATATATAGTGGAGTCATAAAGTTTTTTTATGGCTGTTTCAGAAAGATAATTTTCTTTAAATTCCTTTCGTGATTTAACATAGCTTACACTTTTAAGCTTTGGTAAATCTTCTATTGTTGGAAAGGTTACATCAATAATTAACATATCTGAATCAGGATTATATTCAACTATTATATCACGGTCGTATTCTAATGGAACGGGTATGCCTTGAAGGTGAATTTCAGCACATTTTTCAACACACGGAACTTCTTTGTTTTTAACTCCTTCGAATAAGGCATCTATTTCGTTGTTTTTCTTTGATTGGCTTTCGTAAAATTCAGTTTCTTCCTTTTTCCATTTGTCATATAAAGCTTTATAGTGAATCTCTTTTTCGGTGTTCTCAGTGGAAATTTGAGCACATTTGGTCTCCCAATCAGCGTGTGCTTTTTGAAATTTTATAATGTTGTCCTCTTCGCGTTTCTTTTTTAATGATTCAAAAAACTTTATAAAAAGCGGAATGTGAGAATATGCACGGTCGTTTTTTTTCGGCTCAGTAGGAATCTTTTTAATGTCAGCTTTCTCGGGTTCTTTCTTGGGGAAATTTGAAAAATCCTTCAAATTTTCTGCACATAACTTTTTAGGGACGAGAGAATTGTTTAAAATGTTTTCCAAAGAGGAAATTTTGGATTCAGCCTCTGAAGTAGTTTTTTGAGCGTATTCCAATGCGATGGTTTCTTCTTGGAGTTTCTTTTCTCTTTCAACCTTTTTTGCCCATTCTTCATCCCACTGTTTTTTTAAAGCGTTAACCTTTTGTTCGAGTTCACGTGATGTTTCAGCTTTTACAATTCTGTATTTGTTAAGCCCTTTATGGGATACTTCAGATTGATAATGATACTTTTGTGCCAAAATCAGCACCTCCTTTTTCTAAGCATATCACAAATCATTCAAAAAGTAAATCTAATGAGAGTGATTTTTTAAAATGATTATTAAGCATTCCACCTTTTTCCTTACATAAAAATTCCTTGATTGCACAAAATACTGTTGTAAATCAAACCAAAAGGAGTATTTTCTATATGAAAGCAACAGGAATTGTAAGAAGAATTGACGACCTTGGTCGTGTTGTTATACCTAAGGAAATCAGAAGAACAATGAGAATAAGAGAAGGAGACCCGCTTGAAATATTTACCGAAAGAGACGGCGAGGTAATATTTAAAAAGTATTCACCTATAGGAGAGCTTGGTGAATTTGCCGCAGGGTATGCAGAAACCCTTGCAAAGACAAGCGGAATTGCAGTTGTAATTACGGATAAGGACAGCGTAATTGCAGTTTCTGGAGCACCTAAAAAGGAGCTTGTGGAAAAGCGCATCAGTGAAGATATTGAAAAAATGATTGAAAAGAAAAATGTATTTGTTATTGACTCTGCAAAGAGCGGTGTGCCCGTAGTTGACGGCTCGGAAAAATATTATGCAGGTGTTGTTGCTCCGATTGTGAGCGAGGGTGACACGATTGGTAGCGTAATGATGGTTTCTGAAAAGGAAACAATGCCCGTGGGAGAGCTTGAAAAGAAGCTTTGCCAGAGTGCGGCAGGATTTTTGGGAAAGCATATGGAAGATTAAGTGCTAAGGGATATTATCGCAGGATAATATCCCTTTTTACCATTTAAAAAACCAATATAGAACAAAAACCGCAGTTGACTTTTAAGGCAAAAAAGTATATTATATAGTCATACATATTTGAAGGGTGTATACAATGGTAAAGAAATTAGTTTTGTGGCTTTTGGTGATTTCCTGTATGAGTGTAATTTTCGCCTTTTCATCGCAGGAGGCAACAGAGTCTAAGAAAACAAGCTCACGCTTTATAACGGTAGTTGTCCGCCTCCTTGATATAAATAATTCGCTTTCTCAGGAAAGTATTGAAAATATTGCGGAGAAGATAACAACCTTTGTGAGGAAAAGTGCACATTTTTCCATATATGCACTGCTTGGCACCTTGGTAGCACTGCTACTTTCACAGTATGGTTTAAAGGGGGAAAGACAACTTTTGTTTGCTGTTTTATGGGTGCTTTTATATGCGTGCAGTGATGAATTCCACCAAACATTTGTAGAGGGACGTTCAGGTGAAATAAGGGATGTTTTAATTGATACGGCAGGCGGTTTCTGCGGAGCCGCTTTTATAATAACGATGACAACGCTAATAAAAAGAATATGTAAAAGGAGAGACTAAAATGGATTTTAGAAAAGTGTATGAAGAATGGAAAAGCTTTCCCGACCTTGATGAAAATTTAAGGCAGCAGCTTATACAGATTGAAAATGATGAAAATGAAATTGAGGACAGATTTCATAAATCTCTTGAATTTGGTACGGCAGGACTTCGTGGAATACTTGGTGCAGGTACAAACAGAATGAATATTTACACTGTCCGTCAGGCAACGCAGGGACTTAGTGAATATATAAAGAAAACGGGTGATACTAAAAAGGGTGTTGTTATTGCGTATGATTCAAGAAATTTCAGCCCCGAATTTGCACTGGAGTCGGCAAAGGTGCTTTGTGCAAATGGTATTAAGACATATCTTTTTGAGTCTCTTCGTCCTACCCCCGAGCTTAGCTTTGCGGTAAGGCATCTCGGATGCGTTTCGGGAATTGTTATTACGGCAAGCCACAATCCTGCAAAGTATAACGGATACAAGGTTTACGGTGAAGACGGTGCACAGATGGCACCTGATGCGGCGGATGCAGTGACAGAGGAAATCAGAAATATTGATATGCTTCGTAGTGTTAAGCTGATGGATGAAAAAGAAGCAGTAGAGAAAAATCTTCTTATATATATAGGTGAAGAGGTTGACAAGTGCTACCTTGACTGCGTGTTTGACCGCAGAGTAAATCCCGATGCGATAAAAGATGTCAGTGACAGTTTCAGCGTTGTATACACACCTTTCCACGGAAGCGGTAATATGCTTGTTCAGCGTATACTTAATATGTGTGGTCTTAAAAACCTTCTTGTAGTAAAGGAGCAGGAACAGCCAGACGGAAATTTCCCGACAGTAAAAAGCCCCAACCCCGAAGATAAGGAAGGCTTTACAATTGCAATAGAGCTTGCAAAGAAAAATAACACCGACCTTATTGTGGGTACTGACCCTGACAGTGACAGAGTAGGTATTGTTGTTCGTAATTCAGACGGTGAATATGTAACCTTTACGGGAAATCAGGTTGGTGCACTTCTTACCGATTATATTCTGGCACAGCATAAGGAAAAGGGAACAATGCCCAAAAACCCCGTTGTTATAAAATCTGTTGTAACTACAGAAATGGTGCGTGCTATCTGTGGCTTCTACGGTGTTGAAATGATGGAGGTACTGACGGGATTTAAGTTTATCGGTGAGAAAATTAAAGAGTTCGAGGAAAATAATTCACATAGCTATGTTTTCGGCTTTGAGGAGAGCTATGGATATTTAAGCGGAACATATGCACGTGATAAGGATGCCGTTGTTGCGACAATGCTTATAGTTGAGATGGCGGCGTGGTATAAAAAGCAGAATATGACACTGTTTGATGCACTCGAGGCACTTTATAAAAAATACGGATATTACGCAGAAGGTGTCGTAAATATTGTTGAGGAGGGCCTTGAAGGTCCTGCAAGAATTGCGGCAATGATAAATAATATCCGCACAGGTGCGCCAAAGGAAATTGCGAAACTCAGTGTTGATGCAGTGCGTGACTATGTATACGGCACGATTAAGTATTCTGACGGCAGCGAAAAGGAAATTAATCAGCCGAAGAATAATATGCTTTACCTTGAAATGGACGGCGGTAATGCGTGGATAGCAATTCGTCCGAGCGGTACAGAGCCGAAGCTGAAGCTTTATTTTGGTTACAGAAACGAAGATAAGGATAAGGCACTTGAAAAGCTTGAAGAGCTTAAATGCGATACACAAAAAATAATAAAAAGAGGATGACAAGGTCATCCTCTCGCAAAAGAAGTTTTGCAGAGCAAAACATTCTCTTGCGAAGTAAGGGCTTTTGCTCGCGCGGCACTCACCGTGCCAGCCCTTTATAGGTGTCAAAACTGATGTGCACGCCCTCAGTTTTGACAGATTGTATGTTAAGGGGCATCCCCTTAACAATCCCCTGTGCAGAAACTGCAGACATATTAATCTAAAAGAAGCTCACGGCATTTTTGCCGTGAGCGTTTTATTTACAGTATTATGCAGATTAGCCCACCACTACCCTCGTTTATAATTCGCTGCAGTGTTTCCTGGAGTTTGCCTCTTGCATCATCGGGCATTTTGGAAAGCTTACTTTGCAGACCTTCGTTTACAAGTTCGTGAAGAGATTTGCCGAATATGTTAGACTCCCATATTTTTGCGGGGTCGCTTTCAAATTCGCTGAGAAGATAATGAACTAACTCCTCCGATTGCTTTTCACTGCCGACAATTGGATTTACCTCCGTTTCTATGTCAGCCCTTATGAGATGAATTGAGGGGGCACTGGCACGAAGTCTGACACCGTATCTTCCGCCCTGACGTATGATTTCAGGCTCACGCAGGGAAAGCTCCTCGATGCCCGGGGACACTATGCCGTAGCCTGTCTGACGAACCTGGGCAAGTGCATTGGAAATTTTATCATACTCACGCTTAGACTCTGAAAGGGCGCAGAGGAGGGATACAAGCTCCTCATCATTTGAGATTTCAAGCCCCGTTGTTTCGCCAAGCACGTCATAAAACAGTCCGTCAGTCATTTCTGTCTGAATAAGTGCAGTTCCCTTTCCAAGTGAAATATCATCTATTCTTGCAGATGCAATATATTCATTTTCCTCAAGAAGAGGAATAACGGAATTAATATGATTGATTTTATGTACGTCTGAAATTGCACTGCGTACGGTTTTGTAGATGGACTCTTTAAGGTAGTGGTCGCTTTTCAGTGCGTCAATCCATCCGGGAAGATTTATACCAAGCTCCTTAAGCGGAAATTCAAAAAGAACATTTCGCATAATATTATTAATATCATCAAGACGCATATCAGCGCAGGAAAATAAAAAGACGGGAACAGCGTATTTTTCTTCAAGCTCCGCTTGCAGCTTTCGTGCAGAGTCACTTTCGGGCATTGCAGAATTTAAAAGAATAATAAAGGGCTTATTGATTTCTTTAAGCTCAGACACGACACGTTCTTCTGCAGATACATATTCATAGCGGGGAATATCGCATATACTTCCGTCGGTCGTTATTACAAGACCGATTGTGCTGTGCTCACGTATAACCTTTTCTGTGCCTATTTCCGCAGCCTTGTCAAACGGAATATCTTCTTCAAACCACGGGGTTGTAACCATACGTGGCTCTCCGTCCTCGGTATGTCCCTGCGCACCGTTTACGCAGTAACCTACGCAGTCAATCATACGCACATTAAAGGAGGCATTTTCCTCCACATTTATGCGAACGGCTTCATTTGGTATAAACTTCGGTTCTGTTGTCATAATCGTTCTTCCGCTGCCACTTTGCGGAAGCTCGTCAACAGTTCGTGTGCGGATATGCTCGTTTTCAATGTTCGGGAGAACAAGTAAATCCATAAAGCGTTTTATAAATGTAGATTTTCCCGTTCTCACGGGACCTACTACACCGATATAGATGTCCCCCTGAGTACGCTGGGCAATGTCATTATATATCTTGTACTGCTCCATAATAATTCCTCCATACTTGTTTGTTTTGGTACATTGTATGTATGGAAAAAGCAGTTTATTACTGTTTGTCTAATAATGTTTGACTGATTTTAAAGAGAGTGGTATAATGAATTCATCGAAGATGAATTCAGCGATATAAATTCTCTTTGGAATTTGTGGTATACCTTCGGTGCGATATATTCCATTGTGAATACAACGTAATGCGAGATGTGCCTGAGGCACGTGAAAGAGGAATTTATATCATATCGCAACCAAATGAAATGAGGTTATATCGCATTTGAACAGAGTGAAAATATATCACACGAGCGTGAGCGAGTATATCGCCAAAAAGCTTGGCATTTAGATTATACAGCCTTATAATAAAAAGGAGACAAACTATGAATTTAACCACTTGGTTTGCAATTGCTGTTGCAATAATAGTACCAGTAGCAATTTATACCTTTGATAATAATAAATAAAAGCAGAAGAAAAAGGGGGAATGACAAATGAGAAAATACATAGGCTATATTCCTGCGGCATTATTTACTGCTACTATGGCTCTAAAGGTTATATTGACAATAGCTGCGATTGTAGCAAGTGCGTATGTTGGAACTTTATCGGGGCTGATATTGTCATTGGAGGGGATTAACGGCGTTATTACATTTATAACAATGTTGCTTCTTCCGTCGCTTTTATTTCCCTTGATATGGCTTAGAAAGAAGAAAAGAACTATTATTGTATGGCTGATTGCCGCCGTGCTTTCTTTTATTGCGTTAGGTGTTAATTACGGCATAATCAGATATGATGAAAGCATTACTATAAACACAGCACCCAATATTAATGTTCATCAGTATTTACCTTTTGATGAAAATTCAAAAATTGTAAAGATGGACAGTAAAACCTTAAAGCTTACAGAAAATCTGCCGAGGATTGACGGGGCTGCGGCACTGTTCCCCGTATATTCAGCGTTTGTCAATGCGGTATACCCTGAAACAACAATGCTTCACGACGGCACATTTGAATATAACAATACTCCTGACGGCTACCGTGCGTTAGCTGAAAAAAGAACAGATATGTTTATCGGTGTGTATCCGTCTGATGAGCAGAAGGCATATGCCCAAGGATGTAATACTACGTTTAAATATACGCCTATAGGAAATGAAGCCTTTGTGTTTTTCGTACATAAGGATAATCCCATAGAAAGTCTTACAACGGAGCAGATAAAGGGTATATATTCAGGCGAGATAACAAACTGGAAAGAGCTTGGCGGAAAAAACGAGAGCATTGCAGCCTTTCAGCGTAATGAGGGCAGCGGAAGTCAAAGTATGCTTGAACGCTTTATGGGTGATACACCTATAATGGAAGCACCCAAGGAACTCATCAATGATTTGATGGTCGGTATAATTGAAAGGGTTTCTAACTATAAGAGTAAGTCGAATTCCATAGGCTTTTCTTTCCGCTATTATGTAGAGGGAATTATTAAAAATCCTGATATAAAGATGATTTCAATTGACGGCATTAAACCTACGGCAGAAAATATAAGGAACGGAAAATACCCTATTGTTACACCGATTTATGCAGTTACATATGAGGAAAATACAAATAAAAATGTTGATAAGCTGCTTCGTTGGATATTGTCTGACGAGGGACAGAGCATAATTGAAGAAACGGGATATGTAGGAATAGCGAGGCGGGAGGAATAAATATGGCGCAATTTTTCAGCACACATAAAAAATTATGCATCATAGTAGGTGCTATATTGGCAGCTTCATTGCTTGCGCTATATTTATACGCAGCATTTTTGCCTGGTGTGTGGCACAGAGATGCTTTTTTGTATCAGCAAAAGGATGGAAGCTTTATAGGCTCTGATTTATACGCAGAATACAAAATGAGCATAAATGCTAAGGAAAGCGGTGCAGAAATTGATTTTTCCGTGAATGATATAACTAAAAATTATAAGATTGATTATAATTTGAATGATATGTCTGCACAAATTTTGGAAAATGATACGTTGGTATTTGAGGGCACAGCCGTTAGTATGGGTGATAGCTACATTTTAATGGATAATAATGATGAGCCTCTTAATATGGTTACTGTTATTGTCAGCGGTGTAACGCCAAAAACAGAAGAACTGTTTCCCAATTATACACGAATTTTCAACTTGGCAGTTGATAATAAGTATGATATCAGGGGAAACATGACGATGCTGTTTTTAATACTGCTTTTCGCTGCGGTTTTGTTTGTAGATATCAAATTTCCGAATTTTTTCTGGATACTGGAGCACCGAATGGATGTTGACGGGGGAGAAGTCAGCGACTGGTACCGTTTCGGTCAGTCCGTGAGCAGAGTAGTACTTTCTGTAGGTATAGCAATTTGTATTGTTTTAACATTTACAACTCATTAAAAAAGGAGGACTTTTATGAAAAAAATTATATCTTGCGTTTTAGCAGCGGTAATGATACTTTCGGTATCGACAGGAGCATTTGCGAATGAAAGGCGAATACTAAAGGTGTGTACAGATGCGCAGTTTGCACCGTTTGAATATTATGATGAAAGCGGTGAACTGACAGGGTTTGATATTGAGCTTATGAATTATCTTGCAGAAAAGCTTGGATATGAAATCAAGTACAGCGAAAAGCCGTTTGATGCACTGTTTTTATCAATTATGTCAGGTGAAACGGATTGCGCAATTTCAGCAATTACGGTAACTGAGGAAAGACAAAAGAATCTGTATTATACACAGCCGTATCTTAAACGGCAAAATGACGGCGGGTCAGAGAAGTTTGCTATAGCTGTTGTAAGCAACGAGCTTCGTGAGGCTCTTGATAGGGCACTTGATACCACAAAGGCAGACGGCACGATAGAAAAGCTTATCGCTAAATATGAGCTTGATAAAAGCGATTATTCCCCATATGAAAATGTGCCGAGCGATTGGGCAAAGGAGAGCGTTAACACTGCAAAAAGCGTGGGCGTAACAGAAAGGTCAAAGGAATATTTTTATCAGAATAAAATTACCCGTGAGGAATTTTGTGACCTTATATATAACACAATCAAGGTTGTTCTTAAAAAAACATACACCATAAATACTTCCTTCAAGTTTGAAGATACTGATAATGATGCCGTTCTTATATTAAGCAGATTGGGAATTGTAAACGGAAAAACACAGACGCAGTTTGCGCCAAATGATTTTCTCACCCGTGAAGAGGCGGCAACCATTATAGTCAGAATGATAAATAGTTTAATGCCTATGCCCGTAACAAAAATGTGGTTTGAATATGATGATTTAAGTGATGTTTCCGAGTGGGCATCAGACAGTGTTCAGGCAATCAGTAATTTAGGATTTATGAACGGTGTAGGTGATAATAAGTTTGCACCAAAGGATACATATACAACGCAGCAGGCAATTGCAACACTTGTCAGGGTATATGAATGTGCAAAAGAGAATGGTATTATAAATGAAGTCAGCATTATAGGCGGAGCGGACAAGCCTACACAAATTATCGTGACGGATACAGCCAGGGTGGACAAATTTTATACTGATGAAGCACTGAAGCTTACCACAGAGGCAGGTAAAGCAGCGGCAGACAGAGAGCTTATAAGCTATTATACACCAAGCGAAGAAATAAAGGAGAGAATATCCGTCATTGGTGCTACGGACTGGAGCAAACCGCAGGAAATATATTATATATGTGCAAACCGTGATGAGATAATTGCCTTTGCCGAGGCACTGCTTGGCAAAGATGCAAAAAATATTGACATTGATAGATTTACAAAACTGCACAAGCTTGATTATATTCAGTTGGCAGCTATGATAAATGCATCATACGGAACGGAAAATCTTGCAGCCATTACAATTCTTACAAACAGTGAGGGCTATATAATGCCCAAGAATTTTGAAAAGAGCTTTGCGTTGTATCTTCAGTATGATGGGCAGTATTCTGCACTTGTTTCATTTTCAAAATACGGGGAAGGTGTTATAAGTGCAAATATGTCATTTGTAAAAAATGGTGATAAGGATAACATTTTTTCCAGAATATATGAAATAACACAAGGCTTGGGCGAGGACAGCGTTAATGTCGCAAAGGTTAAAGAATAAAAAAGCAAGGGATGAATAAAAATGAAGATTATACTTAATCCTGATAAGGAAGTTGTAAAAACAATAAAGGAAGGTCTTGAAAGAAAGGGCGGATATTGTCCGTGCCGTCTTGAAAAGTCAGAAGATTATAAATGTATGTGTAAGGAATTTCGGGAGCAGATAAAAGATAAAAACTTTGAGGGATTTTGCCATTGTATGCTCTATAAAAAAGTAAATGATTAAAGGAGAGATTAGCTTGTTTAATGCACAAAAGGTTAAAGACGAATGTGTAGAATGGATAAGAAAATTTTTTGAAGAAAACGGAAAAGATTGTAATGCCGTTGTCGGCATATCGGGCGGAAAGGACAGCTCCGTTGTGGCGGCACTGTGCGCAGAGGCACTTGGAAAAGAGCGTGTTATAGGTGTGCTTATGCCCTGCGGAGAGCAGCACGATATTTCCTGCTCTCATATGTTGGTGGAGCATCTGGGGATAAAAAGCTTTACAATAAATGTAAAGGATGCTATTGAAGGACTGAAAGGAAGCTTCCCTGACGAAATTACACTTACTGCGCAGGCAAGCACAAACCTTCCCCCGAGAATACGTATGGCAACGCTTTATGCAGTTTCGCAATGCTTTAACGGCAGGGTTGCAAATACGTGTAATCTGTCTGAGGATTGGGTGGGGTATTCCACACGCTACGGCGATGCGGCAGGCGATTTTTCTCCTCTGTCAAATCTTACAGTTGCCGAAATTAAGGAAATCGGGCGTATGCTCGGGCTTCCAAAGGAGCTTGTTGACAAAACACCGATAGACGGACTTTGCGGAAAAACTGATGAGGAAAACTTAGGTTTTACCTATGCGGTTCTTGACAGATATATCCGCACGGGTGAGATTGAGGATATGGTAGTGAAAGAGCGTATTGATACACTGCACAAGAGAAATCTTTTTAAACTGCAGTTAATGCCTTCTTTCAAACCAAGCACAAATTTTTAGAAAAAACACTTGATTTTGTCAGAAAAATGAGTTAAAATTATTTTATCTTAATAAATTAAATGCGTTTGAGCAGGAACAAGTAAGTATGTCTGTAACCTTGAGAGAGTTGCCGTTTGGTGCGAGGCAATGGGGAGGATATAACTGAATACCTCCTGTGAGCAGTGCACCGAAAGGTTAGCCGAAGTTTCGGCTGTGAGTAGGCTGCAACGGGTGTTCCCGTCACAGAACAGAGCTGTTAATGGATAGCTTTTAAGGCTAAGGCTGTGAGGTCTTGGTAAATCGAGGTGGTACCACGGGAATGTGTCTCGTCCTCTGAATTATTATTCGAGGACGGGACTTTTTTGTTTTTCTCCTCAAAAAGAAAGGGTGTTTATCTTGGCATTGAAAATTGGATTGTTGGTAGTATTTTTTGCAGTAATGATTGCGGTAGGGCTATACTGCAGAAAAAACTCAACAGATGTAAACGGTTTTGTATTGGGCGGACGAAGTGTCGGTCCGTGGCTGACTGCATTTGCATACGGTACATCGTATTTCTCGGCAGTTATCTTTGTCGGCTATGCAGGTCAGTTTGGATGGAAGTTTGGTATTGCATCAACGTGGATAGGTATTGGAAATGCAGTGCTCGGTTCGCTTCTGGCGTGGATTATCTTAGGAAGACGTACAAGGCTTATGAGTCAGCATCTTGAAACTGCGACAATGCCTGAATTTTTTGGCAAAAGGTATGAGAGTGATGCACTTAAAATTTTAGCATCAGTAATAGTTTTCATTTTCCTCATCCCTTATACCGCATCGCTTTACAACGGTCTTTCAAGACTTTTTGAAATGGCATTTCCCGGAATTGACTATTCGGTATGTGTTATTGTGATGGCGGTTCTTACGGGTGTATATGTTATTGCAGGCGGATATATGGCAACTGCAATAAATGACTTTATACAGGGCATTATTATGCTTGTGGGTATAGTTATGGTTATAGGCTCCGTGCTTTCAAAAAACGGTGGCTTTATAGCAGCGCTCGAAGGTCTTGCAAAGGTTGAGGCAGAGACGCCGGGTGCATTCAATTCTTTTTTCGGACCTGACCCGTTGGGGCTTCTTTTTGTGGTAATTCTCACATCACTCGGTACGTGGGGGCTTCCGCAGATGGTGCAGAAGTTCTATGCTATTAAGAGCGAAAAGGATATTGAAAAAGGTACCATTATATCTACTGTTTTTGCAGTTATAGTTGCAGGCGGATGTTATTTCTTAGGCGGATTTGGAAGACTTTTCAGTGACAAGCTTGATGTTGTAAACGGAAATCCGTCAGGAGGATTTGACGCAATTATCCCGACAATGCTTTCAAATCTTCCCGAGATAGTTATTGCCGTTGTAATAGTACTTGTGCTTTCAGCATCAATGTCAACTCTTTCTTCTCTCGTACTGGCATCAAGCTCCACACTGACACTTGATATGATTAAAGGTCATGTTGTAAAGAGAATGTCAGAGAAAAAGCAGGTTCTTATTATGCGTGCACTCATCGTGGTATTTATAGCAATATCTGCAATTATTGCGCTTAACAAGGACAAGCTTGGCTATATTGCCGATATGATGGGTATTTCGTGGGGTGCTCTTGCAGGTGCGTTTCTGGCACCGTTCCTCTACGGACTTTACTGGAAAAAGGCAACAAAGCTTTCTGTATGGGTGAGCTTTATTTTCGGCGCAGGTATTATGGTGCTTAATATGCTTATAAGACCGTCGTTCCCGACAATACTTCAGTCACCCATTAACTGCGGTGTAATCGCAATGGTGGGAGGTCTTATATTAGTTCCCGTTGTAAGCCTTATTACACCCAAAATGAAGAAAGAAACAGTTGAAAGTATGTTTGAGTGTTATAATCAGGAAGTAGTAGTATCCAAGAAAAAATCACTTGGCAATTAAAAAAGACGCAGTGGCATTTGCCACTGCGCCTTTTCGATTTCTCCTAAAAGAGTCTGTATACCCCGATTACCTTGCCTAAGATTGATACACTGTCTACAATTATAGGCTCCATATAATCATTTTCGGGTTGCAGACGGAAATGTCCGTTTTCCTTATAAAAGGTTTTTACCGTTGCACTGTCATCAACAAGAGCAACAACCATATCACCGTTATTTGCAACGGCGCACTGCTCTACAATAACATAGTCCCCGTCAAAGATACCTGCATTTATCATACTTTCACCGTGAACGTGAAGCATATATACGTTATTTTTCTTTGCAAAATCCATTGGGAGAGGGAATGTGCGCTCTAAGTTTTCTTCTGCAAGGATAGGAAGACCTGCACTGACACGTCCGATTACAGGCACCTCAAGAAATTCCTTTTCCATAGAAGAAATATTTGTGGGAACATTGGCAAGGCGAATTCCTCGGGAACTGCCTGCATCCTTTACAATATATCCGTTCTTTTCAAGTCGGCTGAGATAACCGTGTACTGTAGACGGTGAATTAAGACCAACAGCCTCACAAATTTCCCTGACAGTAGGGGGGAACCCTTTTTGAGAAAGATGCTTTTCAATAAAACTTAAAATTTCCTGCTGCTTATCAACATTAGCCGCCATAAAAATCCCTCCTGTAATATATCTGTTTACATTATAACACACATAAAAGAAAAAATCAAACATTTGTTCGTAAAAATTGTAAATTTTTTGTTGCTAAGCCTTTAAACTCTATATTTCCCTTGACTTATTTTGCAGAAATTGATATTATATAAGTAGCAAAGTGTGCTTATTGACAAATTTTAGCAGGTATTTGATTAGACAAAGGAAGTGTGTTAATGAATACGGAAAACGAAAATATTCAGTCTGCTGTAGCGGAGGAAACCGCTAACGCAGAGGCAAATAATGAAACGCAGATTGAAAAGAACGAGCGTGAGTTTATTTCTGAATTTGCGCCCGAGCCTATACAAATTCCCAAGTACAACAAGGAAAAGGAACAGAAAAAGCACGAAAAAGCAACCGAAAAAATGAAAAAGCGCAATACTAAAAAGAGCAAAAAGCGCCGTAAGCTTTTACGTAAGATAATATTTGTAATAAGGACTGTGATTTTATTTGTTGTGCTCAGCTCGCTGCTTTTTGCGACACTTTCTTCACTTGTTGTAAAAATGAATACCTCACAGTATTCAATTGAGAGTGCAATCCGTACAAGTGAGCCTGAAAGGTTTACGATTGGCAAAATTAAAAACCCCGGAAAAATTAATATGAAGAAAAGCTCACCACGTGCGAGTGTTGCCGATGTAATCAGGGATAATTCCCTCATTACTGTGACATATGCAGATATAGAGCAGGCGGTAAGAAAATCATCATACCCCGAGTTTGTTGCGGATATGGCGCACAAGGTTGTATCTTTTTATATTTACGGCAATGATTTTAAGGATATAACGGCAAAGGATATTTCACAGATGCTCCTTAAAAATGTCTCCTACATAAAGCTTGTTACAGGTGTGGAGATTGGGGAGAGTGCCTGCAATGATATTGCAAAATATGCTTTTAAATCAAAGGCGTTTAAAGAGCTTAATCAAAATAGTCTGCAAAAGCAGCCTGCAGCTAAGTATACTTATATAACCTCAGTTCTTTTCTCTACAATGGTGCTTATTTGCCTTGTAATAGCACTCATGCTGTTTTTGGTGCTGACGGTTGTAGCGTGTAACGGCTTTGCACACAAAATGATAGGTTGGGCTTGTATTCTTTCAGGTGTCGCTGTCGGTGTGGCAGGGTTTATCTTTAAGCCTGCATTCAAGGTTTCGAGTGAATTTTTGCAGTGCATTGCAGATGCGATAGTTAAGAGCTTTAATCAAAGCTCGCTTATATACGGCAGTATAGTGCTTTTGGCAGGTATTCTCGTTATGCTGATAGGTCACGCTATGGCAGATGATGAATATGAGGAAGATACTGAAGAAGAATATATTGAGGAGCTTGAGGAAGCTTTAATCGAGGAATAAGAGTAAATTTAAAGGGGGTGTTTCACATCCCCTTTATTTAGTATCACAAAGCAGGTGAGAGTATGATTATACCAGTTTTTGTTCCGCATGAGGGATGCCCTAATGATTGTGCGTTTTGTAATCAGCGCACGATAAGCGGTAAGGCGGCAGCCCCGACAAAGGAAGAAGTGCATAGGATAATAAGGTCGCATCTTGCGCAAAGCGGCGCAGAGGCAGAGCAGATTGCCTTTTTTGGCGGCAGCTTTACGGGAATAGAGGAAAGCCGCAGAAGGATGTACCTTGAAACGGCATATGAATATGTAAAACAGGGGGTGGTAAAAAGCATCCGTATTTCTACCCGTCCTGATTATATAAATGATGAAATTATAAAAGAGCTTTTATGCTATGAAGTGAAAAATGTTGAGCTTGGTGCACAGTCGATGGATAAGGATGTGCTTCTCGCGTCAAAAAGAGGTCACAGCGCCGAAGATGTGGAAAAAGCCGCACATATTATTAATGAGAGCGGTATTACATTAGGTCTGCAGATGATGACGGGACTTCCCTTTGACAGGGATGAAAAATGCCTTTATACTGCAAGACGTTTTAAAGAACTCGGGGCAAAAGAAACACGTATTTACCCGACAGTGGTTTTAAAGGGAACATTACTTTCCAAAATGTATGAAAGCGGAGAGTATACTGCGCATAGTGTAGAGGATGCGGTCAGTATCTCTGCAAAGCTTTATAGGTTTTTTAATGATAATAATATAAAAATTCTGCGCATAGGTCTTCCCGATAGCGAAGAGCTTCGTGAAAATTATATAGCAGGTGCATACCATCCGTCGCTTGGAGAAATGGTTATAAGCCGTGATATACGAAATATGATTGAAGAATACACCGAGGGAAAGAAAAGTGTAAATATACGTGTAAACCCACGCTTTGTATCAAAATTAAACGGTAACAAACGCTGTAATATCCGCTATTTTGGGGAAAAGGGAATTACGCTGAATGTTACCGTTGATGAAAATACAGAAAAATTTATTATGGAAGAATTCTGACGGGTGTTCCCACGGCAGTAATATCAAACAGTGCCTCGATATCCTCGTTATACATTCTGATGCATCCGTTTGATGCCGCCTGACCGATAGAGGCGGGGTTATTTGTGCCGTGTATACCGTAGCCCCTTGCAGAAAGCCCGAGCCAACGTGTGCCATATGGTCCGCCCGGGTCAATCTCTTTGTTTACGACTTCAAAATTGCCGATTGGGGTAGGCGTGTCAGGCTTTCCCGTAGCAACGATATATTCCCTGAAAATGGAGCCGTTTTTGTACACTGTAAGCCTTTTTGCTGAAATATTTACAACTATTTCAATTGGTGACGGGGCGAGGGGGATACAGATAATCTGCCCTACAGTGAGATTTCTTGGATTAAGAAGCGGATTTTGCGTGATAATTTCATCTGCGCTTATACCAAATGATGCGGCAATTGCACGAAGTGTATCGCCACGGCGTATCACGTAGAAATTCCTTGTAGGACACATCGGAGGTTCCTGAAACTTCTGGGAAATACAAATCCGCTCACCTACAATAAGGTTTTGAGGGTCAATATCGGGGTTTGTTATAAGCAGGGATTCCACATTTGTGCCAAAGCGCATGGCGATTGAGGCGAGGGTGTCCCCCTCGTTTATGTTGTAGGGAAGTGTGCCTAAGGGGCATCTTACGGGCTGCGCCGTTGCGGAAATCACACAGATGCGTTCTCCTACGGGAAGATTATCTGCATCCAAATCAGGATTAAGGCGCAGTATGTTCTGCGGTGTTGTGTTATAAAGGACGGCGATGGAAAAGAGTGTGTCGCCCTCTTCTATTATATAAAACTGTGCGCAAGCCATCAGCGGACAGTCACCTCCGTTCCCACTGTAACGAGATTAAATACTTTATCCATATCATCTTCTCCTAAGAGAATATCATTTTCGGAAAGCTGTGCCGACGGACTTGATATACCGCTGCCGCTTTCAAGCAGATTAAGACGTTTTCTGCCGCCAAAGGATGTATCAATCTGCTTTTGCACAATTACACTCGGGCCTCCTGAAAGATTATGTGCCGCAGGAAAAGAGAGGCTGTCTCCCGACGGATACAAAAGCGAAAGGACACTACTTTCAATATTGATACATACGGGCGGCTTTGCAAGCGGTATGCAAAGAATCATTCCGTTATAGAGATTATCAGCATCAATGCCGATATTTGAATAAATAATCTGTGCAGTGCTTACACCAAAATAGTCTGCAATACTTTCGATGGTGTCATTTTCATTTACGACATAGTAATTTGTTGTCATACACGCAGGAAAATACTGCAGTGGTAATGGTATGCACAGGCTTTCGCCTGCATTAATGGTATTTGCATCGGGGATTGAATTAATCTGGGCGAGCCTTTCTACAGTGGTTTCAAACCTTTTTGCAATACTGTAGAGTGTGTCGCCCTGCCTTACCGTATATGGGAAGCTGCCCGGTGGGCAGTTCCAGCTAAAAGAACAACTCATAAAAAACCACCTCATACATATTTTATGCGTGAGGTGGTTTTTAGTGCCTTTGTTAAGTGAAAATTAATAGAAGGTTGCAAGCTCCTGCTTTGGCGCAGAGGTTACTGCAATTTCATCAACATAGATAACAGGTCCCTTTGAACGGTAGAGCTTACAGTATTCATTTTTGATTGTACCCGTAACCATTATCCAGTCACGGCTTTGAAGTGTGTGCTTGTTTTTACATATACATACAATGGGGCGGTACTCAACGTCATCAATACAGCACGTCATAACGTGACGCCCTGCGACAAAGACGTTTTCATCCATCCTCTTGTCGTATGCAACGATGCCCTTAAACTTGATAGCCTTTCCGTTATATTTATCGGCTTCCTCTATCAAATCTCTGTACCATATGGCATAGTCAGTATCCTCAATTTTTATAAGCGGTGCATCTATGTCAAAAGGGAGAGGGTCTTCTATATCATCATATTCAACACTGCCGTCCTGATATTCATACGCAATATCACAGCCTCGGCTGACACCACGCACAATCTTGTGAAGCTCCATCTTGTCAGTATCCTTTGTCATACGGTTAAAAACTACAAGCTCACTTGTGCGAAGCTTATCAACGGTAAGGTTTCTCATATTGTTATTATAGGTAATAAAGGTCTGCGCATCGGCAAATGTCATACACTGTACCAAGGCAAAGCCTTTGGGGAAATTATTCAAAAGCTCATCAAGCGCCCACATACCGTTGTATTCAATGATTACACGCTCAGCCTTGCACTCCTTCTGCATCGCAGAAAGTGAGGATGAGGTTATTTCAGATGCATCTTCAATAAATTTGATTGTTACATTGTTTCCTGAAAAAAGTGATGGCTCATATTCCTCCACACCCTCCTCGCATACAATGAGAAGAGTTTTTTCGCCTGCGTTAAAACGCTCATCACAAAGGGTGTCCTGAATAAACTTAGTTTTTCCCGACTCAAGAAATCCGAGAAATAAATATACGGGAATATCTTTCATTTATATCGTTCCTTTCATTAAAAAAGCTGTTTAATGGCATCTTCATTAATACCTGAACCGATTACGCAAATTCTGCCGATTGCAGATGCACTGCCTGTGCGGACATCAGCCTCTCCGGGAACATAGTCAAAGTGTATCCATTCTCCGTCGCCCTTTACTATACCCTTTGCACGAAGAATTGTGCCGTATACATCTTCCTTTGA
The DNA here is from genome assembly GCA_045656645.1 of Clostridia bacterium. Taxonomy (GTDB): domain Bacteria; phylum Bacillota; class Clostridia; order UMGS1883; family UMGS1883; genus UMGS1883. Next base: position 19,972 of record JAZORN010000036.1, on the reverse strand, counting down.
AAGGGCGTCGAGAGCACTGCGTATTTCATCCTGTGTGTATGTGCGCACTGTTTCACAGCCCCAGCTTGTAAAGACATCATCTGCGTGATGGTGATGATGGTGTTCATGGTCATGGCAATGACATTCCCCATCGTGATGATGATGGTCGTGACAATGACATTCTTCATCATGGTGGTGGTGATGTTCGTGTTCGTGACAGTGACATTCTTCATCGTGATGGTGATGTTCGTGGCAGTGGCACTCCTCGTCATGGTGGTGATGCTCGCCTTTAAGCTTTTCAAGCTCTGTTTCAAGAGTATCACATTTTTCAATTACAGAAATAATTGATTTTCCGCTGAGTTCCTCCCACGGTGTTGTTACAATCTGTGCATCAGCATTATGCTCTTTAATAAGAGAAACACACTCGGAGAGCTTGTCCTCCGAAACACCGTCAGTATGACTTAAAATAATGCAGGATGCTGTTTCAATCTGGTCATTAAAGAACTCGCCAAAGTTCTTCATATACATTTTACATTTTTTTGCATCCACAACGGCGCAATAGCTGTTAAGAAATGTGTTTTCATCTGTTACACCCTCTACGGCACGGATAACGTCGCTAAGCTTTCCTACACCTGACGGCTCAATAAGAATACGGTCGGGGGAGTAGTCACGAAGCACTTTCTTAAGAGCCTCGGCAAAATCACCGACAAGGCTGCAGCAGATGCATCCTGAGTTCATTTCGTTAACTTCAATTCCCGCATCCTGCATAAATCCGCCGTCAATACCTATTTCACCAAATTCATTTTCAATTAAAACAAGCTTTTCTCCGCTGTATGCTTCTTTAATGAGCTTTTTAATAAGTGTGGTTTTTCCTGCGCCGAGAAAGCCTGAAAAGATATCAATTTTTGTCATGGGGAGCACTTCCTTTTTATATATTCGAATTTATTATAAAACTTTGTCCCGGTTAAAGCAAGAAAAAACTTGAAAAAAGTTTCAGATGGTGATAAAATAACCGATTAGAAAGTCGTTTAATGTATTAAAAAGTCATTTAAAGGAGATTTTACAGATGAATGAACTTAAACCAATGCTGTTTTCCTCTATAAAGGATTACAGCAAGGAAAAACTTTTAAAGGATATTGTTGCAGGTATAATAGTTGCGATAATAGCTCTGCCGCTTTCAATCGCACTTGCACTTGCATCAGGTGTAGGCCCCGAGGAAGGTCTTTACACGGCAATCGTTGCAGGCTTTATCATTTCGCTTTTAGGCGGAAGTAATGTGCAGATTGCAGGACCTACTGCAGCGTTTGCAACAATCGTTGCAGGCATTGTCGCAAAAAACGGAATGGAGGGACTTGTTCTTGCAACACTTCTTGCAGGTGTGTTCCTCATACTGATGGGCGTATTTAAGCTGGGTAGCCTTATTAAATATATACCCTATACAATAACAACGGGATTTACCGCAGGTATTGCAGTAACCATTGTTATAGGTCAGATGAAGGACTTTTTCGGTGTTACATATAAAGGTGGCGAATCCCCCGTTGAAACAATGGAAAAGCTTGAGGTGTTTTTCCATAATATCGGAACAGTAAATCTTCAGGCAGTAATTGTCGGTGTTATAAGTATTGCCATACTTATTGCGTGGCCCTATGTTAATAAGAAAATCCCCGGCTCACTCATTGCTGTTTTAGCAGGCATTTTTATGGTGAAGCTTCTTAAAATGAATGTTCTTACAATCGGTGATTTATATTCTGTAAGCAGTAAGCTTCCGTCATTTAATATGCCATCTGTTAACATTGGTCTTATTAAAAGTATTCTTCCCGATGCATTTACCATTGCAATCTTAGCGGCGATTGAGTCACTTTTATCGTGCGTTGTTGCCGATGGTATGACAAACAGTAAGCACCGCTCAAATGCGGAGCTTGTTGCGCAGGGTGTTGGTAATATGGGAAGTGCGCTTTTTGGCGGTATTCCCGCAACGGGTGCTATTGCAAGAACTGCCGCAAATATTAAAAACGGCGGCTCAACCCCGGTTTCAGGTATGGTGCACGCAATAGTGCTTCTTCTTATACTTGTTCTCCTGATGCCGTATGCGGCACTTATCCCTATGCCGACGATTGCGGCAATACTCTTTGTTGTTGCATATAATATGTGCCAGTGGAGACCGTTTGTACACCTTGTAAAAACTGCGCCCAAGAGTGATATTGCAGTTCTCATAATTACATTTGTTCTTACAGTTGTGTTTGACCTTGTAATTGCAATTGAGGTGGGCTTTGTTTTAGCGTGTCTTCTCTTTATGAAGAGAATGAGCGATGAAACGGGAGTTGTAGGATGGAAGTATGTTGAGGAAGACACCGACGACAGTGAAAAATTAAAGGTTCTTCCAAAAGAAATCCGTGTATATGAAATTACAGGCCCACTTTTCTTCGGCGCGGCAGACCGTGTTGCGCAAATCAGTGTTAAGGATTTTACAAAATGTCTTATTGTCAGAATGAGAAGTGTTCCTGCAATTGATGTTACTGCTATGAATGCTCTTACAGAACTTTACGAAAAATGCTCTAAAAACGGCATAAAGCTTGTATTCTCCCACGTGAACGGTCAGCCGATGCGTGTAATGGAAAAGGCAGGCTTTGTCGAAAAGGTAGGAAGAGAGAATTTCTGTGACCATATCGACAGTGCGATTAAAGAGGCACAAAAGTAACCAAAGCTACACTAAAAACCACAAGGAGGTGGCGAAAATACATATGAAAAAACAAAACTATGAAGGCATACCCTTATTTATGGGTATGACACGGTGCAAAAAAAGAGCGTATGGGCAGGGAACGACTTCGCCGCCCGAATTTTCTCTTTTAAATTACTAAAACAAAAAAATATTAAATAAGGAGAAAATTATATGTGGTTTATATTTGCTTTACTCACAGCTATTTTATGGGGCGTTGCTGAACTTTTTTATAAAAAAGGTGCACAGCCGCAAGAAAAGTACTCACATCTTAAAATTTGCGTATGCGTAGGTGTCGTAATGGGAATCCATGCGATATTCACACTGCTCACACAGGATATCGGTTACAATCCCGTGAATCTTATCAAATACCTTCCTGTGTCAATGCTTTATATTGTATCCATGGCATTTTCCTATTTCGGTATGCGATTTATTGAAGAATCCATATCAGATCCTATCGAAAATACATCAGGGGCGATGTGCTCGCTGCTTTGTGTTATCTTTTTGAAAGAAACACTTTCATTACCGGCTGCTATAGCTATAATTCTTATGGTTATAGGTGTTCTCGGTGTCGGATTTCTTGAAAACAGGGGAGATACGGTAAGAAAAAGAGTACTGGGCAAAAAAATGGCTATAATTGCTTTTTGTATGCCCTTTGTATATGCAATACTCGATGCAGTAGGTACTTTTGCAGATGCGTTTTATCTTGATGACTTCAAGAAAACTCCGCTCATCGGAGTTACCGAAGAAACTCTTGAAGCAGTTGCAAACACCAGCTATGAGCTGACATTTGCGATAGTTGCGCTTATCTTATTTATATTTATGAAAATAAAGAAAGTTCAGTTTGGCTCAATCCCGAAGCAAAAAGATAAGTTCCTCGCTGCAATATTTGAAACTGCGGGACAGTTTACATATGTATATGCCCTGAGCGGAAACGGAGCAATTGCAGCCCCAATACTTTCATCAGGTTGTATCGTGGCACTTATTCTTTCAAGAATTTTCTTAAAAGAAAAGCTTACACCAATGAAATATATGTTTATCTCCATAGTAATCCTTGGTGTACTTATGCTTGCGGTGGTAGAGGGACCGTAACATAAATAAATATATCCGAAATAAAACAAAAAAATTCTTGACATAACACTTGATTTGTGGTATCATATCACAGTAACCGCGTAGAAAAGGCTTTGAAGTGTTTTTTACACGCCTTAATAGCGAGTCTGTTTAAACGGGAGGTGCAACAAATGTACGCAGTAATTAAGGCTGGTGGTAAGCAGAATCAGGTTAAGGTTGGTGACGTAGTTTTCGTTGAAAAGCTTGAAGGCGAAAACGGCGCAGAAATCAAATTTAACGAAGTGCTTGCAATCGGTGACGAGGGTAAGTTTACAGCAGGTACACCCACAGTTGAGGGTGCAACTGTAAGTGCTAAGATTCTCAGCCAGACAAAGGGCAAGAAGATTATCGTTTTCAAGATGAAACCCAAAAAAGGTTACAGAAACAAGAACGGTCATCGTCAGCCTTATACAAAGGTTGAAATCACAGCTATCAATGCGTAATTATGATTACGGTAACGACGGTATCAGATACCGAAGGAAAAATCCTTCGCTTTAGTTTGGAGGGGCACAGCGGTTTTGCCGACAGCGGCAGTGACATTGTCTGTGCAGCCGTTTCGTCTACGCTGTGGATGACGATAAACGGCATTGAAAAACAAAACCTTGCACAGCTTTCATATGAAGAGAGTGACGGTTTTGTTGATTGCACTGTTTCTGCTAATCGCAGTGATGGTGCAGACGTACTTCTTTCTTCCTTTGTAATGTTTATAGAGGAATTATCGGGGCAGTACGGTGATTATTTGAAACTTGTGCAGAAGTAATCTGCATTATGCTATGAGAGGAGTGAAACATAATGTTCGCATTAAATATTCAGTTGTTCGCTCATAAAAAGGGTGTTGGTTCTACAAAGAACGGACGTGACAGTGAGTCCAAGCGTCTTGGTGCTAAGCGTGCTGACGGTCAGTCAGTTCTCGCAGGTAACATCCTTGTTCGTCAGAGAGGAACTAAAATTCATCCCGGTATCAATGTAGGTATTGGCAGCGATGATACCTTGTATGCTCTTGTTGACGGAAAAGTTAAGTTCGAGCGTAAGGGCAAGGATAAGAAGCAGGTAAGTGTTTACACTGCGTAAATGCAATAATAAAAGCTCGGATTATTCCGAGCTTTTTATTTTTTGATTTTCAAAATTCTGCATTTTGCATTTTGCATTATGCATTTGATTAAGAGGTATTTTATGTTTGCAGATACAGCTAAGATAACTGTTAAGGCAGGTAATGGCGGAAACGGTCTTGTTTCCTTTCACAGAGAAAAATATGTTCCTGACGGCGGTCCCGACGGCGGTGACGGTGGCAGGGGCGGTAATATTGTATTCAAGGCTGATAAAACTCTCAGTACGCTGATTGATTTTGCACACAGAAAAACCTTCAGTGCAAAAAACGGTGAGGACGGAAAGGCACGTCACAGCTTTGGCAGAAAAGGTGAAGACCTTTACATCACTGTTCCCGTAGGTACGGTGATAAAGGACGCAAAAAGCGGAAAAGTTATGAAGGATATGTCCGAGGACGGCGAGGAATTTATTGCAGCATACGGCGGAAACGGCGGATGGGGTAATGTTCATTTTGCATCGGCAACCCGTCAGACACCAAAATTTGCAAAGGACGGTCTTAAAGGTCAGGAACGTGAGCTTATTTTAGAGCTTAAGCTTATTGCAGATGTCGGCCTTGCAGGCTTTCCCAATGTGGGAAAATCAACACTTCTTTCTGCAGTCAGTGCCGCAAGACCTAAAATTGCAAACTACCACTTCACAACACTTGAACCGAATTTAGGTGTTGTAAAAATGGGTGAGGGGAAGAGCTTTGTAATGGCTGATATCCCCGGACTTATTGAGGGTGCGCATGAGGGAATTGGTCTTGGCCACGAATTTTTGCGCCACATTGAAAGAACACGCCTTATTGTTCATATTGTTGACGTTTCAGGTATAGAGGGCAGAAACCCAATCGAGGACTTTGAAAAAATAAATAACGAGCTTTCGCTCTACAGTGCATCACTTGCCGAGCGTCCGCAGATTGTGGTTGCAAATAAAACAGATATTATAACGGATATTACACTTTTAGAAGAGTTTAGAAAATATATTGAGGAAAAAGGTCTCAGGCTTTTTGAAATAAGCGCCGCCGCACATAAGGGAACAAAGGAGCTTATAAATTATGTGTCGGCTATGCTTGATACGTTAGAGCCTGTAGAAATTTATGAAGCGGACTTTGAGGAGGAGGATTTCTCCGAAGAGCCGTTTGAAGTGAAAAAAGATGGGGAAACCTACGTTGTTGAGGGACCGTACATTGAAAAGCTTCTGCGCCACTGTAATTTTGAGGATGCGGAAAGTGTTCAATACTTCCAGCTTGCACTCAGACGAAAGGGAATTATCGATGCCCTTGAGAAGATGGGCTGCGGTGAGGGTGATGCAGTAAGAATGTACGAGCTTGAATTTGATTATACGGAGTAAGAATATGTTATCATCAAAACAGCGCGCATATCTGCGTGGACTTGCAAATAAAGAAAATGCCATTTTCCAGATTGGAAAGGGCGGAATTAATGACGAAATATTAAAAGAGCTTGATATAGTTCTTGAAAAGAGGGAGCTTATTAAAATCACAGTTCTCGAAACCTCGTTTATGTCTACACGTGGTGCGTGTGAGGCTATTTGTGAGGAAATCGGGGCAGAGCCTGTTCAGTGTATAGGAAACAAGGTTGTTATATACAGAATGGCAAGGGCAAAGGATAACCGCAAAATACAGCTTCCCAAGTGAGGTAGTAATTATGAGAACGGGACTTTTCGGCGGTGCGTTTAACCCGATTCATAACGGGCATATGGCGGTGGCACACGCCGCTATAAAAGAGGCAGGGCTCGACAGACTTATTTTCATTCCTACGGGAAATGCCCCGCATAAAAAGGAAACGGAAATTTCAAGGTATGACAGACTTGAAATGGTAAAAAAGGCTATCTGGAATGAAGAAAAAATGTCTGTCAGCGATTATGAAATTTCACGCACAGAGGTAAATTACAGTGCTGACACGGCAGAGTATTTTAAAAGCCTTTATCCCGATGACGAGCTTTTTTTTATCATAGGCGATGATTCGTACAATCAGCTTGATTTATGGCATGAGCCACACCGTATTATGAAGGTGTGCACTCTCCTTGTTTTTCCAAGGGAGGGGGCAAGTGTAGAGCCGCCCGCTATTGAAATTAAAATGGACAGGGTGGAAATCTCATCAAGTGAAATCCGTGAGAAAATAAAGCTTGAAAAAGATTTCAGAAACTTATTGCCAAAAGAGGTTTTTGATTATATAATAAAGAGTAATCTATACAGATAAGAGTGATGGCTTTGACAGAGAATGAAATGATAGAAAGGCTTCGCAGCACACAGAAGGAGAGGCGTTTTAAACATACTCTCGGTGTTATGGGCGAGGCGGAGAGACTTGCGGAAAAATTTGGCGTGGACAAGGATAAAGCACGTATTGCAGGGCTTTTGCACGATTGTGCAAAAAACCTTGACGAAAAAAGTGGGGAGGAGTTTACTGCGATTTGTGCAAAATATGGCGTAACGCTTGACGAACTTGCAAAGAAGGAGCGTGCGCTCATACACGCATATTTAGGTGCGGCAGTAGCGTATAAGGATTACGCAGTGGATGACCACGAAATACTTGATGCTATTTATTATCACACTACCGCAAGGGCGAATATGACCCCTCTTGAAAAGCTTATTTATATAGCCGATATGACGGAGCCGGGGCGGGAGCTTGAGCAATCAAACGAAATACGCCGCCTTGCCGAGATTGATGTTGATGAAGCGCTTATCTATGCGATAGGCTGCTCGATAAAGCACGTAATCAGGAAAGGGACACTAATTCATCCCGATTCTGTGCACGCACTGAATTATCTTATAGAGCATAGGAGGAAAAAGGCTTGACAGATTTAGAGAAGGTTCATAAACTTGCAAAAATTCTTGATATGAAAAGGGCGCGTAATATTATAGCCCTTGACCTTGGCGGTGCGACAATCATTGCCGATTATTTTGTAATATGCTCTGCAGGCTCGCCTGCGCAGATGCACGCACTGTATGATGCGGCGACAGAGGAAATGGCAAAGGAAGGCGCTGCACCGGTTCGTACAGAGGGAATGAAAAATCCCGATTGGGCACTCCTTGACTTTGGCGGTGTGATGCTTCATATTTTCAGCACACAGATGCGTGATTTTTACGGTCTTGATAATTTGTGGGCAGATGCACAAAAGATTGAGCTTGAACTTATAGATGAAAATTGACCTTTCAGAAAGGAAAAGATATATTATGGAATACAATTTTAAACAGGTTGAAGAAAAATGGCAAAAATACTGGGAGGATAATAATTCCTTTAAGGCGGAGAATAATTCGGAAAAACCGAAATTCTACGCTCTTGTAGAATTTCCGTACCCCTCGGGAAGCGGTATGCACGTAGGTCATATAAAGGCATATTCAGGACTTGAGGTTGTAGCGAGAAAGAGAAGACTTGAGGGCTATAACGTTCTTTTCCCGATTGGCTTTGACGCATACGGTCTTCCTACGGAAAATACTGCTATTAAAACGGGCGTACATCCCAGAACAGTTACTGATAACAATATAGTTAAATTTACAAGTCAGCTTAAAAGAGTAGGCTTCTCCTTTGACTGGTCAAGAGTTGTTGACACAACAGACGAGGGTTATTATAAGTGGACACAGTGGATTTTCCTCAAAATGTTTGAAAAGGGTCTTGTGTTCCGTGATACAACTCTTGTAAACTATTGTCCGAGCTGTAAGGTTGTCCTTTCAAACGAGGACTCTCAGGGCGGAAAGTGCGACATCTGCCACAGTGATATTGTACAGAAGACAAAGGAAGTTTGGTACTTAAGAATTACCCAGTATGCTGATAAGCTTCTTGAGGGACTTGAAACAGTAGATTATCTTCCCAATATAGTTTTGCAGCAGAAGAACTGGATAGGCAGGTCAGAGGGCGCATTCGTTGATTTCTCAATCAAGGAAAATGATGAAAAGCTCCGTGTTTACACAACACGTCCCGATACACTCTATGGTGTTACCTTTATGGTAATTGCGCCTGAGCATCCTATTATTGAAAAGTATAAAGATTCCATTAAAAACTTTGCAGAGCTTGATGCATATAAAAAGGAATGTGCAAAGAAGAGCGAGTTTGAGCGTACACAGCTCGTCAAGGATAAGACGGGCGTAAAAATTGACGGTCTTACCGCAATCAACCCCATAACGGAAAAGGAAATCCCCGTTTATATTTCTGACTATGTAATGATGGGTTACGGTACGGGTGCTATTATGGCAGTGCCTGCACACGACAGCCGTGACTATGACTTTGCAAAGAAGTTTGGTATTGATATTATAGAGGTTATAAAGGGCGGTGACATTTCTAAGGAGGCCTACACGGGCGACGGTGAAATGGTTAATTCAGGTGCGCTTAACGGTATCAAGACAAAGCAGGAAGCAATTAAAAAGATGCTTGATATCCTTGGCGAAAAAAGCTGCGGAGAAAAGGGTATACAGTATAAGATGAAGGACTGGGCATTTAACCGACAGAGATACTGGGGCGAGCCTATCCCGATTGTTCACTGTGATAAATGCGGTATGGTAGCAGTTCCTTATGAGGAGCTTCCGTTAAGACTTCCTCCTGTGGATAATTTCGAACCCGGTTCAGACGGTGAAAGCCCCCTTGCAAAAATTGAATCATTTGTTAACTGCACTTGCCCCAAATGCGGCGGCAAGGCAAGAAGAGAAACAGATACAATGCCGCAGTGGGCAGGCTCTTCATGGTATTTCCTCCGTTACTGCGACCCGAATAACGATAAGGAATTTGCATCAAAGGAAGCTCTCAGCTACTGGATGAATGTTGACTGGTACAACGGCGGTATGGAGCACGTTACAAGGCATATGATTTACTCTCGCTTCTGGCACAAGTTCCTCTATGATTTAGGTCTTGTTCCCACAAGTGAGCCGTACGCAAAGAGAACTGCGCAGGGACTTATTTTAGGACCTGACGGTGAAAAAATGAGTAAGAGTAAGGGTAATGTTGTAGACCCCAACGATGTTGTTGATGTATACGGTGCAGACGTTTTGAGGGCATATGTTCTCTTTATGGGTGACTATGAGCAGGCAGCTCCCTGGAACGAAAGCAGTATGAAGGGATGTAAGAGATTCCTTGACAGAGTATGGGAGCTTCATACAAAGCTTATTGACGGGGACAGCTACCGTGATGAACTCTCAAGCAGTATGCATAAGACAATCAAGAAGGTTTCAAGCGATATTGAAAGTATGAAGTTTAATACGGCTATTGCGGCACTTATGACACTTGTAAACAAGATTTACGAGGTTGGCAGTGTGAACAAGGCTGAGTATAAAACACTTCTTACACTTCTTAACCCCTTTGCACCGCATATGACGGAAGAGCTTTATAATAGTATTTTCGGCGAAGTTCTTTCAAATGGCAAGTGGGTAGAGTATGACGAGGCGCTTTGTATTGACGCAACTGTTGAGATTGTGGTACAGATTAACGGTAAGGTAAAGGCGAAGATGGTAATAGACGCTAACCTTGACCGTGACGGTATGCAGAATGCAGCAATGGAAAATGATGAAGTAAAGGCTCTGTTGGGCGGCAAGGAAATTGTAAAGGTTATTGCCGTTCCCGGAAAGCTCGTTAACATAGTTGTTAAATAAAAGGAATTGATATTATGAATTATAAAAGTACACGTGATAATAATATAAGTGTTAAAAGCAGTGAGGCTATTGCAAAGGGTCTTTCCCCCGAGGGCGGACTCTTTGTGCCTGACAGTATTCCCGTTATATCGGAAAGCAATATTAAGTATATGGCACAAATGTCGTATACACAGCGTGCAAAGGAAATCCTCGGACGGTTTCTCACCGACTTTACTGATGAGGAGCTTGATGCGTGCATAAATGCGGCATATACAAAGGAAAAGTTTGAAACCAATGCCATTGCACCCGTTTATAAGCTTAGTGACAGCCAGTATGTGCTTGAGCTGTGGCACGGACCGACGTGTGCGTTTAAGGATATGGCGCTTCAGATTCTTCCGCATCTTCTTACAACCTCTGTTAAAAAGCTCGGAATAGAGCGTGAAACAGTTATCCTCGTTGCAACAAGCGGTGACACGGGTAAGGCGGCACTTGAAGGTTTTAAAGATGTTGATAATACAAAGATAATCGTATTTTTCCCTGATGAGGGTGTAAGCCAGATTCAGCGTCTGCAGATGTGTACTCAGGAGGGTAAAAACGTATTTGTAAGTGCGGTAAACGGAAACTTTGACGATGCGCAAAACGGTGTTAAGGCAATCTTTACCGATAAAGAATACGAAAGCTTTTTGCACGATAATAAAAAGGCATTAAGCTCTGCAAATTCAATTAACTGGGGCAGACTTGTTCCACAGATAGTTTACTATTTCTCTGCTTACTGCGATATGCTTGAAGCAGGCGAGATAGAGTGCGGTGATGAGGTTAATATCTGCGTTCCTACGGGTAACTTCGGAAACATCCTTGCAGCATACTACGCAAAATGTATGGGACTTCCCGTTAAAAAGCTTATCTGTGCATCAAATAAGAACAATGTTCTTACAGATTTCATAAATACAGGTGTTTATGACAGAAACAGAGAGTTCTTTGTTACAACATCCCCGTCAATGGATATACTTATTTCATCAAACCTTGAAAGACTTCTTTATATGATTTCAGGCGGCAGGGCAGAAGTGGTAAGCTCTTATATGGCAGAGCTTAAGGAAAACGGCATCTACAAAGTAAGCGATGAAATCAAAAATGAAATCAAAGAAAGCTTCTACGGCGGATGCGCAGACGATATTAAGTGTGCCGATACAATAAAGGACACATATGAAAAGCACGGCTACGTAACTGATACACACACTGCCGTTGCCGTATGTGTTCATAACGAATATGTAAAGGAAACAGGCGATAATACAAAGACTATTATCGCATCAACCGCAAGTCCGTTTAAATTTAATGGAGCAGTCCTTAGCGCACTTGGCAAAGAGGACGAGGTTAATGAGCTTGATGAATTCAGGCTTTTGGAGAAGCTTGCAAACGATTATGAACTCAGAATTCCTGCATCCCTTAAAACACTTGAGGAAAAGGAAGTAAGGTTTGAGGTTGTTTGTGACAAAAATCAGATGAAAGCCGTTATCAACGAGTTTCTTGCTGATTAAATAAGCGCACGTGCGTCGAACCCCATATGGTTTTAAAATATAAATTTCGTATAATACTGCAGAAAATTCTGCAAATATACGTCAGTATTATTTTTGAATTTTCTTTGTCTTATATCAAAATTTCTTATTTTAAAACTCTCCGACCTTAAACGCAGAGAAATTTAGCGCAATTTTGATGCGGAGGACGAAGATAGGCTGACGCCTTTCAAGGACGACAAGTTAAAAGTGTGCAAATTTATCTGCGTTTAAGGCATATGGGATTCGGCTCACGTGCGCTTATGTAAAAAGACTGCTGCATTAAATATATTGCACGAATCCATTGGAAATCCGGGGGGAATTCCCCCTCACAGTACGAGCTGTTTCCCTGCAATGGTGTGTGCATTTAATGCAACAGTCTTTTTTACCGCATAGGAATATGCGTAATTTTATCGCGAGCGACATTTGCCGTATTTGGATTTAGTCGGGACGCGAAATGGGTGAAGCGTCACGCTTCTTTTTTAGGAATTACTCAGAATGCCGTTAGTTACAGCATTCTCTCTTTTCGAAGGTTTCGCAACCTGTTTCGTTAACTGCACACGCATCATGTCCGCAAACGTTAATATGCTCTGCAACGCACTCATTTGAGGTTGTATGATGAACGCAGTTTTCTACGACGCATCTTACGCCGTTTAAGGGCTTGTCTGAGTTTACAGTTGACATCGTTATCACTCCTGACGAAAAATCGTAGTCACGATTGACTACAGCACTATTTTGTGCTGATATAATTTTTATATTCGGAGAAAGTTATGGCAATTTTTGCATTAAGTGATTTGCATCTTCCGCTGGGAATCGATAAGCCAATGGACGTTTTCGGTGTAAGATGGGATAATTATGTTGAAAAAATTGAATACGAATGGAAAGCACGGGTAAAAGAGGAAGATTTTGTAATTATAAACGGTGATTTTTCGTGGGCAACGTACCTTTCAGAAGCACTTCCTGATTTTCGTTTTATTGAGGCACTGCCGGGTAAAAAGCTGATTTCAAAGGGAAATCACGATTACTGGTGGGAAACCTTAAAGAAAATGAATGAGTTTCTCGGTGAAAACGATATAAAAAGCGTTGCGTTTATGCAAAATAATGCGTATTTGTGCGATGGCGTTGCCATTTGCGGCGCAAAAGGGTGGCTTTCACCTCAGGACAAGGCTTTTAAAACCGAGGATGAAAAAATATATAGGCGGGAGCTTATACGTTTTGAAAACTCTGTGAAAGAGGCGAAAAAGCTTTCCGATACAGTTATTGCGGCACTTCATTATCCGCCCGATGATGCCTTTATGGAAATTGTGCGAAAGTATGATGTATATAAATGTGTGTTCGGACATCTTCACGGCAAAAGGGCAGAGGACTATAAAATTTTATACAAAAATACAATGCTTGTAAGTGCGGATTTTCGCAAATTTTCACCAATATTCATAATTTAAATGGAAATATTCAAAAAACACTTGCAAAATTTGAGAATATATGATATAAATATGATTTGATGTGGGCTTTATGTTTTTATACATAATTAAGTCCGTAACAATAGGAGGAAACAAGTATGAAGGTATTGAAGGTTGAACAGCGCGAAGATAAGAGAATGTATCTCGAAATCGAAATTGACAGCGCAGAATTCGAAAAAGCAATGGACAGAAGCTACAAGAAGAATGTTAAGCAGATTAATATTCCCGGCTTCAGAAAGGGTAAGGCACCCAGAAAAATCATTGAAAAGTATTACACAGAAGCAATTTTTTATGATGATGCAATAAACTTTGTATGCCCCGAAGCATATGATGAAGCTATAAAGGAAGCAGATATTGACCCCGTGGATATGCCTGAAATCGACATTGTTAAGCTTGAAAAGGGCGAAAACTTTGTATTCAGCGCACTTGTAACAGTTCGTCCCGAGGTAACTCTTGGCGAGTACAAGGGTATAACTGCGGAAAAAGATGTCAATACTGTAACAGATGAGGAAATTGACGCTGATATAAAGAGAATGCAGGAGAATGCTGCACGTGTTTCTACTGTAACTGAGGGCGCAATCGAAATGGGCGACAAGGTTGACCTTGATTTCGAGGGCTTTGTTGACGAAGTTGCATTTGACGGCGGTAAGGGTGAGCATTATAGTCTTGTACTTGGCTCAAACAGCTTTATCCCCGGTTTTGAGGAGCAGATTGCAGGTAAAACAATCGGCGAGGATTTTGACGTAGACGTTACATTCCCCGAGGATTACCACGCAGAAGACCTTAAGGGTAAGAAAGCTATCTTTAAGTGTAAGGTACATTCAGTAGAAAAGAAAGAGCTTCCTGAGCTTGATGACGAGTTTGCAAAGGATGTAAGTGAGTTTGATACACTCGCTGAGCTTCGTAATGATGCTAAGGAAAAGCTTGAAAAGGCTAAAGAGGCTGAGGCTAACCGTAAGTTTGAGGATGCCGTTGTTGACGTTGCTGTTGAAAATGCAACTGTTGAAATCCCCGATTGTATGGTTAACAATCAGATTGAAAATCAGATTAAGGATATTTCATACAGACTTCAGAGCCAGGGTATGCCCCTTGAGCAGTACCTTCAGTTTACAGGTATGACAATGGATTCACTTCGTGAGCAACTTAAGGATACCGCATATAAGGCAGTAAAAACTCAGCTTGTAGTTGGCGCAATCGCTGATGCAGAAAAGGTTGAGGTTACTGATGAGGACCTTGAAGGCGAGTACAAGAAAATGGCTGATATGTACGGTATGGAGGTTGACAAGGTTAAGGAGCTTATGGGTGCAAACGCAGAATCACTTAAGCTTGACCTCAAGGCACAGAAGACCATTGACCTTATAGTTGCTGCTGCAAAGGTTGGTAAGGCAAAGAAGACTGCTGCTAAGAAAGCTGCAACAAAGAAGGCTGACGATGCTGAGGAAAAGGCAGAACCGAAGAAGACTGCAGCTAAGAAGACAACTGCTGCAAAGAAAACTACAGCTAAAAAGGCTGACGGTGAAGAAAAGGCAGCACCGAAGAAGACTGCAGCTAAGAAAACAACCACTACATCAAAGACAACTGCAGCTAAGAAGACAACTACTACAAAAAAGGCAGCAGCTAAGAAAGACGCTGAATAATACAGAAGAAGCGTGCCGCTTCACCCATTTCGCGTTCTGACTAAAATCAAGCAAGACAAATGTTGCTCGCGATAAAATTACGCAAATTCCTATACAGTAAAAAAGAAAGAGGAGGATGTTAGATGAGCTTGGTTCCATACGTAATTGAACAGACAGGTCAGGGAGAAAGATCCTACGATATTTTTTCAAGACTTCTTAAAGACAGAATAATTTTCTTCGGCGACGAAGTAAATGACCAGACAGCAAGTATTATTGTTGCGCAGATGCTTTTCCTTGAAAGCGAAGACCCCGACAAGGATATAATGCTTTACATCAATAGCCCGGGCGGAAGTATTACCGCAGGTATGGCGATATACGACACAATGAATTATATCAAGTGTGATGTATCAACAATCTGTGTTGGTATGGCGGCAAGTATGGGTGCATTCCTTCTTTCCGCAGGTGCAAAGGGTAAGCGCCTTGCGCTTCCCAACAGTGAAATAATGATTCATCAGCCACTCGGCGGAATGCAGGGTCAGGCAACTGACATTAAAATTCACGCAGACAGAATTATCCGTATGAAGGAGAAACTCAATACAATTCTCAGCGAGAATACGGGTCGTCCGCTTGAGGAAATTGCACGTGATACAGAGCGTGACAATTTTATGAGTGCACAGCAGGCACTTGAATACGGTCTGATTGATAAAATCATTACTGCACGATAATTTTTGGAATGTTAAAAATGCCTGGAGCGCAAAAAGGCAAAATAAATATAAGGGCAATCATACTATAGCAGATACTATTTTATCGATGAGGAAAATCTCATATGATGAGATTTTCTTGTGAATTAAGCCTTTTTGCTACGAACAAACTTCACCTCTCGACGTACCATCGTACGCCTTCGGGTAACCCACGGCAAGCCGTGGTTCAGTTTGTCCGTTCCAAATCATTTTTTCCTATTCCAAAAACAGTGTCAAGATAAAACAAAGGTAAAAGGAGCTGTAAAAATGTTTTTTTACAGCTCCTATAAATTATCGAATTTATTGGAAGGGTGATATATTTGCCGAAAAACGAAGAAACACAGTTGAAATGCTCCTTCTGCGGTAAAACTCAGGACGAGGTAAACAGACTTATCGCAGGACCGGGGGTTTATATTTGTGATGAATGTATAGAGGTGTGCTTTGAAATCCTTGAGGGCGATTTTGATGAATTTGACCACAGGAGTGAGGGCGAGCTTCCCGAACTTACAAAAACTCCCGTTCCCAAGGAAATCAAAGAAGTGCTTGACGATTATGTAATCGGTCAGGATAAGGCAAAGAGAAGCCTTGCCGTTGCGGTCTATAACCACTATAAGCGTATTAATTCCAAGGTTGATACAAATGGTGTAGAACTGCAGAAGAGTAATATTCTTATGATTGGACCTACGGGTAGCGGTAAAACACTTCTTGCACAAACTCTTGCAAAGGTGCTTCAGGTACCGTTTGCAATTGCAGATGCAACAAGTCTTACCGAGGCAGGCTATGTGGGCGAGGATGTTGAAAATATTCTTTTAAAGCTCATTCAGGCGGCAGACTACGATATTAAAAAGGCGCAGCGTGGCATTATATATATCGACGAAATAGATAAAATCACGAAAAAGAGTGAGAACGTGTCAATTACCCGTGATGTCAGCGGTGAGGGTGTTCAGCAGGCACTCCTTAAAATTTTAGAGGGTACGGTTGCATCTGTTCCACCGCAGGGTGGAAGAAAGCACCCGCATCAGGAATTTTATCAGATTGACACAACAAATATTCTCTTTATCTGCGGTGGTGCGTTTTCAGGACTTGATAAAATCATCGAAAAGCGTATCGGTAAGCAGGGCGTAGGCTTTGGCGCAGAGGTTAAAAGTAAAGAGAAGCGTGACGTAGGGGAGAGCTTTAAGAATGTTGAGCCTCAGGATTTACTCAAATTTGGTATCATTCCCGAGCTTGTGGGCAGAGTTCCCGTTGTTGTAACACTCGACTCCCTTGACGAGGAAGCGCTCAAGCAGATTTTGACACAGCCTAAAAATGCACTTGTAAAGCAGTATCAGAAGCTTTTTGAAATGGATGGGGTAGAGCTCCAGATAACAGACGATGCCCTTACCTGTATTGCAAAAAAAGCTATTGAGCGTGATACGGGTGCGAGAGGTCTTCGTGCAATAGTTGAAAAAACCTTGTCCGAGGCTATGTATGAAATCCCCTCTGACAAGAGTGTGAAGAAGGCAATATTTACAAAGGAAAGCTTTGACGGGGAGAAAGCTCCCGAGCTTATCCGTAAAGAAAAAGAGAGTATAGATATTGATATAGCGTAAAATTATAAGGGGCGGATTTAATTACCGCCCCTGCATTTTTATTGTAATAAAATATGTTCTTTTGTCGAATGAATTAAAAATGGTTGTATAGAATTATTGCAAATTACATATAGTGTATTGACAATGTTATTGCATTGTGCTAATATAATCTTAAAGGAGGCTGATAATATGGCTACTACAAATGTGACAATGCGTATGGATGAGGAGCTAAAAACACAACTTCAGGAATTAGTATCTAATCTTGGAATGGATATGACAACATTTTTTACTTTATCTGCGAAGCAGGCTGTCAGAGAACAGAGAATACCTTTTGATATATCTTTAAGGATTCCAAACAGCGAAACTATTGAGGCAATAGAAGAAGTGAAAGCAATGAAGAAAAATCCTTCTCTTGGAAAGACATATACAAATGTTGATGATATGATGAAGGAGTTGCTCGTTTGATCGATGTAGAACTTTATGTCTGCATCGGTTGAATTTTTGTTCGGGAAAAATATCTTTTTTTGTCGAATGAATTAAAAATGGTTGAAATCTTCTCCGTTTAATGTTATAATAACTTTGCCAAACAAAATCTGAATATGACCTACTGTTAGAGCTAGTATTTTTATTTTGGTAAAAATACATAGGCTCTATCCTTGCTCTAGTAGTAGGTAGATGATTTTGTTTGGCGACAAAAAAAGAGCTATGTATTTTTCGGCGCATAGTCTCTTAATGAGCTATGCGTCTTTTTAATTCATAGCCCCACAAAAACGGAGGGTGCAAATATGAGAGTAGGAATAAGAAGAAATATTGACAATCTGGGAAGGATTACAATTCCCGTAAGTTTCAGGAGGTCATATGGTTTGGAAAAAGGGCAGGAGGTTGCCATAGCCGATACTGACGAGGGAGTATTGATTTTTAATCCAAATAAAAAGAAAGAAAAAGATAATTGTAAGTAATCTGTAGCATTTTATAATAATTGAAAAGGACTTAACAATGAGAGATAAAATTATAAGAATTAATTGGAATAAGGCATTGTCACTTGAAGATGCAATAAAAAGTGATTTATCAAATACACAAGGATTATATTACATAAGCAGAGTTTTTGGAAATAAAGAAACAAGTTTGTATTTGGGAATTGCAACACAACATAATACAATAAGAAACAGATTAAAAAGTCATAGTGAACATTGGCTTAATCTATACAGAGGTAAGATTTATGTGAGATTAGGACATATTATATATCCTAAAAATCCTGATGCAAGTATAATAGACCATGCAGAAAGTGCTATTCTGTATGAACAAAAGGAAGTGTTTTTTGAAAACACATGCAAAACAAAAACTTATTCATATACAGATTTATACAGAATTGAGAATGAGGGAGATATTTTTGAATTAAAGCCAAAGATTAGAATGCACGAACAAGAATAAATATAGAGGTCAACAAAGATTGAAAAAGCAGTAGTTAAAAAGCCCGTCGCTTCGGAAAAAGTGGCGGACTTTTTGTTTGTTAAACAGTTTTATTATTTAAGTTGCTTTTTGCTGTATTAATTGATGAAATAAGAATTTTTCTGATTTTACCGCAATCATTTCTCAATTTATTATATATTTCATCGGTAATGATATTTGTTCTTATAAAAAGTTTAAGCCAGTATTCTGTTTCATAACACTCTTTGAGGGCAATTTGCATTTTTGAAATAAAATCTGCTCTGCTATGAGCATAGTTGGCTTCGTGAATATTTGCGCCAATACTTGTACCACTTCTGATAATTTGATTTGTAAGGACAGATTTTCCTTTGATTGTGCCACATAAATTCACTATTTCTACAGAAAAGTTCATTGACAAGTCGATAAGTATATTGTCTGTCATATTTTACCTCCAAATGAAATGCACTTCGTGCTTGAAATGACAAAGCGATGCTCTGTCTTGAAATATGCTCGCTTTGCTCGCAAATGAAATGAAATTTGCACCAACAAAAAATTATGCACCGCAAGAAGCAATGCTCCTGCGGTGCATTTCAAGCTTTTTAAGCATTTCAATCGCTAACGGCGAATTTCAATTGCCGAAGGCAAATTTCATTGCAAATAATTTGACCGCAAATTATTTGCTAGCTTCTTCAACTGCAACAGCACAAGCTACTGACATACCAACCATGGGGTTGTTACCTGCGCCGATAAGTCCCATCATTTCAACGTGTGCGGGAACTGATGAAGAACCTGCAAACTGTGCATCAGAATGCATTCTTCCCATTGTATCTGTCATACCGTATGAAGCAGGACCTGCTGCCATGTTATCGGGATGAAGAGTTCTGCCCGTACCGCCGCCTGATGCAACGGAGAAGTATTTCTTACCAAGCTCGTTACATTCCTTCTTATATGTACCTGCAACGGGATGCTGGAAACGAGTGGGATTGGTGGAGTTACCTGTGATGGAAACGTCAACCTTTTCCTGATGCATGATAGCAACACCTTCGCGAACATCGTCTGCACCGTAGCAACGAACCTTAGCTCTGGGGCCGTTTGAATAAGCCTTTTCGCTAACGATTTCAAGCTTACCTGTCATATA